>CAVPUD010000082.1:0-71911 GCA_963708545.1 uncultured beta proteobacterium | reverse complement strand
CCTACCACGAGACCATGGAACGCTGTGCGACACAAATCGGCCAGGCGACGACGCTCGAAGAGATTGCGCCGGTGCTGCAGGAGGCCATGCAGGCGACCCGCAACATGGCGCTGGACAGCCGCCTGATGCACGCCGAACTGCAAGAGTTGCGCACCCGCACCGAGCAGCGCCAGGAAGAAATCCTGCGCCTGCAAGAGGAGCTCGAGCAAGTCAGCGCCCAGGCGCGCCACGATCCGCTCACCGGCGCGCTCAACCGCAAGGGCCTCGACGAAGCCATGGAGCGTGAAATCGCGCGCGCGCGCCGCATCGGCGCGCCGCTGTGCCTGGCGCTGCTGGACCTCGACAATTTCAAGGAACTCAACGACCGCCTGGGCCATGTGAGCGGCGATGCCGCGCTGGTGCATCTGGCCGAGGTGGCGCGCGCTGTCATGCGCCCGCAGGACTTGCTGGCCCGCTACGGCGGCGAGGAATTCGTGCTGCTGCTGCCCGACACTGCGCTGGAAAGCGGCGTCGCGGCCATGAAGCGCTTGCAGCGCGAACTGTCCACGCGGCTTTTCCTGCAAGGCAAGGAGAAGGTGCTGATCACGTTCAGCGCGGGCGTGGTGCAATTGCAGGACACGGAGACCAGCACCGAGGCCCTGCTGCGCGCCGACGCCGCCATGTACCTGGCCAAGCGCGCGGGCAAGAATCGCGTCGTGGCGGCCTGAGTTGCTGAATGCCGGCCTCTCCAGTGGAAGCCGCACGAAAGGAGCTACCCATGGACCTGCACCGCCGCACTTTCTTGCAGTACGCAAGCCTGGCTGCCACGGCCGCTACCCTGCCGCGCTGGGCCTGGAGCCGAGACCCGGCGCTGCGGCACGACCCTTTTCGCCTGGGCGTGGCCAGCGGCGAGCCCACGGCCGATGGCATGGTGCTGTGGACGCGCATCCTGCCCGACCCTGGTGCAGAGCCCGATGCCCTGCAGGGGCCGCTCACCGTGCACTGGGAACTCGCGCACGACACGGCCTTCAGGCGCATCGTGCAGCGCGGGCAGGCGCAGGCCTGGCCTGCACTCGGCCACAGTGTGCACGTGGAACTGCAGGGCTTGCAGGCTGATCGCTGGTATTACTACCGCTTCATGCTCGGCGATGCCGTGAGCGCCGCGGGCCGCACGTGCACCGCGCCCACCGAAGCGCAGTTGCCCACGGCCTTGCGCCTGGCGTTTGCGTCCTGCCAACGCTGGGAGGACGGGCACTACGCCGCCTGGCGGCACGTCTGCGCCGACGCGCCCGACCTGGTGCTGTTCCTGGGCGACTACATCTACGAAAACGCCATCGCCCCGGACAGCACCGGGCTCGCCCGGGTGCACGCGCTGCCGCGGGCGCGCACCCTGGCCGACTACCGCGCGCGCTACGCGCTGCACAAAAGCGACCCGGCGCTGCAGGCGGCGCACGCTGCCTGCCCCTGGGCCGTGGTCTGGGACGACCACGAAGTGCAAAACGACTACGCAGCCGACCAAGGCGGCCCAGATGCGTCCGCCGCCTTCATGGCGCAGCGCAACGCCGGCTGGCAGGCGTTTTACGAAAACATGCCGCTGCGCGCCGCGAGCATGTTGGCCTCGGAATTTTCTTCGCTGCAGATCTACCGCCGCCTGCGCTGGGGCCGGCTTGCGCAGCTGCACCTGCTCGACAACCGCCAGTACCGCCACTGGCAGGCCTGCCGCAAGCCGGGCACACGCAGCGCGGGCGCCGTGCGGCCCGCGGATTGCCCCGAACTCTCCGACCCGCAGCGCAGCCTGCTGGGCACGGCGCAGGAGCGCTGGCTGGACGCCGGGCTCGCGGCTGATGCGCAGCGCGGGCACACGCAGTGGAGCGTGATCGCGCAGCAGACGCTGTTTTCGCCGCGCCGCTACCCCTCGGGCCTGCAGTCCACCGACGGCTGGGACGGCTATCCGGCGGCACGCGCGCGCCTGCTGCAATCGATCGCCTGCCATGCGCCGCGCAACACCGTGCTGCTGGGCGGCGACATCCACCAGAACTACGTGTGCCAGGTGCTGGAGGACGCGGCGCCCGGTGCTCGTACTGCGCCGCGCGTGCTGGCGAGCGAGTTCTGCGGCACTTCGATCAGCTCGCGCAGCGGCACCACGCAGGCCCGGGTGGACGCGATCGCGCGCCACAACCCGCACGTGCTGTTCGCGCGCTGCGAGCAGCGCGGCTACGGGCTGGCCGAAATCACCCCCGCACGCTGGACGACCTCGCTGCGCGTGCTGGGCGATGCGATGGACGCGGACAGCGGCATCAGCACCCAAGCACGCTTCGTGGTCGAAGATGGCCGGGCCGGGCCCATTGTCGCCTGATACTATATTTATGATAGCTTTTCACGCAGATAATACGGGCACAAAGGGCCGAAATCACTCATTTTTCAGCGCGGCCACACGCCGATCTCTTCCGCCATGCTGCTAGAAACCCTGGAAGCCGCACGTGATCTGGGACGCCTCAGAGAAATCCTGGGCGTGCTGGTGCGCCACGGTTTTGGCGACACGGTGCGCCGGCTCGGGCTGGCGGGCACGCTCGAGCGCGCCGGTGCCCGGCTGCACTGGCACCCGCCCACGGACCTGGCGCGGCTCGAGCCGCCCGTGCAGGTGCGCCTGGCGCTCGAGGAGCTGGGGCCGACCTTCGTCAAGTTCGGGCAGATCCTCGCAGGCCGCGCCGATTTGTTCAGCCCGCCGTGGATCGCCGAATTCGAAAAACTGCACAGCAACGTGCCCGCGCTGCCGCTGGATGCGCTGCGCCCGCAGCTGCGCGCCGACCTGGGCGGCGAGCCCGAGGAAGTGTTCGCACACTTCGACCCCGAGCCGCTCGCCGCCGCGTCGATCGCGCAGGTGCATCGTGCGCAATTGCACGACGGCACCGAGGTCGTGGTCAAGATCCGCCGCCCCGGCATCGCCGAGGTCATCGAAGCCGACTTGCGCCTGCTGCAGCGTCTGGCCGCGCTCGCCGAAACCGAGCTGCCCCACCTCAGGCCCTTTCACCCGCAGGAGCTGGTGCGCGAGTTCGCGCGTTCGCTGCGGCATGAGCTCGACCTCGCAGCCGAATGTCGCAACGCAGAGCGCATCGCGGCCAATCTCGCGGCGCTGCCCTACATCCTGATCCCGCGCGTGCACTGGCGCTACACCGGCGAGCGCATCAACGTGCAGGACTTCATCGCGGGCGTGCCCGGCAGCGCGCTCGATCGGCTCACGCCCGAGGCCGGCTTCGACCGCCAGTTGCTCGCGCGCCGCGGCGCGCTTGCGGTGCTCAAGACCATCGTCGAGGACGGCTTTTTCCACGCCGATCCGCACCCCGGCAACGTGTTCTACCTGCCCGGCAACCGCATCGCCTTCATCGACTTCGGCATGGTCGGGCGGCTCTCGCAGCGCCGGCGCGACGAGCTGCTGCACCTGTTGCTGGGCCTCGTAGAGCCGCAGCCGCCCACGGTGGCCGAGGTCTTGCTCGACTGGACGAGCAACGCGAACACGGTGAGCCTGGCGCAGCTCGAGACCGAGATCGAGGCTTTCGTCGATCAGTACCAAAACGTGCCGCTCGCGCAGCTGAGCCTCGCGCAGATGCTCACCGACGTCACCGCGATCCTGCGCACGCACCGGCTGGGCCTGCCGTCCGATCTGGCGCTGCTGATCAAGGCCTTCATCACGCTAGAGGGCATGGGCCGCAGCCTCGACCCCGACTTCCACATGGCAGCCGAGGCCGAACCGCTGCTGCAACAGGTGGCGCGGGCCCGCTACACGCCGCGCGCCGTGGGCCGGCGCGCCTGGCAGATGCTGCGCCGCAGCCTGGCCACGCTGGAGCACCTGCCAGACGACCTCACGCGGCTGCTGCGCAACGCGCGGCGCGGGCGCGTGCAGGTGAACGTGGAGGTCGCGCACCTCAAGCGCGTGGGCGACCAGATCGACCGCTCGGCCAACCGCCTGGCCATGGCGCTGGTGATCGCCGCGCTGATCGTCGGCTCTTCCATCGTCATGACCGTGCAGGGCGGCCCCACGCTGTTCGGGCTGCCGGCCTTCGGCTTTCTGGGCTTCATGGCAGCCGTGGTCTGCGGCCTGTGGCTCGTGCGCGCGATCTGGCGCAGCAGTCACCGCGGCGACGACGAGTGAGCCCGCCACGAGTGAACCCGCCTGCTCAGCCGCACGAGCCGGCAGACACGCGCATCCTCAGGGATAACACCACCACAGCGCCCCCCGCTGGGGGCGTACAGTGCTTCGTACAATGGCGGGTTTGTCAAATTTTGTTCGCCGATCCATGTATCCCTGGGTCGATCACGCGACTGGCACCTTACCAAGGAGACAGCATGCAGGCATTGCTCAAATTATCCAAAGCGATCGACTGGCTCAACGCCCAGGTCGGCAAATACGCCATCTGGCTGATTTTTGCCGCCACCCTCATCAGCGCAGGCAACGCGGTGGTGCGCAAGACGTTCAACTACAGCTCCAACGCCTGGCTCGAGGTGCAGTGGTACCTGTTTGCCTGGTCGTTTCTGGTGGCCGCGGGCTACACGCTGCTGCAGCGCGAACATGTGCGCATCGACGTGCTCAACAGCCGCCTGCCCAAGAAGGTGCAGGTGTGGATAGACATTCTGGGCTTCGCCTTTTTCCTCACGCCGCTGTGCATCGTGGTGCTGTACCTCAACATCCCTATGGTGATCGAAAAATTCCAGTCGGGCGAAATGTCGGCCAACGCCGGCGGCCTGGTGCGCTGGCCCGTGTGGCTCGCGCTGCCCGTGGGCTTTGCCTTGCTGCTCTTGCAAGGCTGGTCGGAGCTGATCAAGCGCATTGCCTACCTGCGCGGCCAGGGGCCCGATCCGATGGGGCGCGTGGGCGAGAAATCCGCCGAGGAAGAGCTCACCGAAGAGCTGCTGCGCGCCACCCAGAACAAAGACACCGCGCCCGCTGCCGGCGGCGCTCGCTGAACACCGGCAGGAGCCACCACCATGGAATTGTTGACCGCCAACTTCGCCCCCTTCATGTTTGCGGGGCTGATTCTCTTTTTGCTGCTGGGCTTTCCCGTGGCCTTCAGCCTCGGGGCCTGCGGCCTGTTTTTCGGGCTCATAGGCATAGAGCTCGGGGTGTTTCCGGCCTCCATCGTCGCCTGGCTGCCGCAGCGCCTGATCGGCATCATGGCCAACGACACGCTGCTGGCCGTGCCCTTTTTCACGTTCATGGGCCTGATTCTGGAGCGCAGCGGCATGGCCGAGGACTTGCTCGACACGGTGGGGCAGGTGTTCGGCCCTGTTCGCGGCGGGCTCGCGCTGGCCGTGATCTTCGTCGGCGCGCTGCTCGCGGCCACCACGGGCGTGGTCGCGGCATCGGTCATCTCCATGGGCCTGATCTCGCTGCCCATCATGCTGCGCTACGGCTACAACCGTCCGGTCTCGGCGGGGGTGATCGCGGCCTCGGGCACGCTCGCGCAGATCCTCCCGCCGTCGCTGGTGCTGATCATCATGGCCGATCAGTTGGGCCGCAGCGTGGGCGATATGTACAAGGGCGCCTTCATTCCAGCCTTCATCCTGGTGGGCATGTACGTGCTGTTCGTGGTGGGTCTGGCCATCTTCCGCCCCGCGATGGTGCCCGCGCTGCCGCCCGAGGCGCGCACCTACCGCGAACCCAACGGCAGCAGCGGCTACCCCTCGCTGTTCGTGGTGCTCGCCATCTCGGCAGCGGTGGCGGGGGCCATGGCGCACTACATGCCCCAGTTGCACACTTGGTGGCAGGGCCAGGCGGTCGATGCCGTGCCCACCGACGAGAAAGTCGTGGTCGCGATGTGCGGCGGCGTGTTCGTGGCCTGGCTGATCGCCCTGATCAACCGCGTGCTCAAACTCGGCCTGCTGTCGCGCCTAGCCGAGCGCGTGACCTTCGTGCTGATTCCGCCGCTGCTGCTGATCTTCCTCGTGCTGGGCACCATCTTTCTGGGCGTGGCCACGCCCACCGAAGGCGGCGCCATGGGCGCGGTGGGCGCGCTGATCATGGCCGCGCTGCGCGGGCGCATGAGCTGGACTTTGCTCAAGCAGGGACTGCTATCGACCACCAAACTGGCTTCGTTCGTGATGTTCATCCTGATCGGCTCCACCGTGTTCAGCATGGTGTTCCAGGCCGCCGACGGGCACAAGTGGGTGGAGGAGCTGCTGAGCGACCTGCCCGGCGGACAGATCGGCTTTCTGATCTTCGCGAACGTCGTGGTGTTTTTCCTCGCGTTCTTTCTCGACTATTTCGAGCTGTCTTTCATCGTCGTGCCGCTGCTCGGGCCGGTGGCGGACAAGCTGGGTATAGACCTGATCTGGTTTGGCGTGCTGCTCGCGGTGAACATGCAGACCTCGTTCATGCACCCGCCCTTCGGCTTTGCGCTGTTCTTCCTGCGTTCGGTGGCGCCCGAAAAGTCCTATATAGACAAGGTGACCGGCAAGCGCGTGGAGCCCGTGACCACCATGCAGATCTACAAGGGCGCGATCCCCTTCGTGCTGATGCAGCTGGTGATGGTGGGCGTGCTGATCGCCTTCCCTGGCCTCGTGACGGGCAGCCTGGACGCGCAGGTCAAGGTCGATATGGACGCCGTGGGCGCCGAAATGCGCGAGAGCCTGGAAGGCAGCAGCGGCTACGGCACGGGCGACGACGCCGCCGTCATGCCCGATATGGATGCCGCCAGCCAGGGTGCGCCGGCACCCGACGCCGCAAGCCCCACCGAGCCCAGCCCGCCCGATGCACAGGGCTATGGTGCAGAAGGCGAAGACCCCATGAAGGCCATGAACGATGCGCTGAAAAAGAAATAGCGCTCGGTGGTTTTGGACACAAAAAAGCCGCGATCCGTCGCGGCTTTTTTGTTGCGCAGCGGCTGGAGATGAGCCCCCAGCCGCTATTGAGGCGGCCTCAGATTTTGACGGTGTTCATGTACTGGTTGTACGGGAACTCCGAGAAGCGGTTCCACAGAATCTGATCGCGCTGGAAGGCGCGCATGTCATCGTAGATTTTCTTGAATTCGGGCGACTTGGCACGGTGCTCCTCATAGACCTCCATGGAAGCCTTGAAGCCTGCGTCCATGACTGGCTTGGGGAACATCTTGAGCTTGGTGCCGCCGGCCACCAGACGCTTGAGCGCCTGCGGGTTCAGGGCGCCGTACTTGGCGGTCATGTCCGCCGCTGCGACGGCACCGGCCGCCTTGACGATGGCCTTGTTTTCGGCCGAGAGCTTTTCGAAGGCCTTGTTGTTGATGAAGAACTCCAGGTCGGCGCTGCCTTCCCACCAGCCGGGGTAGTAGTAGAAAGGCGCGACCTTGTTGAAGCCCAGCTTTTCATCGTCGTAGGGGCCGACGAATTCGGTCGCGTCGAGAGTGCCCTTTTCGAGCGCCTGATAGACATCGCCTGCGGGCATGCTTTGCGACACCACGCCCAGCTTGGCCATGGCTTCGCCAAAGATGCCGCCGCCCAGGCGCATCTTGAGCCCCTTGAGGTCTGCCGGTGTCTTGATTTCCTTGCGGTACCAGCCGCCCATCTGCGTGGTGGTGTTGCCGGCGCTCATGGTGCGGAAGTTGTATTTGGCAAAGAACGCATCGAGCAGCTTGCGGCCGTTGCCGTGGTCTTTCCAGGCGCTCATCTGCAGCGTGGTCAGGCCAAAGGGCACGGCACAGCTCATCGAAAAGATGGGGTCCTTGCCGGCGAAGTAGTACGCGGCCGTCTGCGCCATTTCGATCGTGTCTTTTTCAAGCGCATCGACCACGCCGAACGCCGGCATCAGTTCGCCCGCCGGGTGCACGGAAACCTCGAACTTGCCGCCCGAGAGTTCCTTGACGGTTTGCGAAAACTTCTCCGCGCTGCCGAAGATGGTGTCGAGCGACTTCGGGAAGCTCGACGCCATGCGCCAGCGCACTGCCGCCTGGGCATGCACTGCCGGCGCTGCGCCTGCAGCCAGCACGCCAGCGATGCCGGCATTTTTGATCAAGGAACGACGATCCATGGGTTTTCTCCTGAGTAAAAACATGGGCTGCACGCCGCGCGCCAGCCCCCGAAGCGTTCATTGTAAAAATATGCTGCCCATACCGATTACGGGAAAACCCCTGTTTTCACCCCGAGGCAGCGTGCATGGCATTCCACCTTCACACCTGCGCAGGCAGGTCGAAGCGCTCCCGCACGCTGCGCTCAATGCCAGCCGCATCGAGCCCCTGCAGCGCAAGCAGCCTGGCCGGGTCGCCATGCTCGATGAAGCGGTCGGGCAGGCCCAGCTGCAGCACGGGCCGCAGCATACCCGCGGCGTTCAGCGCCTCGGTGATGGCGCTGCCCGCGCCGCCCATGATGGTGCCTTCTTCCACAGTCACAAGCGCGTCGTGGCTCGCGGCGACTTCGAGCAGCAATTCCTCGTCGAGCGGCTTGGCCCAGCGCATGTTGACCACGGTGGCGTCCAGCGCCTCGGCGGCCTGTAGCGCCGGGTACAGCAGCGTGCCGAACGCGAGGATGGCGATGCGCGGCGCGGTCTCGGGTGCCTCGCCCGCGTGGCCGCGGCGCAGGCGGCGGACTTCCCCCTTGCCAAAAGGCAGCGCCTCGAGGTCTGGCAAGGGCGCCACCCCCACGCCCGCGCCGCGCGGGTAGCGCACGGCCACGGGGTGGTTCTGTGCGTAGGCGGTGCTCAAAAGCTGGCGGCACTCGCGCTCGTCGGCCGGGCACGCGAGCGCCATGTTGGGCACGCAGCGGATGAAGGCGATGTCGTAGGCGCCCGCATGCGTGGGGCCGTCGGCACCGACCAGGCCCGCGCGGTCGAGCGCGAACACCACGGGCAGGTTCTGCAGCGCCACGTCGTGGATCAGCTGGTCGTAGGCGCGCTGCAGGAAGGTGGAGTAAATCGCGACCACGGGCTTGAGGCCCTCGCAGGCCAGGCCGGCGGCAAAAGTGACGGCGTGCTGCTCGGCGATGCCCACGTCGAAATAACGCGCGGGAAAGCGCTGGTGGAATTCGACCATGCCCGAGCCCTCGCGCATCGCCGGCGTGATGCCCACCAGGCGCTCGTCCTGCGCCGCCATGTCGCACAGCCACTGGCCGAACACCTGCGTGAAGGTCTGGCGCGGCGCCACCGCGGGCGGCACCAGGCCCACGGCCGGGTCAAACTTGCCCGGGCCGTGGTAGGCCACCGGGTCGGCCTCGGCGAGCTTGTAGCCCTGACCCTTCTTGGTCACCACGTGCAAAAACTGCGGGCCTTTGAGCTCCTTGATGTTTTCCAGCGTGGGTAGGAGCGAATCGAGGTCGTGGCCGTCGATCGGGCCGATGTAGTTGAAGCCGAATTTTTCGAACAGCGTGGCCGGCACCACCATGCCCTTGGCCTGCTGCTCGAAGCGCTTGGCGAGCTCGAGCAGCGGCGGCACGGGGCGCAGCACGGTCTTGCCGACGTTTTTCGCCGCGGAGTAGATATGCCCGCTCATGAGCTGCGCAAGATAGCGATTCAGCGCGCCCACGGGCGGGCTGATGCTCATGTCGTTGTCGTTGAGGATGACGAGCAGGTCAGCCTCGGCCACGCCGGCGTTGTTCAGCGCCTCGAAAGCCATGCCCGCAGTCATGGCGCCGTCGCCGATCACGGCCACGCAGTGGCGCTGCACGCCTTCGAGTTTGGCCGCGATCGCCATGCCCAGCGCCGCCGAGATGCTGGTGCTCGAATGCGCGGTGCCGAAGGCGTCGTAAGGGCTTTCGCTGCGCAGCGGAAAGCCCGAGATGCCGCCGAGCTGGCGCAGCGTGGCCATGCGCTCGCGCCGGCCCGTGAGGATTTTGTGCGGGTAGGTCTGGTGCCCCACGTCCCACACGAGGCGGTCGTGCGGCGTGTTGAACACATAGTGCAGCGCGATGGTCAGCTCCACCGTGCCGAGGTTGGAGCTCAGGTGCCCGCCGGTCTTGGAGACGCTGTCGAGCACGAAGGCGCGCAGCTCGGCCGCCAGGCGCTTGAGCTCCGCGCGCGGCAGGCGGCGCAGGTCTGCCGGGTCGTTGATGGTCTGCAGCAGAGCGTAGGGTGACTGGGACATATACTACTTTTTCAATAGCTGCTTGTGCTTATGGGATAAAGGCTAGAGCCCAATTTGGCATAAAAATGCAGAGGACTTCCACGGCTCCTTGGCTGCTCAGTAGGAGCGGCACACCACCATGTCGGCAAGCGCCGCGAGGGCGCGCGTGTCGGGCAGGCCGCTCGCGGCGAGCGCCACGTGCGCCTCGGCCAATAACTGCTGCGCCTGCGCGCGTGCGCCCTCGAGGCCGAGCAGCGAAACGTAGGTCGGCTTGGCGTGCGCGGCGTCCTTGCCGGCGGTCTTGCCCAGCGTGGCCGAGTCGGCGGTCACGTCCAGAATGTCATCGACCACCTGGAAAGCCAAGCCGAGCGCGGCGCCGTAGCGCATGAGTGCTGTCCACGCGGGCGCTCGCAAAGCCATCAAAGCCATCGCAGGGGCGGCGCCGCAGGCCGCACCCATGAGCACGCTGGCCTGCAAGAGCGCGCCTGTCTTGAGCTCGTGCATGCGGCGCAGTTGTGCGAGATCGAGCGTGCGCCCCACGCTCGCAAGGTCTATGGCCTGCCCGCCCGCCATGCCCGCGGAACCCGCGGCGTGCGCGAGCAAGCGGCACAGGGTGGCCTGCACTTCGGCAGGAGCAGGCACGTCGTCGGGCGTGAGCAGCTCGAAGGCAAATGCCTGCAGCGCGTCGCCCGCGAGCAGCGCCAGCGCCTCGCCGTATTGCACGTGCACCGTGGGCTTGCCGCGGCGCAGCACGTCGTCGTCCATGCAGGGCATGTCGTCGTGCACGAGCGAATAGGCGTGGATCAACTCGACCGCGCAGGCCGCACGCAGCGCCATGTCTTCGAGCGCGGCCTGCGTCGTGGTGTCTTGCGTGGCCGCGCCGCTGCGCATGGCCTCGAAAGCCGCACGCACGAGCAGCGCACGCAAGCGCTTGCCGCCGCCCAGCACCGCGTAGCGCATGGCTTCGCCCAGACCATCGGGCGCCTCGGTGCCCACCCACTGCGACAGTGCCCGCTCCACGCGCGCGAGTTCGGCGCGGCTCCAGGCGTCGAGCGCAAATTCTGAAATGCTGGCGGCTTGCACGCGGCTCATTCCTGCGTCCAGGGCTGGAGCTGGCCGTCGTCGAGCACCTTGATCTGCTCCTGCACGGCTTCGAGCCGGGCGCGGCAAAACGCGAGCAGCGCCGCGCCCCTCTGGTAGCCCGCGAGCATGTCGTCGAGCGGCATCTGCCCCGACTCGATGCGCGCCACGAGCTGTTCGAGCTCGGCAAGCGCGGCTTCGTAACTCGCGGGCATGGCGTCGGAAGGAGAAGCAGGGGCGGAGATAGAGGCCTGGGGCATGGGCAAAAAGGGCGGGGCGTGTGGGGCGAAGAAAGCGATTCTAGACTTCTGCTTCAAGCAGGCACGACTTACGCAAATCGGGGTGAGGCAAGGCGTTGGCCCCTTGGCAAAACACCTCGCTGCATCCTTGTTTGCGTAAGTCCAGGCAGGAATTGCGCGAGGATGGCATTGCGCTGCAAATGCCAGCGCCGGCACGCCGCCCCACGCCTACCCCACCCCGCAAACCTGCCCGCCCGCCTCGTTGTGCGCGCGCTCGCGCAGGTCCTTGGCCTGCGCCACTTCGAGGTCGCGCGGCAGGGTGACGCCGTTTTTCACGGCCAGGATCTCGGCCATCACGCTCACGGCGATCTCGGGCGGTGTCTTGCTGCCGATGTAGATGCCGATCGGGCCGCGCAGGCGACGCAGGCTCTCCTCGGTCTGGCCGAAGTGCTCGATCAGGCGCGCACGGCGCGCGGCGTTGTTGCGGCGCGAGCCTATGCCGCCGATGTAAAAAGCCTCGGTCTGCAGCGCCTCGATGAGCGCGAGGTCGTCGAGCTTGGGGTCGTGCGTGAGCGCCACCACGCAGCTGCGCCGGTCGGGCTTGAAGGCCTGCACCACGTCGTCGGGCATGTCGGTCACCAGCACAGCACCGGGCACCTGGAAGGCGCTGCGGTATTCCTCACGCGGGTCGCAGACCGTCACGGCAAAGCCGCTGAACAGCGCCATGGTGGCGAGGTATTCGGCGAGCTGGCCCGCGCCGATCAGCAGCATGCGGTAGCCGGGGCCGAAAGTGTTGGTGAGCTGCTGCGCGTCCAGCGCCAGCTCGGCGGGCGCGGCGGCGGGCGTGAGCGTGACCGCGCCGTCGGCCAAGCGCACGCTGCGCTGCACCAGCCGGCCCGCGTCGAGCGCGGCAATCAGCTCGCCTAGCGGTGCGGGCGCGGGGTCGTATTCGAGCAGCAGCTCCAGCGTGCCGCCGCAGGGCAGGCCGAAGCGGTGCGCCTCGTCGGCGCTGATGCCGTATTTGACGAACTCGGGCGCGCCGGGCGCGATGCGGTGTGGGTCTTGATCTCGTGTTGACGCGCGCTCTTGCGCCGCTTGGGGCCGCTGGTAGCGGCTCGTGTAGCGCGCGATGAGGTCGTCTTCGATGCAGCCGCCCGAAACCGAGCCGACCACCGCGCCGTCTTCGCACAAGGCCATGATCGAGCCCACGGGCCGCGGCGACGAGCCCCAGGTGCGCACCACCGTGGCCAGCAGCGCATGCCGGCCCGCCGCGCGCCAGCCGTGCAGGCTGCGCAGTACGACGAGATCGAGGTTTTCCATCGTTCGCTCCTTCAGTCGTAGGTGAACAGGGCCATTGCCCCGGATGAGTTACTTCGCGAACCACCAGGCGAGCAACAGCACCACCACGGCGCCGCCCACGGCCCAGACCCAGGTCGGGATGCCGCCCTTGGCCGGCGCAGGCGCTGGCGTCGGGGCCGCCGCCGCGGTGACGGGCGCCGGGTAGCGGCGCTGCAATTCTTCGTCGAAGCGCTGGAAAAAGTCCTCGGCCATGGACTTGGCCGCGCCGTCGATCAGGCGCTGGCCGAGCTGCGCGATCTTGCCGCCCACAGTCGCGTGCACCGTGTAGCGCAGCTCGCAGCGCGGCCGCCCGGACGCGTCGGGCGGCAGTTCGGCCAGCTGCACCTGCGCCGTGCCCTTGCCGAAGCCCGCGACGCCGCCCGAGCCTTCGAAGGCGAGCGTGTAGCTTTGCGGCGCGACGATGTCCGAGAGCTTGATCTTGCCCGCGAACTTGGCCGACACCGGGCCGATCTTGAGCGCCTGCGCGACGCTGAACTGGTTCTCGCCCGTGGCTTCGATCTTTTCGCAGCCGGGGATGCACAGCTTGAGCACCTCGGGGTCGTTGAGCGCATCCCAGGCCTGTTGCTGGCTCACGGCGAGGGTGCGGCTGGCTTGCATTTCCATGGTTTTTTCCTTTATTTCGAGAGATTTCGATCGTCGAATCGAAAAACGTATTGACGTTCTATGCCCGCAGCAGGCGCGCGAGGCTCGCGGCGAGCTGCTGCAGGTGTTCGAGGTTGTGCACGGCGAGCATGGCGTGCGCCTGGCGGTGCAGCACCGCGGCGCCGCGCGCACTGGGCGTGTAGTCGGCAAAGCGCAGCAGCGGATTGAGCCAGAGCAGGCGCGCGCTGTGGCGCCGCAGCCAGGCGAGCTCTTGTTCGAGCAGCTCGGGCGCGCCGGTGTCCAGGCCGTCGCTGATGAGCAGCACCAGCGTGCGCCGCCCCACGAGGCGGCGTGCGTGCCGCGTGCGCAGCTGTGCCAGGCTCGCACCCATGCGCGTGCCGCCCGCAAAGTCGGTGATGGCGCGGCCCGCTGCGGCGAGCATGGCGTCGGTGTCGGCCTGGCGAAACGCGGGCGTGAGGTCGGTCAGGTCGGTGCCGAAGGCGAACACGTCGCGCCGCAGGGCGCCTTGCGCCCCGTTCGATGCCGTGGCGGCATGCAAAAAGGCGAGCAGCAGGCGCGCGTAGCGCTCCATCGAGCCTGACACATCGACCAGCACCAGCAGCGGCAAGGAGCGCACCTGGCGCGCCAGGCGCGGCAGCTGCACGATTTCGCCGCCATGGCGCGTGGCGCGGCGCAGCGCGCCGGGCCAGTGCATGCGCGCGCCGCGCAGGCCCGGGCGCGTGCGCCGCGCGGCGTACTGCGGCAGCGGCAGCGCGATCTCGCGCGCAAGGCGCTCCACCAGGCGGTATTCGCTCGCCGAGAGCTGCGCAAAGTCGGCCTGGCGCAAGCGCTGCAGCGCGCTCGCGGCCAGCGCGGCGTCGAGCTCAAACTTGTCGTCTGCTGGCGGCGGCGCCTGCCGCGCTGCCTGCAAGGGCGCGAGCGCCTCGGCCACGCGCGGGCGGCGCGGCGGCGCGGGTGCCGGCGCGGGGCCGCGCGGCAGCATCTGCGCGAGCAGTTTCTGCGCGACTTCGGGGTTGCGGAAATACGCATCGAACAGCTCGTGGAACACCGCGCGGTCTTCGGCGCGACTCACGAACACGGCCTCGAGTGCGGCGCGAAAGTCCGCGCGCTCCAGCCCCACGAGCAGCAGCGCCTGCTGCGCCAAGGCCATGCGCGCGGCATCGACGCGCACACCGGCACGGCGCAGCGCGCGGCCAAAACCGCTGAGGTTTTCGCCGAGCTTGCCGCGGCGCGCGTCGCCGAGCTGGGAAACCGCAGGCGCTGGCGCGCCATGGCCCGCCCGATCCGGCCCACCCTCGGCCCCAGCTCGGGCCGCAGCGTTGGCTTGGAATGTCTGCGTCAGGCTCGTCATCGCCCTGCCCCTGCGCTGCGCGCCTCGGTGCGGTGCTTCACACGGCCTCAGCAGGCTGCAGCAGCGCGGCTGCCATGTCCTGCGTGAGCGCGGCCACGTCCTCGCGCTGCTTGAAGAGCACGCCCGCGGTGTCGCGCACCACTTCAGGATCGACGACCAGCGTGTCGAGCGCGACGAGCGCCTTGGCCCATTCGACGCTCTCGGCGATGCCGGGCACGCGCTGGAAGGCGTCGGCAAAGGGCTGGCTGCGCAGCCGCGCCACGAAGTCGGCCACCTGCGCCGCAAGCGCCGCGCTCGCCCCGGGCACCTGCGCGCGCACGATGGCGAGCTCGCGCTCGCGCTCGGGGTAGTCGAGCCAGAGGTACAGGCAGCGGCGCTTGACGGCGTCGTGCAAGTCGCGCGTGCGGTTGCTCGTGAGGATGGTCACGGGCGTCGCGGCGGCGCGGATGGTGCCGAGTTCGGGGATGCTGACCTGGTACTCGCCGAGGTATTCGAGCAAAAAGGCCTCGAAAGGCTCGTCGGCGCGATCGACCTCGTCGATCAGCAGCACCGCGCCGGGCGCGGGCGCCTGCAGCGCCTGCAGCAGCGGGCGGCGGATGAGGTAGCGCTCCTGATAGACCTCGCGCTCGAGCTGCGCCGTGTCGGCGCCGCCGCGGCCTTCGGCGGCGCGCATGTGCAAAAGCTGCGCGGCGTAGTTCCATTCGTACAGCGCCTCACGCTGCTCGAGGCCGTCGTAGCACTGCAGCCGGATCAGGCTGCGCGCCAGCACGCGCGCGAGCGCCTGCGCGAGCGCCGTCTTGCCCACGCCAGGCTCGCCTTCGAGCAGCAGCGGGCGCTGCAGCCGCAGCGCCAGGAACACCGCGGTGGCCAGGCGCCGATCGGCAAAGTAGCCCTCGGCCTGCAGGGCGTGCAGCAGGGCATCGACGCTGAGGGGCTGCGGTAGGGGAGTGGGGGCTTGCATTGCTTGTTTTTCGATAGCTACTAGCGCTTGTCACATCTATGCTAAGTGGCGATTTAGCTTAAATTTCGATGCCCCTGCAGTGCCCCCGGCGCATGCAAACGCTCAGAGGCTGAGAGTTTTTTGGCCGCGGCCGAAAGGCGCATCAAAACGCATCCGATCGAGGCGCAAAGCGCAGCCATAGTTCGGGCTATGGCGAGCATTTGCAACCACGACTTACGCAAATCGGGGTGAGGCCAGGCGTTCGCCCCATGGCAAAACACCTCGCTGCATCCTTGTTTTCGTAAGTCCAGGCAACGACGAGCGGGGGTGTTTTGGTGTGCAAGGCGACCATGGACGAAAGACTCCCAGCCTCTCACCCCAGCATCTGCGCCACGGCACGCTGCGTCAGCACGCTGATGAGCTGCGCGCGATATTCGGCGCTGGCGTGGATGTCGGCGTTGAGTTCGCTCGCGTCGATTTTCACTGCGGCCGCGGATTCGGGCGTGAAGCGCTGGTTCAGCGCCGCCTCCAACCCAGCGTGGCGGAACACGCAGCCGGCCGCGCCCGTGATAGCCACACGCACGCCGCCCGCGGTCTGCGCCGCGAACACGCCCACGAGCGAAAAGCGCGAGGCCGGCTGCTTGAACTTGAGGTAGGCCGCGCGCTGCGGGATGGGGAAGCGGATCGCGGTGATGAGTTCGCCTTCATCGAGCGCCGTGGCGTACATGCCGAGGAAGAAGTCGTCCGCGGCGATCTCGCGCCGGTTCGTGATGACCGTGGCGCCCAGGCCCAGCACGGCGCTGGGGTAGCAGGCCGCGGGGTCGTTGTTGGCCACCGAGCCGCCCAGCGTGCCGCGCGCGCGCACCTGGCGGTCGCCGATGTGCGCGGCAAGGTGCGCCAGCGCAGGGATGGCCGACTGCACTTCGGCACTCGCGGCCACGTCCATGTGGCGCGTCATGGCGCCTATGCGCAACGCCTCGCCCTCGCGGCGGATGCCGGCGAGTTCGGCGATGCCGTTGAGGTCGATGATCTGCCCCGGGTTGGCCAGGCGCAGGCGCATCGAGGGCAGCAGGCTCTGCCCGCCGGCGATGGGTTTGCCGCCGGCCGCGGCCAGACTGGCTGCCTCGGCCACGCTGGCGGGGGTTTCGTAGGTGAAGGCGTACATGCGGGTTCTCCTCAGGCTTTGGCGTTCTGGATGGCTTGCCACACGCGGTGCGGCGATGCGGGCATGTCGAAGTCTTTGACGCCCAGGGGCCGCAGGGCGTCGAGCACGGCGTTGATGACAGCGGGCGGCGAGCCGATCGCGCCGGCCTCGCCGCAGCCCTTGGAGCCCAGCGGGTTGTGCGTGCAGGGCGTGCACACGTGGCCGAGCTGGAAGTTGGGGAAGTCGTCCGCGCGCGGCATCGCGTAGTCCATATAGCTGCCCGTGAGCAGCTGGCCGGTTTCGCGGTCATAGACGCAGTTTTCGAGCAGCGCCTGGCCAATGCCCTGCACCAGCCCGCCGTGCACCTGGCCTTCGACGATCATGGGGTTGATGATCACGCCGAAGTCATCGACCGCGGTGAAGCGATCGACGCGCGTGGCGCCCGTGGCCGGGTCCACCTCGACCTCGCAGATATAGGTGCCCGCGGGGAAGGTGAAGTTGGTCGGGTCGTAGAACGCGGTTTCGTTCAGGCCCGGCTCGAGCTTGTCGAGCGGGTAGTTGTGCGGCACGTAGGCCGTGAGCGCGACCTGCGCGAAAGGGATTTTTTTGTCGGTGCCGCGCACGGTGAATTCGCCGCCCTGGAAGTCGATGTCGGCGTCGCTCGCCTCGAGCAAGTGCGCGGCGATCTTCTTGGCCTTGGCCTCGATCTTGTCGAGCGCCTTCATGATCGCCGAGCCGCCCACGCTGAGCGAGCGCGAGCCGTAGGTGCCCATGCCGAAAGGCACGCGCCCGGTGTCGCCGTGCACGATATCGACGTTTTCGACCGGAATGCCCAGGCGCGCTGCCACCACCTGCGCGAAGGTGGTTTCGTGCCCCTGGCCGTGGCTGTGCGAGCCGGTGAACACCGTCACGCTGCCCGTGGGGTGCACGCGCACCTCGCCGGCCTCGAACAGGCCGGCGCGCGCCCCCAGCGCCCCCGCGATGTTGCTCGGCGCGAGGCCGCAGGCTTCGATGTAGCTGCTGTAGCCTATGCCCCGCAGCAAACCTTTGGCGGCGCTCGCGGCGCGGCGCGCTTCGAAGCTGGCCACGTCGGCGAGCTCCTGCGCCTTGTTCATGCAGGCGTGGAAGTCGCCCGTGTCGTACTGCAGCGCCACCGGCGTCTGGTAGGGGAACTGCGTGACGAAGTTGCGCTTGCGGATCTCGTCCTGCGACAGGCCCAGCTCCCAGGCGCAGCGTGACACCAGGCGCTCGATCAAGTACGTCGCCTCGGGCCGGCCCGCGCCGCGGTAGGCATCGACGGGCACGGTGTGGGTGAACCAGCCATCGACCTGCGCAAAAATCTGCGGCGTGCCGTACTGGCCCGCGAGCAGCGTGGCGTACAGGATGGTGGGCACCACCGTGGAGAAGGTCGAAAGGTAGGCACCCAGGTTGGCGTGCGTGTGCACGCGCAGCGCGAGGAACTTGCCGTCCTTGTCCATGGCCATCTCGGCGTGGCTCACGTGGTCGCGCCCGTGCGCGTCGCTCACGAAGGATTCGCTGCGCTCGGCCACCCATTTGACGCTGCGGTTGAGCTTTTTCGCGGCCCAGGTCACGCACACGTCCTCGGCGTAGAGATAAATTTTGGAGCCGAAGCCGCCGCCCACGTCGGGCGCGATCACGCGCACCTTGTGCTCGGGCAGGCCCATCACGAAGGCCGTGAGCAGCAGGCGCTCGACGTGCGGGTTCTGGTTCGCCACGTAGAGCGTGTATTCGTCGCTCGCGCGGTTGTACGCGCCGATCGCCGCGCGCGGCTCCATGGCATTGGGGATCAGGCGGTTGTTCACGAGGTCCAGGCGCGTGACGTGCGCGGCGCTCGCAAAAGCCGCATCGACCGCGGCCTTGTCGCCTATGGCCCACTGGAAGCAGCGGTTGTCGGGCGCCTCGTCGTGCACCACGGCGCCGGGCACCGCGCCCGCCGCGGCGTCGGCCACGTTGACCACGGCGGGCAGCACGTCGTAATCGACCTCTATGAGCTCGGCCGCGTCGCGCGCCTGCTGCTGCGTGAGCGCCACCACCATGGCCACCTGGTCGCCCACGTGGCGCACCTTGCCCTGCGCCAGGATGGGGTGCGCGGGCTCCTTCATGGGCTGGCCGTCGGTGCTCGTGATGAGCCAGCCGCAGGGCAGGCCGTTGATCTTGTCGGCGGCCATGTCAGCGCCCGTGAACACGGCGAGCACGCCGGGCGCGGCCTTGGCGGCATCAATATTGATGCGGTTGATTTTGGCGTGCGCATGCGGCGAACGCAGGAACACGGCGTAGCTTTGCGCGGCCAGCGTGATGTCGTCGGTGTATTGGCCCGCGCCCGTGAGGAAGCGGTAGTCCTCTTTGCGGCGCACGGATTCGCCGATGTGCGGCAGGCGGGAAAAGTCGGAAGCTCCCATGTCTGATCTCCTCGAAAGAATGATGGCGGGCGGGTTCAACCCAGATGGTTTATGAGGACGCGGGATGATGGCGAGGCGGCTGGCGAGGCAGTTTGGTCGCGAGTGAGAAGTCCATGGCCGATGCCATGGACGCCGAAGCCGCGGCCGAAATGACCGTCAGCCGTCCGCCAGCACCCGCGTAGGTGCGTAGCACCGCCTCATGGACCATCTGGGTTCAGGCGCCCATGGCCTCGCGGCCCTGCTGCACCGCGCGCACGATGTTCTGGTAGCCCGTGCAGCGGCACAGGTTGCCTTCGAGCAGCTCGCGGATCTCGGCCTCGCTGGCCTGCGGGTGGCGCTTGACCAGGTCCACCGCGCTCATCACCATGCCCGGCGTGCAAAAGCCGCACTGCAGGCCGTGGCACTCCTTGAACGCGGCCTGCATGGGATGCAGCGTGCCGTCGGGCGCGGCCAGGCCCTCTATGGTCTGCACCTCGGCGCCCTGCGCCTGCACGGCCAGCATGGTGCAGGACTTCACGGCGTGGCCATCGACGAGCACCGTGCAGGCGCCGCACTGGCTGGTGTCGCAGCCCACGTGCGTGCCGGTGAGCGCGAGCTGCTCGCGCAGCGCTTGCACGAGCAGGGTGTTGGGTGGCACATCGACGCTGGCGGCGCGCCCGTTGACGGTGAACTGGACTTGCATCGGTTGGTCTCCTCGAAGCGGGTGGGATGGGGTGGATCGAATGGCATTGTGGGTCGCGTCCGTGCGCCGTTTTTTGGGGAAAACCCTGAATTTCCTTGGGCCCCGCGCGGATATTCTCAAAATGCGACATGCGGCACGATGCGGCTGGGCATCATCTTCCCCCGCCCTGCTGCCCAGCCGCGCACTTCACCACAACTTACGCAAATCGGGGTTAGGCAAGGCGTTCGCCCCATGGCAAAACACCTCGCTGCATCCTTGTTTGCGTAAGTCCAGTTCACATTCCAGAGGCTCGGATGCCCGTCACCGTCCCGCCAGCGTCCACCGATCGCCTCGCGCTCGTCGCGCAGGCACGCCAGGCGCTGCACGACGCGCATGGCGCACATGCCACTGCCCTGCTGGCCGCGGCCGCGGGCCTGGAGCCGTGGCTCGCGCGCTCGTGGCAGCGCTGCCTCGCCAGCGGGCTCCAGCCGACGCAGCGCGTGGTGTTCGACCCCGTGGGCGCCGCCACATTGCGCCGCGTTCACGAGCAGCACCACGACCTGCTGCAAGCAGCCCGCCCCGTGCTCGAACAGCTCGCGCGCACCATCACCGGCATGCGCTACTTCGCGCTGCTGACCGACGCGCGCGGCATCGTGCTCGCGGTGCAGGGCCTGCAAGGTCAGCCCTCGGACGGCGACCCGCGCGCCCGCGCCATCGGGCGTGTGGGCATAGACCTGTCCGAGGCTGCCGTGGGCACCGCGGCCATAGGCGCGGCGCTGACCGAGCAGCAAGCCGTGTGGCTGCACCGCGGCGAGCACTTTTTCGAGGACAACACGTGCTACAGCTGCGCCGGCGCACCACTGTTCGACCCTTGGGGGCGCTGCATGGGCATGCTCGACCTGACGGGCGTCGATGTGCCCGAACGCCCTGAGCTGCGCCATCTCGCAGCGCGCTCGGCACGCGCGATCGAAGACGCGCTGCTGCTGCAGCAAGCGCACGCGCTGCTGCTGCGCGTGAACTGGCCCGGCAGCCCGCTCGGTGGCGAGGGCGACGGCCTGCTCGCATTCGACGCCGACGGCCAGTTGCTCGGCTGCAACGGCGTGGCGCGGCAGCTCATGCCGCTGCCCCCATTGCCGCCAGGCACCGCCTTGCACTGGAGCCAGCTCTGCGCGCTGCCTTGGGGCATGTTGCTGGGTGCGGCTCGGCAAGCCGCGCGCCACGGGCCCGTGCCGCTCGAACTACCCCTGTGGTCCGGCCTGCGCCTGCACGGCCTGGCACTGCCGGCCGCGCCCCGACGCACGCTCGTCGCGCTTACGGTACCACCCGACACATCTGGTGCCAGCGCCGAAACCACAGAAACCGCAACGCACGTGTCCGCGCCGCTGCGCGAAACCGAAACGGCGCTGATCCGCCAGGCCGTCTGGGTCGCGCGCGGCAACGTCGCGCAGGCGGCGCGCGCCCTGGGCATCAGCCGGGCCACGGTCTATCGCAAGCTCGGCAACACAAAGAAGCCGTAGCCGCCTCTGCACGCGCCAAACGCTGTTGCCGCGCGTCAATTCACGCATGGGGCCTGCGGGAATCACCCCGCAAATAACCCCGCTCGCTACAATCCCATCCCCTTCCGGCAGGGGTAGCTTTGCTCCCGCTGGTTTCATTGTCCAGATGCACGGCGCATCCTCCCTGTGGGGAGTCTTTAGGTCAGGTCACCCATGTCTGATTTAAGTCTTCGACTGCAGCAGGCCGCAAGCCAACTACCAGTTTCCAGCTATTTCGACAAGGCGCTGTTCCAGCGCGAGCTGGAGCGCATCTTTCAGCCTGGGCCCCGCTATGTGGGGCACGAACTCTGCGTCCCGAATGCGGGCGACTACTACACTTTGCCGCAGGAAAACGGCGGCCGTGCGCTGGTGCGCGATGCGCAAGGGCAGGTGCAACTGGTCTCGAACGTCTGCCGCCACCGGCAGGCGGTGATGCTGCAGGGACGCGGATCGCTTTACACGCAACAAAAAGGCAGCGCCGGCGGCAACATCGTGTGTCCGCTGCACCGCTGGACGTACAGCGCGCAGGGTGCACTGCTCGGGGCCCCGCACTTTGCGCAAGACCCGTGCCTGAACCTGCGCAATTACCCGCTGCGTGCATGGAACGGCCTGCTGTTCGAAGACAACGGGCGCGACATAGCCGCCGACCTCGCGCAGCTCGGCCCGCGTGCCGAGCTAGCCTTCAGCGGCTACGCGCTCGACCGCGTCGAACTGCACGAGTGCAACTACAACTGGAAGACCTTCATCGAGGTCTATCTCGAGGACTACCACGTCGGCCCGTTCCACCCGGGCCTGGGCAACTTCGTCACCTGCGACGATCTGCGCTGGGAGTTCCGCGCGAACTTCTCGGTGCAGACCGTGGGCGTGGCCGCGACCTTCGGGCGGCCCGGCTCGGACGTTTACAAGAAGTGGCACGAGGTGCTGCTCAAGTACCGCAACGGCAAGATGCCCGAGCGCGGCGCAATCTGGCTCACGTACTACCCGCACATCATGATCGAGTGGTACCCGCACGTGCTCACCGTCTCCACCGTGCACCCGATCAGCCCAGACAAAACGCTGAACATGGTGGAGTTCTACTACCCCGAGGAAATCGTCGCCTTCGAGCGCGAATTCGTCGAGGCGCAGCAGGCCGCCTACATGGAAACCTGCATCGAGGACGACGAAATCGCCGAGCGCATGGACGCGGGCCGCAAGGCGCTGCTTGCGCGCGGCGAAAACGAAGTCGGCCCCTACCAAAGCCCCATGGAAGACGGCATGCAGCACTTCCACGAGTGGTACCGGCGCATGATGGGCATGAGCATCACCGCTTGAAAGCTACTTAAACGATAGCTGCCTGCGCGCATCCAGCAAGCGCGCAGGCCGTTTTTTATTCATGATCTGGGGCCATGCAAGCCGCCCGAATGATCGCCGCCGCGCTCTTGGTGCCGTGGCGGCGGGCGCACCATCCCTCTTGTCTTTTGACCCCAAATCCGGCAGTTGAGCGCTGCATTTTGTCTGCATCGCTTTGATTCTTCGAATGATTTTTCACGCTGCGAGACGCACCCATCGGGCGGGCGCGCTCAACTGCCGGATTTTGGATGATTTCTGGCCGCGCCGGCGCACAGCGACGGCCGTACACACAGGAGCCTCGACATGCCAGTCCACACCACCCTCATCAGCGCCGCCGAGCTGCAAACCCTGCAAGCCAGCGGCGCACCGCTTTTGCTCTTCGACTGCAGCTTCGACCTCGCGCAGCCTGAGGCGGGCGCGCAGCAGTACCGCGCGGCGCACATCCCCGGCGCGCACTACGCGCACCTGGACCATGACCTGAGCGCCGCGCCGCAGCAGCCGCACGCCTCGGGTGGGCGCCACCCGCTGCCGCTGCGTGAGGTCTTCGCCGACTGGCTCGCGCGCCGGGGCCTGCACCGCAACATGCAAGTCGTCGTCTATGACCGCAACGGCGCGAACTTTTGCGGGCGCCTGTGGTGGATGCTGAAGTGGCTCGGACACGAAGCCGTAGCCGTACTCGACGGTGGCCTGCAAGCCTGGCAAGCCGCGGGCGGCGCAGTGCGCAGCGGCCCCGAGCCTGCGCCCGATCCCACGTCGTTCGTCCCAGGCCCTCCTCTGCGCCGCCTGGTCAGCGCAGCCGAGGTGCTGGCGGCGCTGGGCCAGCCTACGCAAACCCTCATCGATGCGCGCGCCACGCCGCGCTACCGCGGTGAAGTCGAGCCACTCGATCCCGTCGCAGGGCACATTCCGGGTGCGCTGAACCGCCCGTTCATGCTCAATTTTCAGGACGACGGCCGCTTCAAACCCGCGGCCCAGCTGCGTGCCGAATTCGAGGCGCTGCTGGAAAACCGCGCGCCCGCGAGCGTGGTGCACTACTGCGGCAGCGGCGTGAGCGCGATCCCAAACCTGCTCGCGATGGAAGTGGCCGGGCTCGGGCAGACGGCCCTTTTCGCGGGCAGCTGGAGCGAATGGTGCAGCGATCCCGCCCGGCCCGTGGCGCGCGGCTGAAGACGAATCCCTTGGCGCAAAGGCCATGCGGTGGGTTGGCACGCAGCAGGCGCGCCAAGAGCAAAGGAGCGCCTACGATCTGCATCGCATGTCAGGCAAATCCCTACAAAGCCAGGCGCACAAACTGACATGCGAAACCGCCAAACGCCGACTTAATTTTTGATTGGGGCGAAATCACAATCCATTTCAACGGATCGCGCAATAGCACTTCTGCCATGCACCGATCCGGCCCTGAAAGGATTGCCGCCATGACCAACGAACAACTGCTCGCCGAAATCCGCGAAGCCAACCTCACCTACCTGATGCTGGCGCAGAACCTGATTCGCCAGGACAAAGCCGAGGCCGTGTTCCGCCTGGGCATCAACGAAGACGCTGCCGATATTCTGGCATCGCTTTCGGCGGCGCAAGTGCTCAAACTGGCCTCGAGAAACACCCTTCTTTGCAGCTTCCGTGTCGACGACAACCTGGTCTGGAGCCTGCTCACGAACCACACGCAGAAAAAATCGGGGAGCGACGCCACCAACACCCTGCACGCGAACATCCTCATGGCAGGGCGCATCTCCGAAGTGCTCTGAGTCTCCGCCAGATTTTTGCTCAAAGGACGCCACCATGACCGCCGCCGTTACCGATACAGCTATCAAAACAAAAGCAAAAATGAGCATCAAGAGCGTGCTCGACGAATCGCGCCAGATCGAGCGCGCGGCCATGCTGATCCAGATGGGCGCGCGCATGCAGGTGCTGGAGTCGGAAACCACGCTGTCCTACGAGCGCCTGCTCCGGCTCTACAAGGAGATCGCGGGCAAGTCCCCGTCCAAGGGACAGCTGCCGTTTTCGACCGACTGGTTCCTGACTTGGCAGGAAAACATCCACAGCTCGCTGTTCCTTAACATCTACGAGTACCTGTCCAAGGGCGTGAGCCTGGATGCGGTGGAGCTGCTGACCAAGGCCTACCGCCTTTACGACGAGCAGATGCGCATGGCACAAATCGAGCCGCTGCTGTCGTTTACGCGCGCTTGGCGCCTCGTGAAGTTCGTCGATGCCGGCATGCTCACGCGCACCGCCTGCAGGCAATGCGGCGGGCAGTTCATCACCGAACCCTACGAAAACGCGCGCCACTACACCTGCGGCCTGTGCAATCCGCCGGCGCGCGCGGGCAAGAGCAAGAGTGCCGGCGCGCTGACCTTGTAGCCAAAGTCAGTGCGGCGCAAGCACAAAGCAGCAAACTCAGAGCTTGATCTTCGTGATCTTCGTGCCCTGCAGCGACACACCGGCCTCGAGCCCGGCGTTGCTCATCACGAAGCCGACCACGGGCTGCTTGGCGGTTTCGCTGTCTATGCTGCCATTGGCGCCGATGTGCGCCACAGCCACCGTGGCATCCACACCGGCCACCCAGCCTTCGCTGCTGAGGAACTTCTGCAGCGCGTCGCTGGTGTTGAAGACGTAGATGATGGCCTTGGACTGCGCGCCGATCTGCCAGCCGAACGAGCCCGCGCCCAGGCTGTAGTAGCCCTGGATGCGGCCACGCTGCAGCAGCGCGCCGCGGCCATATTCACCGCCGACCACGAAGCTGCCACCGACCACCGAAGGGAACACCAGCACGCCGGCGGACTTGGCCACCATCTCGCGCGCATCGGGCGACACCTTGTAGAGCCGGTTCAGCGCGGCATTCACGTCGGCGTCGAGCGCCGCACGCGCCGAGGTTTTGGACGCCGTGTCCTTCTCACCGGTGGTGGTACACCCCGCCAAGAACATGCTGCCAGCCACGGTGGCCAGCGCAAAAGTACGCAAGATGGAAGAACGCATGGTCAAAATCCTTTGCTCAGTGGAAAAACACATCAGATCATACTCGGCGCCGCGCAGCACCCAAAAAGCCCACATTCCCCGCATTTCGCGCAAGCAGCGCGCTCACAGGCTGATGCGCGAAATCTTCGTGCCCTGCAGCGACACGCCGGCCTCGAGTCCGGCATTGTTCATGACGAAGCCGACCACGGGCTGCCTGATGGTTTCGCTGTCTATGCGGCCATTGGCGCCGATGTGGGCCACGGCCACGCTGGCATCGACGCCGGCCACCCAGCCCGTGCTGTCGAGGAACTTCGCCAGGGCTTCGCGGGTGTTGAACACATAGATGACGGACTTGGACTGCGCGCCGATCTGCCAGCCTATGGAGCCCGTGCCCAGGCTGTAGTAGCCCTGGGTGCGCCCGTCCACGAGCATGGCGCCGCGCCCATAGCCGCCACCGACGACAAAGCTGCCGCCTATGACCGAAGGGAACACCAGCACCCCGGCGGCCTTGGCCACCATCTCGCGCGCGTCGGGTGCGACTTTGTAGAGGCGATTCAGCGTGTCGCTCACTTCGGCATCGAGCGCCACGCGCGCCGCGGTGTTGGGCGCCGTGTCCGTTTCGCCTGTGGCCGTGCAGCCCGTCAAAAGCATGCTCCCGGCAAGCACGGCCAAGGTCAGCGTACGCAAGGTGGGGAAATGCATGGACAAAATCCTTCAAAAATTGCCGGATGGGCGCAGTGTAAGCGCCGGGCGTTACACAAATCTGTAGCAATCCTGCAGCCTTGTTTGCGCTTGTTTCGGCGCGCTTTGGCTATTCACCCTCTGCATGGTCGATCGCGGGCGGCTGCAGCTGGGCCAGCACCTTGTCGATGCGCTTGCCATCGAGGTCCACCACCTCGAACACCCAGCCCGCGCAGCCGATGCGCTCGCCCACGACCGGCAAGTGGCCCGACTCGGCCAACAGCAGCCCTGCGAGGGTGTTGTAGCGCGCGCGCTCCTCGTCTGGCAGCTCGCGTATGCCCAGCCGCGCCTTGAGCTCGTTCACGGGCATGAGGCCGTCGAGCAGCCAGCTGCCGTCTTCGCGCTGCGTGGCCCAGGCCTCGCTTGCGGCGCCGGGCTGCAGTTCGCCGGTGATGGCTTCGAGCAAGTCATGCGGCGTCATGATGCCTTGCACCACACCGTATTCATCGACCACGAACACCATGCGCCCAGCGCGCTTGCGGAATTGCTCGAGCAGCTCCAGGCCCGTGAGCGTTTCGGGCACGAAGACGGCGGGCTGCACATGCGCTTCGATGCTGCTGGGCGTCTCAAGCCCGAGCGCGAGCAGGCGCGCCACGCTGATGATGCCGACCACCTCGTCGAGCGAGCCGCGGCACACGGGATACCACGAATGCGCGCGCTCGCCCTGCGCGATGAAGCGCAAGCACTCGGCCACGGACGCGTGCGCGTCCAGCCACTGCACGTCGGTGCGCGGCACCATGAGCGAGGTCAGCGGGCGGTCGTCGAGGTGAAACACATTGCGCACCATCTGGTGCTCGTGGTGCTCGATCACGCCCGCGGCGCGGCCCTCTTCGAGGCTCGCGATGATCTCCTCCTCGGTCATGGAACGCACGGCCGAATC
This sequence comes from uncultured beta proteobacterium, assembly GCA_963708545.1. Lineage (GTDB taxonomy): Bacteria > Pseudomonadota > Gammaproteobacteria > Burkholderiales > Burkholderiaceae_C > Extensimonas. The sequence goes on along the minus strand of CAVPUD010000082.1, from coordinate 44,682 downwards.
ATCGACGCGCAGCAGGCGCAACACGGCCTGCGTGGAAAGCGCGAGCAGGCGCACGAAAGGCTTGGCCACGCGCGCCACCCAGGTCATGGGCCGCGCGATCAGCCGCGCCGCGGCCTCAGGGTAGAGCTGCCCCAGACGCTTGGGCACGAGCTCGCCGAACACGATGGTGATGAAGGTGATCACCGTGACCACCAGCGCCGTAGCCGCAACGCCCGCCGCGCCCGGAGCCATGCCCAGACCTTGCAGCCAGTGCGCGAGTTGTTTACTGAACGCGGCCTCGCCGATGATGCCGTTGAGCATGCCTATCGAAGTGATGCCCACCTGCACCGACGAAAGGAACTGCGTCGGATCGTCGAGCAGCGCGAGCGCCGCCTGCGCGCCCTTGTCGCCCTCCTCGGCCATGGCAACGAGGCGCTGCTTGCGGCTCGACGCGAGCGCGAGCTCGGACATCGCGAACACGCCATTGAGCAGCGTCAGCAGCGCGATCAGCAGAAAATCCATAGAGATTCGTTAAGAAATGAACACCATGGCACTTTACTGTATCGGCGACGTGCAGGGCTGCGACCGCGCCCTGGGGCAATTGCTCGAGTTGATCGGCTTTTCCCCGAGCCGCGACACCGTCTATCTACTCGGCGACCTGGTCAACCGCGGGCCCGATTCGGCCGCAGTGCTGCGCCGCTGTATGGCGCACGGCGACGCACTGCGCCCGCTGCTGGGCAACCACGACCTGCACCTGCTCGCAGTGGCGCACGGCGCGCGCAAACTCGGGCGCCAGGACACCTTGCAGGAATTGCTCGACGCGCCCGACCGCGCGGCTCTGCTCGACTGGCTGCGCCAGCAGCCACTCGCGCGCCGGCATGTGCATGGCGCAGCGACGGAAACTCTGCTGCTCGTGCACGCAGGCGTGCTGCCGCAGTGGAGCGCGCAGGACACGCTGGCGCTGGCCGACGAGGTGCACGCCGTACTGCGCAGCGCCGACCTCGGCGACTTCCTGCGCCAGATGTACGGCAATACGCCCGCCCAATGGCACGACCGCCTGCACGGCGTAGAGCGCCTGCGCGTAATCGTCAATGCGCTCACCCGCCTGCGCTTTTGCACGCCACAAGGCACCATGGATTTTTCGAGCACCGAAAGCGCCAGCGCCGCCCCGCCGGGCCTGCTGCCCTGGTTCGACGTGCCCGGGCGGCGCACAGCGGGTCAGCCCATCGCGTTCGGCCATTGGTCCACGCTGGGCTGGCTCAACCGCCCCGACCTGCTCGCGCTCGACACCGGCTGCGTCTGGGGCGGCGCCCTGAGCGCGGTGCGCTTCGGCCACACCCTGGCCGAGCGTGAGCTGGTACAGGTGCGGTGTGCGCAGGCGCAAAAGCCGGGCGCGTGATGCTATTGTTTTTGAGGGTAATTGGGGTCAGATTCCAATTTCCCCCAAAGGGCCGAGCGCAGCGATGGCCCGTGTGGTATTCCCTGGCCCTTCTGTATGCGCCGAGGAGCGCAGCGCCCGGCGGATAAAGGGCGCGCGATTGTTTGAGCGAAGCGCAGCGCAGCGAGTTTCGCGCGACCCCGCCGGGCGCGAGCACCGCAGGTTGCCCTGGGCGCCGATCAGGGGCACAGGGACGCAGACAGCAGGGTCGCCTTCTTTTGCCTACTTTTCTTGGCGAGACAAGAAAAGTAGGTGCGCCGCCGGGCGCAAATCCCGGCACCCGCCCTTGGCCTCATCAATTACGCCCAGAATTGGAATCTGACCCCAATTTCTCTGACCCCAATTTCTCCAATTTCTTGGCTCAGGAGCCCGACTTGAGCAGCGCGGCGATCTTGCGCTTGGGCTTGATGTTGGGCGAGACGCCATTGCGTGGCGGCGTAAGCACTTTTTCCACGGCCTCCCACGAGGCCGGGGTGGTGTCAGGGCTGGGTTCGTAGGGTTTGTCGAAGAACGGATCGTGGGCGGGCGCGCGCGATCGAAAGCCGCGCGGGGGGCGGTCTTCGCGCGCCGATCCTCGGCCCCATTCTTGGCCCGTCTGACTCGTCCGGCCCGACTCCCGACCTCCTTCGCTCCCTGACATCCGCCCGGCATCCTCGGCTGATCCGTAGCGACCCTCGCGGCTGCGCGGGCGCTCGTGCTCGAGGGGGAGAGGTTCGGGGGCGATTTTTTTCTTGAGGAGTTTTTCGAGTTCGGCCACGAGGCGCGCGTCGCCCGGCGCGACGAGCGTCACGGCCAGGCCCGAGGCGCCCGCGCGCCCGGTGCGGCCGATGCGGTGCACGTAGTCTTCGGCGTGGAAAGGCACGTCGTAGTTGAACACTGCAGGTACGTCCTTGATGTCGAGCCCACGCGCGGCCACGTCGGTGCACACGAGCAGATCGACCTCGCCGCGCTTGAACGCCTCGAGCGCCTTCAGGCGTTCGTCCTGGCTCTTGTCGCCGTGCAGCGCTGCGGTCTTGAAGCCCTCGCGTTCGAGCGCACGGGCCAGGCGCGCACAGCCGAGTTTGCTATTCACGAAGATGAAGGACTGCTTCACTTCCAGCGTACGCAGAAGCTGCTGCAGCGCACGACGTTTGTCGTCTTCTGCCACGGCGTAAAAGCGCTGCTCCACGGTGGATGCCGCCTCGTTCGGGCGTGCGACCTCTATGGTCACCGGCTCGTTCAGGTAGCTCGCCGCGAGGCGCTTAATTTCGGGTGAGAAGGTGGCCGAAAACAGCAGCGTGGTGCGCTGGCGCGGCAGGTAGGCGAGGATGCGCTGCAGGTCGGGCAGAAAGCCGATGTCGAGCATGCGGTCGGCCTCGTCGAGCACCACGTATTCGACCTGGTTGAGCACCACGTTCTTGGCCTCGATGTGGTCAAGCAGCCGCCCTGGTGTCGCAACGAGCACTTCCACGCCTTTTTTGAGCTCCAGCGTCTGCGGCTTCATGTCCATGCCGCCGAACACCACGGCGCTGCGCAGCTTGGTGTATTTGGCGTAGAGCGCGATTTGCTGCGCGACCTGGTCGGCGAGCTCGCGCGTGGGCAGCAGCACGAGCGCGCGCACCGGATGGCGCGCGGGCGAGGTGGAGCTGTTTTCGTGCACCAACAGGCGCTGCAGCAGCGGCAGCGAAAAGGCCGCCGTCTTGCCCGTGCCCGTCTGCGCCGCGCCCATGACGTCGCGCCCTTGCAGTACGACTGGAATGGCCTGCGCCTGGATGGGCGTCATCGCCGTGTAGCCCATTTCGGCCACGGCGCGCGCTAGCGGCTCGGCCAGCGAAAGATTGGAAAAAGAACTTGTCATGAACTTGCTATTGTCGCACTGCAGCACGCGCGCGGCATCATACCGCCGCACGATTGCACAGCCCGACGCCGGGTGGTGCCGCCTCTTCGCTGCGTGCCCAGAAGGTATTTCTCACGCCCTGGGCAGCGTCACCCCCACCTGCCCCTGGTACTTGCCGCCGCGGTCTTTGTAGCTGGTTTCGCAGACCTCGTCGCTCTCGAAAAACAGCACCTGCGCGCAGCCTTCGCCAGCGTAAATTTTGGCGGGCAGTGGCGTGGTGTTGGAAAATTCGAGCGTCACGTAGCCCTCCCACTCGGGCTCGAAGGGGGTGACGTTGACGATGATGCCGCAGCGCGCGTAGGTGCTCTTGCCCAGGCAGATGGTGAGCACGTTGCGCGGGATGCGGAAGTATTCGACGGTGCGCGCGAGCGCAAAACTGTTGGGCGGGATGATGCACACCTCACCGTGGAAATCGACGAAGCTCTTTTCGTCGAAGTTCTTGGGATCGACCACGGTGCTGTGGATGTTCGTGAAAATCTTGAATTCGGGCGCGCAGCGGATGTCGTAGCCGTAGCTGCTGGTGCCGTAGCTCACGATCTTGCGCCCATCGACCTCGCGCACCTGGCCGGGCTCGTAGGGTTCGATCATGCCGTGCTGCTCGGCCATGCGGCGGATCCATTTATCGCTTTTGATGGTCATGCGGGGTGCCCTGGTTGTGCCGCGGCATTGTAAGCAGGACCATGTGCGCTGCATGCGCCCAGCCTGGGGCGACACGGCGCATGCCACAATCGCGCGAGAAAAACGCCCCAGAGACGAGCCCCATGCGCATCCTCATTGCCGAAGACGACCAGGTGCTGGCCGACGGCCTGCTGCGCACGCTGCGCAATTCGGGCGCGGCGGTGGACCACGTGGCCAGCGGCAGCGAGGCCGACGCCGCGCTGATGACGCACACCGAATTCGACCTGCTGATCCTCGACCTGGGCCTGCCGCGCATGCACGGGCTCGAGGTGCTCAAAAAGCTGCGCAGCCGCGGCTCCGCGCTGCCTGTGCTCATCCTCACGGCCGCCGACAGCGTGGAAGACCGCGTGCAGGGGCTGGATTTCGGCGCCGACGACTACATGGCCAAGCCCTTCAGCCTGCAGGAGCTCGAGGCCCGCGTGCGCGCGCTCACGCGGCGCAAGGCCGGCGCCACGAGCAGCGTCATCCGCCACGGGCCGCTGGTCTATGACCAGGCCGGGCGCGTGGCCACCATAGACGGCAAGATGGTGGAGCTTTCGGCGCGCGAGCTCGGCTTGCTCGAAGTGCTGCTACAGCGCGCCGGGCGCCTGGTCAGCAAAGACCAACTGGTCGAGCGCTTGTGTGAGTGGGGCGAGGAAGTGAGCCTCAATGCCATAGAGGTCTATGTCCACCGCCTGCGCAAGAAAATCGAGCGCGGCCCGATCCGCATCGCCACCGTGCGCGGGCTCGGCTACTGCCTCGAAAAAATCCCCTCGTGACTCTTAAAACAAGAGCTGCTTACGCACTATATACGGGCGTGAAAGGCAGTTTTTACTCATAAACCAACGGCCTTGAAAATCTTCCAGCGCACGCAGCGCTCGCTGTTTGGTGAAATCCTCGACTGGATGCTCACGCCGCTGCTGCTCTTGTGGCCGCTGAGCCTCGCGCTGACCTGGGTGGTCGCGCAGACGCTCGCGAACAAGCCCTTCGACCGTGCGCTCGAGCACCACGCGCAGACGCTGGCCCAGCTCGTGAGCGTGGCGCAGGGCAAGGCGCAGTTCCATTTGCCGCAGCCGGCCTATGAACTGTTGCGCGCCGACGCTGCCGACACCGTGTATTACCAGGTGCTTGCGCCCGGCGGGGTACTGCTCGCGGGCGACGCGAGCCTGCCGCAACCCGATGCGCACGCGGGCGCCGATGCCGTCGATGCGGTGTGGCTGCGCGACGACGAGCTGCGCGGCGCAGACATCCGCGTGGCCGCGGTCTGGGTGCCGCTCGCGCTGCCGGCCATGCAAGGCGAGCCCGCGCTGGCTCTGGTGCAGGTGGCCGAGACGCGCGAAAAGCGCAGCATGCTCGCGACGGAAATCGTCAAGGGCGTGATGCTGCCGCAATTCGTGATCCTGCCGCTCGCGGTGCTGCTGGTGTGGCTGGCGCTCGCGCGCGGCATCCAGCCGCTGAGCCAGATCGAGCAGCGCATCCGTGCGCGTCGCCCCGACGACCTGAGCCCGCTCGACGAGCGCACGGTGCCGCTCGAGGTGGCGCCGCTCGTGGCCTCGGTGAACGACCTGCTCACGCGGCTCGACGACTCCATCGCGACGCAAAAGCGCTTTCTCGCCGACGCCGCGCACCAGCTCAAGACGCCGCTCGCGGGCCTGCGCATGCAGGCCGACCTGGCGCAGCGCGAAGGCACGAGCACCGAAGACCTCAAGCGCTCGCTGCAGCAGATCGGGCGCGCGAGCGTGCGCGCCACGCACACGGTGAACCAGCTGCTCGCGCTCGCGCGTGCCGAGGCCAGTGGCGCGCGCCTCGCGCACCAGCCCTGCAACCTCGCGCGCCTGACCATGGAAGCGGTGCGCGACTCGGTGCCGCGCGCGCTCGACAAGCACCTCGACCTGGGCTACGACGGCGCCCCGCCCACGGCGCCCGGCGTGTGGGTGCGGGGCAACCCCACGCTGCTCAAGGAGCTGGTGCGCAACCTGCTCGACAACGCGATCAATTACACCCCGTCGAGCGCCGTGCAGCCCGGCGTGGTCACCGCGCGCGTGCTCGCAGATCCGCCGAGCCAGGTCGTGCTGCTGCAAGTCGAGGACTCGGGGCCCGGCGTGCCCGAGGCCGAGCGCGAGCTCGTGTTCCAGCCCTTTTACCGTGCGCTCGGCAACGAGGCCGACGGCTCGGGCCTGGGCCTGCCCATCGTGCGCGAGATTGCACGCCAGCACGGCACGCAGGTGCTACTCGAAGACGCGCACCCGGGCCGCCGCCCGCCGGGCGCGCGCTTTGCCGTGCGCTTTGCGGCGCTGCCCGTGCAGCAAGACAGCCCCACGGGCGATGCTCTATAGTGCCGCGCCTGCAAGCTCTCGCCCCGTCGCGTATTCCTGCCCCCATGGCCAAAGAAAAGACCCTATTCACCTGCAGCGCCTGCGGCGGTACGAGCCCGCGCTGGCTCGGTAAGTGCCCGTCCTGCGGCGCCTGGAATACGCTCGTCGAAACCGCGGCCGAGGCCGAGACCGGCAAGAACCGCTACAGCGCCGCCACCTTTGCGGGGCTCGCGCAATCGCAGGCCGTGCAGCCGCTCGCAGCGATCGAGGCGCGCGACTTCGCGCGCACGGCGAGCGGCCTCGAGGAGCTGGACCGCGTGCTCGGCGGCGGCATCGTCGAAGGCGGCGTGGTGCTGATCGGCGGCGACCCGGGCATAGGCAAGTCCACCCTGCTGCTGCAGGCCCTGGACGCGCTGCAGCGCACGGGCCTGCCCACGCTGTACGTGACGGGAGAAGAAAGCGGCGCGCAGGTGGCGCTGCGCGCGCGCCGGCTCGGGCTCGAACACAGCCCCGTGAAGGTGCTGGCCGAAATCCAGCTCGAAAAAATCCTCGCCACCATGGACGCGCACCAACCCGCCGTGGTGGTGATCGACTCGATCCAGACCGTGTATTCCGACCAGCTCAGCTCGGCGCCGGGCTCGGTCGCGCAGGTGCGCGAGTGCGCGGCGCACCTCACGCGCGCAGCCAAGTCCTCGGGCATGGCCGTGGTGCTCGTCGGGCACGTGACCAAGGAAGGCGCGCTGGCCGGCCCGCGCGTGCTCGAGCACATGGTCGATACCGTGCTGTATTTCGAGGGCGACACGCACAGCCCGTTCCGCCTCGTGCGGGCCATCAAAAACCGCTTCGGCGCGGTCAACGAGATCGGCGTGTTCGCGATGACCGAGCGCGGCCTCAAGGGCGTGAGCAACCCGAGTGCCATTTTCCTGAGCCAACACAGCACTCCCGTTCCCGGCAGCTGCGTGCTCGTCACGCTCGAAGGCACGCGCCCCATGCTGGTCGAAATCCAGGCCCTGGTGGACAGCGGCGGCCCGAGCCCGCGGCGCCTGAGCGTGGGGCTGGACCGCGACCGCCTAGCCATGCTGCTGGCCGTGCTGCACCGCCACGCGGGCGTGGCCTGCGCCGACCAGGACGTGTTCGTGAACGCCGTCGGCGGCGTGCGCATCAGCGAGCCCGCGTCCGACCTCGCCGTGTTGCTCGCGATCACTTCGAGCCTGCGCGGCAAAGCGCTGCCAAAGGGTTTTTTTGCGTTCGGCGAGGTCGGCCTCGCGGGCGAAGTGCGTCCCGCGCCGCGCGGCCAGGAACGCTTGCGCGAAGCCGCCAAACTGGGCTTCAGCGTGGCCGTGGTGCCCAAGGCGAACGCACCCAAAAAGCCTATCGCGGGCCTCGCCATCCATGCTGTCGAGCGCGTGGAAGAGGCGCTGGAAGTGGTCCGCGGACTCGGCTGAAGGGGCCCCAAAAATACAAGCAAAATCGGCACTTTTGGCAGACCAGAAAAGCGCTACCAGCTCCTCAAAACAGAGCAATAGGGTAGCGCCCCGCAAACGCTGCAGGGTTGCTCAAATCCGGTGGTGTAGCCGGTCGGTGCTGCTGCGCAGACGCGCGAGCAACGCGGGGGTGATTTGCTGCAGCGGCAGCACCTCGTCGGCGGCGCCGTGGGCGATGGCTTCGCGCGGCATACCAAAGACGACGCAGGTGGCCTCGTCCTGCACGAAGTTGTAGGCGCCGGCGTCTTTCATCTCGCGCATCGCGGCGGCGCCGTCGTTGCCCATGCCAGTGAGCATGATGCCGTAGGCATTGGGCCCGGCGGCGGCCGCGACCGACTTGAACAGCACCTCGACCGAAGGCTTGTGTCGGTTCACGGGCGGAGCGTCTTCGACCACGGCGACATAGTTGGCACCGCTGCGCGCGACGCGGAACTGCCTGCCGCCGGGTGCGATGTAGGCGTGACCCGGCAGGATGCGCTCGCCGTTTTCGGCCTCCTTGACGCCGATGCGGCACAGGCTGTCCAGGCGCGCGGCGAAACTCGTGGTGAAGCCCGGCGGCATGTGCTGCGTGATGACGATGGCCGGCGCATCTGCGGGCATGGGCATCAGCACTTCCTTGATGGCCTCGGTGCCTCCCGTCGAGGCACCGATGGCGATGAGCTTTTCGGTGGATATGCGGTGGCCCAAGGGCGGCGCAGGCGGCGCGCTGGCCTGTGCCTGTGGTGCTGCAGCGGCCTTACTCGGCACCAAGGCCTTGACGGGCAGTCTATGCACGTGGGCTTGCGCGGCAATGCGGATTTTTTCGACGATCTCGTCGGCGAGCGCGTTGATGCCACTCGCGAGGCCGACGCGCGGCTTGGCGACGAAGTCCACTGCGCCGAGTTCGAGCGCGCGGATCGTAACCTCGGCGCCGCGCTGCGTGAGCGTGGAGACCATCAGCACCGGCATGGGGCGCAGGCGCATGAGGCGCTCGAGGAAGTCGATGCCGTCCATGCGCGGCATTTCGACATCGAGCGTGATCACGTCGGGGTTGCGCTCGCGGATCATCTCGCGCGCGATCAGCGGATCGTTGGCCGTGCCTATGCACTCCATGTCCGGCTGGCGGTTGATGATCTCGGCCAGCAGGCTGCGCACCAGCGCCGAGTCATCGACCACGATCACGCGGATTTTTGGCTTCACTGGCATGGCAATCAAAAAAAAAGATACGTCAAAACAGGTCGATCGAGCCGCCCGCCGTGGCCCTGGCGACGGTGGCGGCGTTGCCGCGCACCTCTTGCGCCTCGAGCGTTTCGGGGTGGGCGTGCGCGAGACGCTTGACCATGGCCTTGCCCGTGACCGGAAAAAACGCCACCTTGCGCGGGTAAATGTCGAGCACGTCGTCCGACACAATGGGAATGTGCTCGGTGCGCAGGTATTCGCGCACGAAATGCGTGTTGCGTTCGCCCACGTTCATGGTGGTGAAATTGTGCATGACCTGCCCACCGCCGAAGATTTTGGCTTGTAGATTTTCACGCCGCGCGCCGAGCTTGAGCATCTGGTTGATCAGCAGTTCCATCGCGTAAGAACCATAACGGCCCGAGACGTCGCCCTGCTCGCCTTCAGGCAGCATGAAGTGGTTCATGCCGCCGATGCGCACTCGGCCGTCCCACAGGCACGCGGCGATGCACGAGCCCAGCACCGTGGTGATGAGCATGTCCTCGCCGGTCACGAAGTATTCGCCCGGCAGCACTTTCACGGCGACGCGGCCGAAGTGGTTGTCGAGGTAGAAAAAGCCCGCTTCGCCAAGCTGGCGCGCGCGCGCCTTGAGCTGCGCGAGCAAGGCCTTGGACGCCGCGCTGGCATGGTCTGGGGCCGCGCGGCTGGCAGACTCAGCGGCGCTCATAGACGGTCTTTCCGCGCAGCGTGAACAGGTCGCGCGCTTCGCTGAAATTTTCGGCGTGGCCCACGAACAACAACCCGCCCGGCCTGAGCACGCGGTGGATGCGCTCGAGCACGCGGCGTTGCGTGGGCGCGTCGAAGTAAATCATCACGTTGCGGCAAAACACGAGGTCGAATGGCTCCTTGAAGGGCCAGGACTCGCTCATGAGGTTGATCTGCAGGAATTCGATCATGCGCCGCAGCTCGGGCTTGACGCGCACCAGCCCCGCGTTCGTGCCCTTGCCGCGCAGGAAAAAGCGCTGCAGCCGCTCTTGGTTCAAGCCCTTGACGCTGTCGAGGCGGTAGACACCTTGCGCCGCCGTGGCAAGCACGCGCGAGTCGATGTCGCTCGCGATCAGCTGAAACGGCGCATGCGGGCCCAGCGTCTCCAGCGCCGTGATGGCGATCGAATAAGGCTCCTCGCCCGTGGAGGCCGCATTGCACCAGGCGCGCCAGCGCGTGCCCGCAGGCTTGCTGCGCAGATGCGCGGCGAGCAGCTCGAAATGGTGCGGTTCGCGAAAAAAGGCCGTGAGGTTGGTCGTGAGTGCGTTCACGAACTCCTGCCATTCGCGGCCTTCGGTTCCTTCCTGGGATTCGAGCCAGTCGAGGTAGGACTGGAAGCTGCCGTGCCCGGTCTCGCGCAGGCGGCGCGCGAGCCGGCTATAGACCATGGCCTGCTTGCCCTCGTGCAGGCTGATGCCGGCGCGCTGGTAAATCAACGCCCGCACGCGCGCAAAGTCGGCCGGCGTCCAGGCAAACTCGCGCCCCTGCAGCAAAGGGCCGGGCGGATCGGCAACCGGCACGGAGTGTGGTGTCGCGACCGCAGCGGGGCGGGAGCGGGATGCGGACAAAGGCGGTGAAAGAGACATGGCGCCAACACCCCCGTCAGTGCCAAGCCGCTACAGGGATTCCGATGGCGGCGGATTGACCACTGCGCGCGTGCAACAAGCCTGTCTTCGGCATCCGCTTTTTCTCTCTTCGATGCCGCCAGCCGCTATACCAGCCCCATGTCGGTGCTGGTCATGAGCTTTTCGATGTCGAGCAGGATCAGCATGCGCTCGCCGACAGACCCCAGGCCGGTGATACAGCCTTTGTCTATGGCGCTCTCGACCTCGGGCGCGGGGCGGATCTGCTCGGGCATGAGCTCGAGCACGTCGCTGACCGAATCGACCACGATGCCCACCACGCGCTGGTGCAGGTTCAGCACGATGACCACGGTGAAGCTGTCGTATGCGGCCTGCGCGCAGTGAAAGCGCAGACGCATGTCGACGATGGGCACGATGGTGCCGCGCAGGTTGATCACGCCCTTGACGAACTCGGGCGCATGCGCGATGCGCGTGGGCGGCTCGTAGCCGCGGATTTCCTGCACTTTGAGGATGTCTATGCCGTATTCCTCCTGCGCCAGGCGAAACGTGAGGTATTCACGCGCGGCGGCCACTGCGGCTTCTTCCGTCTTGCTTGCTACTGCTTCCATGGTTTTCCCTCTGCGAAATCAGTGCCGCGCCCGGCGCACCAGGCTTGCGGTATCCAGAATCAAAGCCACGCGACCGTCGCCCAAAATAGTGGCGCCAGAGATGTTGGGCACCTTGCGGTAGTTAGTCTCGAGGTTCTTCACCACCACCTGGTGCTGCCCCAGCAGCTCATCGACGAGCAGCGCGACGCGACTGCCGTCGGCCTCCACGACCACCATGATGTCGCTCGACTTGCTGGCATCGAGGCGCGGCACCTCGAAGATTTTTTCGAGCGCGATCACGGGCATGTATTCGTCGCGCACCTTGACGAGTTGCGCCCCCTGCGCCACGGTGTTGAGGTCACCTGCCTGCACCTGGAAGGACTCGACCACCGAGGACAGCGGCAGGATGTACACCTCGTTGTCCACGCCCACCGACATGCCGTCCATGATGGCCAAGGTGAGCGGCAGGCGCACGGCCACGCGCGTACCCTGGCCTTCGACCGAATCGATCTCGACCGTGCCGTTGAGCGCCGTGATGTTGCGCTTGACCACGTCCATGCCCACGCCGCGGCCCGAAACGTCGGTGACCACCTCGGCGGTGGAAAAGCCCGGCGCGAAAATGAGCTGCCAGACCTCGGCGTCGCTCATCTGGTCGGACACATCGAGGCCGCGCTCGCGCGCTTTGCGCAGGATTTTCTCGCGCGACAGGCCTTGCCCGTCGTCGCGCACCTCGATCACGATGGAGCCGCCCTGGTGCGAGGCTGCGAGCGTGATCGTGCCGTGCTCGGGCTTGCCCTTGGCGCGGCGCTCGACCGGCAATTCGATGCCGTGGTCGCAGCTGTTGCGCACCAGGTGCGTGAGCGGGTCGGTGATTTTCTCGACCAGGCCCTTGTCGAGTTCGGTGGCCTCGCCCACGGTGACCATTTCGACCTTCTTGCCGAGCTTGTGCGCGAGGTCGCGCAGCATGCGCGGGAAGCGACTGAACACGACCGACATCGGAATCATGCGAATGGACATGACCGACTCCTGCAAATCGCGCGTGTTGCGGTCCAGATCGGCCAGGCCCGCGAGCAACTGCTGGTGCACCGCCGGATCGAGCCCGTGGCTGTTTTGCGCAAGCATGGCCTGCGTGATGACGAGCTCGCCCACCAGGTTGATGAGCTGATCGACCTTGCTCACGGCCACGCGGATGGAGGTCGATTCGAGCGACTGCGCCGGCGCGGGGTGTGCCGCCTGGGCAGCCGGCGCGGCCTGCGTGGGGGGGCTGCGCGGCTCGGTAGCCGATGCGGGCGCGGCAGGAGCTTGCAGCGGGGCTGCGGCCGGCGCCGGGGCCGCATCGGTGAAAAACCCATACCCTCCTGCCACCGGCTCTGCGGCCGGCGCAGCCGCCTGCGGCGCGCCAGGCTCGGTGATGCGCACCTGCTCCTTGGCGACGTGGAAAGCGAGCAGGTCGAGCAAGTCGTCGTTGGACGAGCTGGTCTGCACGGCAAAGCGGCGCATGCCTGGCGCCGGGGCCGGCAGGTCGCTGATGCTGCCCAGACCGGGAATGTCGCGGAACAGTTCCTTGATCGCGTCCGCCAGTGCGGGCTGTGCGAGCGGGCCCACTTCGAGCTCGAGCTGGCGTGGCTGACCGGCCGCCGGGCTTGCAACGGCAGCGCCGGCAACGACCGCGGCCGCAGGAGCCGGTGCCGGGCTTGGTGCCGGGGCGGGTGCGGTCGCGACGGGTGCCGCAGCCCCCGCGGCGAGCGCGCTGATGCGGCGCACCAGGTCGCCCGTGGGCACGGCCTCGCCCTGCTCTCCGGCCTGGTGGCGCGCGAGCAGGCTGCGCGCAGCGTCGGCCGACTCGAGCAACACATCGACCATCTCGGGCACGGGCTGCAGCTCATGGCGGCGCAGGCGGTCGAGCAGCGACTCCATCTGGTGCGTGAGCTCGGCCACGTCGGCAAAGCCGAAGGTGGCGGCGCCGCCCTTGATCGAGTGCGCGCAGCGGAAGATGCCGTTGAGCTCTTCATCATTGGCGCTTTGCAGGTCCAGGTGCAGCAGGATCTGCTCGAGCTGGTCGAGGTTTTCGCCCGCTTCTTCGAAAAAGATTTGGTAGAACTGGCTCAGATCGAAATCCGCGCCTGCGCCCGTTGCTTCGTGCTGGGTCTGCACCATGGTGGCTCCTGTGTGCTGCAATCAATGCGTGTCCGGCAAAGGACTGGGAATGTGGGAGGCGTTCAGGGTGTTCGGGGGATGAGCTTCTTGATGACTTCGATCAGGCGGTTCGGGTCGAATGGCTTGACCAGCCAGCCCGTGGCTCCGGCGGCGCGCCCCGCCTGCTTCATCTGGTCGCTGGATTCGGTCGTCAGGATCAGGATGGGCGTGGTCTTGAAGCGCGGCAACTCGCGCAGCTTGCGCGTGAGCCCTATGCCATCGAGCCGCGGCATGTTCTGATCGGCCAGCACCAGGTCCACGGCCTGGGCCTGCGCCTTTTCAAGGGCATCCTGCCCATCCACGGCCTCTATCACCTGATAACCCGCCGCCGTCAGGGTGAACGTCACCATCTTTCGCATGGAGGGTGAATCATCTACGGCAAGGATCGACGGCATGGAATGCTCCAGGAGGCTGAAACTGAAAGGACTGCATAGATTAACTGTAATGGCGCGCAGGCTAGAACAACTCCACCGAGCCCGCATCCATCTCGCCCTGCGTCACCGGATTGGGCCGCTCGGGCAAACGGGGCACGCACGGCGCCACATCCTCCCCTTCCTCGGGCGGCATGACCTCGGCCGCGAGCCGAAACGCACAGCCCTGCAGCACCTGCTGGGTGTGCGTGATCAACTGCACCGCCATGTCGTGAAATTGCAACTCCGTGACCGCGCCGCGCAGTGCTTCGCGCACCGCCGCGAGCGTGGGGGATGCGGCCACGGCCTCATTGCTCAGCAAGGCATTGGCCTCGTGAAAGCGCGCGAGCAGGACTTCCGCCGCATGGTCAAGCAATCCTTCGAGGCGCCGCAAGTCATGCATCACGACCAGCAGCGCGTCCTGGACTTCCGCCGCGACCATGACGGGCACCTCGACCTTGGGCTCCGGGGAGGGCGGTAGCGTAGCTTGCATGAGGTTCCCGTGGTGTCGTTGGTGCGAGACGAAAATGGCTTTATCAGAAAGAGCGCCGAACGGTTTGCGTGCGTTCGCCGGTCGTCTGACCTCATTCCAGCGCGCCGCTTTGTTCCAAAATGTATCGCGCTCTATGATAACGCTCTTATGCACTGCGCAACATCGGGCCACGCCCTGCACATTCTGCACCTCGAAGACTCAGCTGCAGACCATGCTCTCGCGCGCTTGGCGCTGCGCCGCGCGGGTATGGAATGCACACTGCAGCAGGTGGACACACTCGCGGACTTCGAGCGCGCCCTCGCCGCACAGCGCTTCGACGTAATTTTGGCCGACTACCGGCTCGCCGGCTTCACGGCGCTCGACGCATGGAAACTCGTCGAGCCGCTATCCGCAGCACCGCCTTTCGTGCTGCTGTCGGGCGCGATCGGCGAGGCCGCTGCCGTCGACGCCATGCGCCTGGGCATGGCCGACTTCGTGGCCAAGGACGACATGGCGCGCCTCGCGCACGCGATCACACGTGCCATCGAGATGCGGGAAGCCCGGCGCGCACGCGCGCAGGCCGTGGCCGAACTCGCCGCGTCGCAGCGCCGCCTCGCCGAGCTCACCGAACACCTGCAAAGCTCGATCGAGCAGGAACGCGCCGCGATCGCGCGCGAAATCCACGACGACATCGGCGGCGCGCTGGCCGCGCTGCGCTTCGACATCGCCTGGATCCGCCGTCACAGCCACGACCCCGAGCTGCAGCGCCGCGCCGACACCGCCGCCGAAATGCTGCAGCAGGCGCTCAGCGCGAGCCAGCGCATCATGATGAACCTGCGCCCGCCGATTCTCGACCAGGGGCTGGTCGCGGCCGTGCAGTGGCTCGCGGCGAACTTCGAGCGGCGCACCGGCGTACCCGCGCAGGTGCGCACGAGCCGCGAACATATCGCCGTGGCGCCCGAGGTGCAGCTCGTGGCCTACCGCACCGCGCAAGAAGCGCTGACCAACATCGTCAAGCACGCCCAGCCGCGCCAGGTGCGCGTGGAACTGGCCGACAGCGAAGGCATGCTCACGCTCGAGGTCAGCGACGACGGCCGCGGCATGGCGCCCGCACAGCGCGACAAGCCCAAGGCCTTCGGCCTCAAGGGGCTGCAGGAGCGCGCGCGCCCCGTAGGCGGTTGGCTGGACGTGAGCAGCCAGCCCGGGCGCGGCACGAGCGTGGTCTTGTCCATCCCCTTGCCGTCCACGCAGCCGCTCGCAGCAGCGCTGGCGGAAAATGCCCCCACCAGCACGGGCGGAACGCCCTTGCCTCCGCAGATACCGGCGCGCTCCCCACCGGCCGCGCCCGGCACGCCAGGAAATACGCCATGATCCACGTCGTCCTCTGCGATGACCACGCTGTGCTGCGCCGCGGCATCCGCGACACGCTCAGCGAAGAGCCCGACATGCGCGTAACGGGCGAAGCCGGCAGCTATGGCGAGTTGCGCGAAACCTTGCGCAGCGCGAGCTGCGAGGTGCTGCTGCTCGACCTGAACCTGCCCGGGCGCAGCGGCCTCGAGGTGCTCGCGAGCCTGCGCGAGACGCACCCCGCGATCAAGGTGCTGGTGGTCTCGATGTACCCCGAAGACCAGTACGCGCTGCGCTGCCTGCGCGCCGGCGCGCAGGGCTACGTCAACAAGGCCAGCGACCCGGCAGCGCTCGCCCAGGCCGTGCGCACCGTGGCCCAAGGGCGCAAGCACCTCACCCCCGAAGTCGCGCAACTGCTCGCCGACAGTCTGGCGCAGCCGAGCCCCGAGCTACCGCATGCCGCGCTCTCGGAGCGCGAATTGCAGACCCTCGTGAAAATCGCCTCAGGCCGCAAGCTCTCCGACATCGCCGAGGAGCTCATGCTCAGCCCCAAGACCGTGAGCGTGTACCGCGCGCGCGTGCTCGAAAAGCTCAAACTCTCGAACAACGCCGAACTCACGGTCTATGCCATCCGCAACAACCTGGTTTGACAGAAATTGGGGTCAGATTCCAATTTCATCGAACACCTTTGCGCATGGCTGAAAATTAGAGTCTGACCCCAATTCGGGTGTGACTCCAATGCGGATGCCAGCACCCGCGAAGGTGCGCAGGAAAATTCGAATCTGAAAATTTGAATCTGACCCCAATTTATGGCATCGATTTAGGTGTATGAACACTTTTGCATGCAAACCCGCCGCATCATCGCGCTGACCCTGTTCGTGCTGACTCTGCACATGCTGCTGCTCGGCGGCCTGTCGTTGCGTGCGGGTGGCGCGGGTGCCGGGCTTGGGCCCGCCACCAGGCCGCTGGTGTTCAGCACGCGCAGCATCCAGGCCCCGCCCGCGCAGGCTCCGTCTGACGAAGCCGCACCGGCGCCCCTGACTGCCTCGCCGCCCGCGGCGGCACGCAAGGCGCCCAAAAAGCCGCCGGCGCCGCGGCCCAAACCAGCGCCGCGCACACCTGCCACACCTGCCACACCTGCCACACCTGCCACACCTGCCACACCTGCCACACCTGCCACACCTGCCGAAACAGCCGAAACAGCCGAAACAGCCCAAGCCCCGGACACTGCGGCCCCGCTGGCCTTGGCCGATGCGACGCCGCAGGCGCCTGCGCCCCCTGCCGTGGCCGCGGAGCTTGCCGACGCTGCTGCCGCAGCCTCGGCCGGAACCTCTGCGGAGGGTGTGCCCGAGCCTGGCGCCGCCGCGCAGAGCACGGCTGTCGCAGCCACGGCTCCCAGCGCCAGCCCGGCGCTCGTTCCTGCCAGCGCTCCCACCAGCCCAGCCAGCGCCGCAGCATCCGCGGAGGCAGGTGCCCCCGCGCGCACGACCCAAGCCGCCAGCAGTGCAGAAACCGGCGCCGATGCGGGGCTGGAGATTTTCGCCGCTGAAGACGACACCAAAGCAGCGCGCATGAACCAAACCCCGCCGCCCGTGCGCATTCCGCCCCCCATGCGTCTGGAGTTCGACGCCCAGGGCCTCGTCAAGGGGCTCCACTACACGGCCGACGCGCAGCTGCTGTGGCAGCACGATGGCAGCCGCTACCAGGCGCGCCAGGAAGTGCGCGTGTTTTTGCTGGGCACGCGCGCGCAGACGAGCACGGGCAGCATCACCGCGCAGGGCCTGCGTCCCGAGCGCTTTGGCGACATCGCGCGGCGCGAGCTCGCTGCGCATTTTGATTACGTGCAGGGCCGCGTGATCTTCAGCGCCAACACGCCGCAGGCGCCGCTGCGCGCGGGCGCGCAGGACAGGCTCAGCGTCTTCATCCAGCTCGGCGCCATGTTCGCCGCACAGCCGCAGCGCTTCGTGCCCGGCATGCGCATCAGCGTGCCCACCATCGGCCCGCGCAGCGCCGACCGCTGGATCTTTGCCGTGCGCGCGCTCGAAACCCTGCACCTCCCAGCCGGGGACATGTCCGCCTGGCGGCTGGAGCGCTTGCCCGAGCGCGACTACGACCAGAAGGCCGAGCTCTGGCTCGCTCCCGACCTCGGGTATCTGCCCGTGCGCATACGCATCACGCAAAGCAATGGCGACTACGTCGATTTGCAGCTGCGCAGCAGCGGGCCGCCGTGAGGGGCGCTACCGTCATCTCGTGACGACGGCGCGCCTTGTGCGGCTTCTGCGCCACGGACAGGGCGGATGGCGCGCATGCCGCGATGTTTCGTGAAATACTGCAAACGACGCCACGTCTTGAAGTTTGTCAAGAAGCGGTCATCTGCTGCACATACCGAATGGGGGGAAACATCATGCACATGCTCTACGACTCCGAATCCTTTGTAGTAGTCCACATGCTGCCTGAAGCAGTGGGCCCTGCTGTGGTCGCGCAAACCGAGCCCAAAACGGGCGCCTCTGCCGTACCGCACATGGTGCGCCACGGCTTCGAAATCGTCGACAAGCGCTCGGGCAAAGAGGTCTATCTCGACGGCTCCTGGGCCGAGCTCTTTCAGCAGCAAATCCTCGCCTGGCAACAAAAAACGCCCACGCAGGAAGAAGTCGAGGACACGCTCGACCGCTACGCCAGCCTCGCGCAAAACCCGGTGGTGATGCACTGAAGACAGCAGTCGCTCTGGCGACTTGCCAAGGCGCGCAAGCGCGGAGTGGGTCCGGCAGAGTCTTGCAATTTTTGAGGCAAAATTGGCCTCAAGTCCGCATAAATAAAGCGCGAGCAGCTCTTTATTTAGGAGTAATCGAAGAAGGCGGCTTGGCCCCACGCCGCGCCGCCATCTCCTGTCCCATGGCCTGCAGCGCCGCTGCGCCGAGCAACGCTTGCGCGGCAGGGTAGGCGCGCTGTTCTTCGTCTGCGATGTGGCGTGCGTAGTGCGCCGCGAAACCGTCGAACCAAGCCTCTTCTTGCGCGCTGAAGTGAGCGCGCTGCCCGTGCGCGAGTGCCTGCAAGGGCGTGCGCAGCTGCGCCCAGTCTGCGGCCATGCGGGCGTGGTCTTGCGCGAGGCGTTCCACCAAAGCCCGCACGTTGGCATCGCCCTGCGCGCGCAGCAGGGGAAAGAGGTGTCTTTCTTCGTCCTCATGATGCAGCGGGCCGGCCTGGTCGAAGTAGCGCAGCACGTCGCGCGCGGCCTGGCGCGCCGCGTCGTCGCAGCCTTGCGCGCGCAGGTGGGCGCAGAGCTTTTGCAACAGAGTCAGCATGCGTTGCACGCGCTCGTGGCAGGCCTCGAGCATGGCAAACGGCTGCTCGAAGCCTGCCGCAGGCGTGTGCAGGCCGGGGAAGGCTTGGATGCTGCGCATGTTGAAAAGGCTGGAGGCTGCGCGCGCCCTCAACCGCAGGCCCCAATGTGGCCGCACTGGGTGCAATAGTCGCAGCCGTCCTTGCGGATCACGGCGTGTGCGCCGCATTCGCTGCATTTCTTGCCGAGCATGACGGGCGGCATGCCCGCGGGCGGATCGGCGTTTTGCAGCGCGTCGGGCGCGGCGCTGGTGCCGGATGCGTTGGCCGCGGCGCGGCGCGCGAGGATGTTCTGGATGGCGTAGGCGATGGCCGCGACTTCCGAGTCGTGCCACATGGGCACGCGCGTGCCGTCTGCTTTTTCATAGCTGCCCAGGCGCACGGGGCCTCGATCCCAGGCCACTTTGCGCATGTCGCGCAGGGCGCGCTCGAGAAAGCCGCCGCGCGCGGCGAGCGAGAGCAGGCGCATGCTGGAGGTGATCCACTGCTGCGATTCGCCGCTTTGCCCCACGGGCATGAAGAATTCGATCGCGCGATCGACCGTGCCCTGGCCGTCGGGCGTGGGCACGGGCAGGAAGGACACCAGGATGTAGAGCGTCTTGTGCCCCTCCTGCGTCCAGTATTCGAGCTTCTCGGCCACGGCCGAGAGCGCGCCTTTGGGGCGGCTCTCGATCACGCTGCGCATCGGGTCGGCAGGCGGCTGCGCTTCTTTTTCGGGAGCTTCTTGCGCAGACTGGGCAGCGCTTTCTGGCGCTTCCAGCACTGAACCAAGGATGGCGTTGGGGCGGTAGGTGGCCAGGCCCTTGAGCCCGGCGCGCCAGGCTTGCAGGTACAGGCCCTTGAAGTCGTCGAAGGGGTAGTCGGCGGGGATGTTGACGGTTTTGGAGATGGCCGTGTCCACGAGCGGCTGCACGGCCTGCATCATGGCGATGTGGCCTGCGGTGGACATTTCGAGCGCCGAGACGAAGTAGTCCGGCAGCGCCTGCACGCCATTACCGCCGAGCGCGCGGTACAAGCGCCAGGCGTGGTCTTGCACCTCGTACTCACTGGTGCTGCCGTCGGCCTCGCGCTTTTTGCGTGTGTAGGTCCACGAGAACGCGGGCTCGATGCCGTTGGAGGCGTTGTCGGCAAAGGCCAGACTCACGGTACCCGTGGGCGCGATCGACAGCAGGTGGCTGTTGCGTATGCCGTGCGTGCGGATGGCCTGCTGCAGCGCCGCGGGCAGGCGGCTGGCAAAGGTGCCTTCGGCGAGGTAGCCGGCGGCGTCGAACTTGGGGAAGGCGCCTTTTTCGCGCGCAAGCTCGACCGAGGCGGCGTAGGCCGCGTCGCGCATGTGCGTGGCGATGCGCTGCGCCATCTCGCGGCCTTCGGGCGCGTCGTAGCGCAGGCACAGCATGCTCAAGGTGTTGCCCAGGCCCGTGAAGCCCACGCCGATGCGCCGCTTGGCCATGGCTTCGGCGCGCTGCTGCGGCAGCGGCCACCAGGTGATGTCGAGCACGTTGTCGAGCGCGCGCACCTGCAGCGCCACGGCTTTTTCGAAGGCGGCAAAGTCGAACGCGGGCACGCCGTCGAAGCCGAACGCATGGCGCACGAAGCGCGGCAGGATGATGGGGCCGAGGTCGCAGCAGCCGTAGGGCGGCAGGGGCTGCTCGCCGCAGGGATTGGTCGCCTCTATGGTTTCGCAGTAGCGCAGGTTGTTGTCGCGCTGAATCTGGTCGAGGAACAGGATGCCCGGCTCGGCGAAGTCGTAGGCCGACTGCATGATGCTGTCCCACAGCGTGCGCGCGGGCAGGCGCGTGTAGGCCCACAGGCCGTCGGCGCGCTGGTAGGCGCCCTGGGCGATCAGCGCGGCGCTGGGGCGTGCGCGGTGCACGAGCTCCCAGGGCTGGTCTTGTTCGACGGCCTGCATGAAGGCGTCGGTCACGGCGACTGAGACGTTGAAGTTGTTCCAGCGCCCCGGCGTGCGCTTGGCGGTGATGAATTCGCGCACGTCGGGGTGGTCTATGCGCAGCACGCCCATTTGTGCGCCGCGGCGCGCGCCGGCGCTCTCGACCGTGGAGCAGGACTGGTCGAACACGTTCATGTAGCTGCACGGCCCCGAGGCCAGCGAAGCGGTGGCGCGCACTTCGGCGCCGCGCGGGCGGATGCGCGAGAAGTCGTAGCCCACGCCGCCGCCACGGCGCATGGTTTCGGCGGCCTCGCGCAGCGCCTCGTAGATGCCGGGGTAACCGTCTTCATCGACGCCCTGGATACAGTCGCCCACGGGCTGCACGAAGCAGTTGATGAGCGTGGCCTGGATGTCGGTGCCTGCCGCGCTCATGATGCGCCCCGCGCCTATGGCGCCGGCGTGCAGGTTGGCGAGGAACAGTTTTTCGTAGCGCGCGCGCAACTCTGGCGCCTCGACCGAGGCGAGCGCGCGCGCGACGCGCTGGTACAGGTCTTCCAGGCCGCTTTCGCCGGGCTTGAGGTACTTTTCGCGCAGCACGTCGAGGCTGATGGGCTGCGGCGGCAGGGGTTCGGGGGGAAGAGTGTCGCGTTTCATGGCGAGAGAGGCGGTGCGTGCGGATGAATGGAATGGAAGATTGTGCACCGCACCGCAGTGGCTCCGCCGCGCAGGGTTGCCGTGACGGCTATTGCACCAGTGGCGTCTGGGCTGCGCCCAGGGCTATGCCCTCGACCTCGGCCTGGCCCACGAGGAGCAGCATGTATTGGTGCAGCGCCCGGGCGCGCGACTGCAGCGCCAGTTGCGCGGCGATGCGTTCGCGCACCTGGTCGAAACTGGCCAGCTTGCCCTTGCGTCGTTCCAGCACCTCGATGATGTGAAAACCATAGCGCGTATGCACGAGCCGCGGGTGTACGCCCAGCCCCCATTGCGCGTGTTTTTGCTGGAACAGCTCGTTCGCGAGTTCGGGCGCGCAGCCCTCGGGCTCCACCCAGCCGAGGTCGCCGCCCTGTGCGCCCGAGGGGCAGTTGGAAAGCTCCGCCGCGAGTTCGGCAAAACGCTGCGCGGGGGCGTCCTTGCCCAGCAGCTCCAGCAAGGCCTGCTCGGCCCGCACGGTGAGCGCATGCACGTTGACGCCCGGCGTCACCGCAAAAAGGATGTGCCGCAGGTGCACGGCCTGCCCCTGCATGAACTGCTGGGGGTTGGCCTCGTAGTAGCGCTGCACTTCCTGGGGCGTAGGCTGGGGCGATGCCACGGCACGCTCCACCATGGCCTCGATGACGGCGCGCTCGGCTGCGCCGAGTTCGGGCGCGAGCGCTGTGTCGAACGCGGGCAACAGGCCTGCGCGCACGGCTTCCTGGCGCAGCAGCTCGGCGTAGGCACGTTCACGCAGGGCGTCGGCCGAGGGGCGCTCATCGGCGCGGTGCAAGGCCACGCCGTTGATGCGGGCGGGGGCGGTCGGCTCGCCCGTGCAGGCGCAGGCGGCGTGGCCGCAGCCGGTGACAGTGGAGGTATGGGGTCTCATGGATCACCTCGATGGTGCAAAAGTTCAGACCGGGCCTGCAAGAGCGGACACTGCAGCGCTTCAGCGCGTCGACTGCGGGCCACCGAGGCCCACGCGGCGGCTGCGCACGAGCTGGTAGGGGCGCCACAGATAGGCCAGGGTGCCGAAGCCGCTCCACACGTGCACGAGGCGCGTGAACGGGAACACCAGGAAAATCGTCATGCCGAGGAACATGTGCGCACGGAACACCCAGCTCGCCTCGGCCAACAGCTCGGGCGCACCGCTGCGGAAGGTGACGATACGCTGCGCCCATTCGGCCAGCAGCATCATCATGCCGCCGTCGAGGTGCTGGGCCGACAGCGGAATCGTGGCCAGGCCGAGTGCGAATTGCAGCCACAAGAGCCACAGCAGCACGATGTCGCTGGTTTTGGAAGTGGCGCGGATGCGCACGTCCGACAGGCGGCGGTGCAGCAGCAGCGTCACGCCCACGAAGCCCAACAGGCCGAACAGGCCGCCCGAAGCCATGGCGAGCAGTTGCTTGGCACTCGCGCTGATGAAGGGCGAATACACGAAGTGCGGCGTGAGCATGCCCACGCTGTGCCCGAAGAACAGGAACAGGATGCCGACGTGAAACAGGTTGCTGCCCCAGCGCAGCTGGCCCGCGCGCAGCAGCTGCGAAGAGTCGCTCTTCCAGGTGTATTGGTCGCGGTCGAAGCGGATCAGGCTGCCGAGCAGGAACACGGTCAGGCAGATGTACGGGTAGTACCCGAACAGGAAGTGGGTGAGGTAGTCCTTCATGCTGGAACTCCTTGGGAGGGCGTCTTGCGAACGATGTGGATGGGTTGGGCCTCGCCCGGGCGCGACTGCCCGTGTGTGCTGCAGCCGGCGAAGGCCTCGGGTTCGGCCCAGCTGTCGTCCATGGGAACGTCGGGGTCGAAGGCGACGGCCTGGACTTTCTCGCCGGCGAGTTCGAGCACGGCGGCGATGACGCTGGCGTAGGGGTTGCCGCGCGCGCGCAGGGCGCTGAAGATGGCCTGCAGGATGTGCGCCATTTCCGCCAGAAAGGCCCGCGCGAGCTTGGGCGGCTGCGTGGAGGCAAACTCCAGCACCACGCACAGGTGGTCGGGCAGTTCCTCGGGGGCGAGGTACAGGCCGGCCTGTTCGTAGGTTTGGACCAGGTCCAGCATGGCCGGCCCGCGGTCGCGCGAGTCGCCATGCACGTGTTCGAACAGGTGCAGCGAGGTCGAACGCCCACGGTCGAAGGTTTCGACGTAGCGCACCTCGGCCTCCATGGCCAGGCGCCCGATCTCGGCGGCCAGGGCGCGCAGTTCGGCGCGCCGCGCCGCGGGCAGCACGGCTTCGGCGTCTATGGCCGCGATCAGTTCCGGCAGGTGGGCACGCAGCTGCGCGTCCGGGTAGCGCAACAGGGCGGCCAGGGCCCTGAGGGAATAGCGCGGGGAAGAGCTCTGGAAGGGGCGCTGTGGGGAATGCTGGGCTGGCACGATGGGCTCCTTGGGGTGCGTCGGTGCGCGGGCTTCAGACCACGGACTGGATGGGGATGGTGCGGCGCTTCTTGGCGCCGAACAGGCTGGTCTGCGAGCTGCCGTCCGAGCAGCCGTTGCCGAACGAGAAGCCGCAGCCGCCGCGCAGGTCGAAGGCGTTTTCGGCGTATTCGCGGTGGCTGGACGGGATCACGAAGCGGTCTTCGTAGTTCGCGATGGCCATGATCTGGTACATCTCCTCCACCTGCGCGACCGTGAGGCCGGCCTGCTCGAGCACGGCAAGGTTCTGCACATTGTCGACGTGCTTGCCGCGCTGGAACGCGCGCATCGCGAGCATGCGCTCCAGGGCGCGCGCGACGGGCTGCGTGTCGCCGGCCGTCAGCAGGTTGGCCAGGTACTGCAGCGGGATGCGCATCTGCGCGATGTCGGGCAGCTCGCCGTTCACGCCGATGTGCCCGGCATTTGCCGCCGAGGTGATGGGCGACAGCGGCGGCACGTACCAGACCATGGGCAGCGTGCGGTACTCGGGGTGCAGCGGCAGCGCGACTTTCCAGTCTATGGCCATTTTGTAGACCGGGCTGTTTTGGGCGCCTTCGAGCCAGGCCTCGGGGATGCCGTCCTTGCGCGCCTGCTCTATCACCCGCGGATCGTGCGGGTTCAGGAAGATGTCGAGCTGGGCCTGGTACAAGTCCTTGTCGTCGGGGACGCTGGCCGCTTCGGCGATGCGGTCGGCGTCGTAGAGCACCACGCCCAGGTAGCGGATGCGGCCCACGCAGGTTTCGCTGCACACCGTGGGCTGGCCGGCCTCGATGCGCGGGTAGCAGAAGATGCACTTCTCGGCCTTGCCAGTCTGCCAGTTGTAGTAGATTTTCTTGTAGGGGCAGCCCGAGACACACATGCGCCAGCCGCGGCATTTGTCCTGGTCTATGAGCACGATGCCGTCGTCTTCGCGCTTGTAGATCGAGCCCGAGGGGCAGCTGGCCACGCAGGCGGGGTTCAGGCAATGCTCGCACAGCCGGGGCAGGTACATCATGAAGGTGTTTTCGAACTGGCCCACCATGTCTTTTTGCGCCTGCTCGAAGTTGGCCAGGTTGGCGTCCTTGCTGCGCTTGCTGAACTCACCGCCGAGGATTTCCTCCCAGTTCGGGCCCCACTCGATCTTTTCCATGCGCTGCCCGGTGATGAGCGAACGCGGGCGCGCGGTGGGCGGCGCCTTGGACTCGGGGGCGGACTGCAGGTGGTCGTAGTCGAAGGTGAAGGGCTCGTAGTAGTCGTCGATTTGCGGCAGGTTGGGGTTGCTGAAGATCTTCATCAGCAGCGACCACTTGCCCCCCTGCTTGGGCACGATGGAGCCATCGTCCCGGCGCACCCAGCCGCCGTTCCATTTGTCCTGGTTTTCCCATTCCTTGGGGTAGCCTATGCCGGGCTTGGTTTCGACGTTGTTGAACCAGGCGTATTCCACGCCGGGACGGCTGGTCCAGACGTTCTTGCAGGTGACCGAGCAGGTGTGGCAGCCTATGCACTTGTCCAGGTTCAGCACCATGGCGATTTGCGCGCGAACTTTCATCGTGTTCTCCTTGTTGCTCAGGCCTGGGTGGCCACGGGGCCTTCGTCGTCCAGCCAGTCGATCTTGCGCATCTTGCGCACCACGACGAATTCGTCGCGGTTCGTGCCTATGGTGCCGTAGTAGTTGAAGCCGTAGCTGAACTGGGCGTAGCCGCCGATCATGTGGGTGGGCTTGGTGACGATGCGCGTGACCGAGTTGTGGATGCCACCGCGCGTGCCGGTGATTTCCGACCCCGGGGTGTTGATGGTTTTTTCCTGCGCGTGGTACATGAGCACCATGCCCGGGTTGACGCGCTGGCTCACGACCGCACGTGCGGCGATGGCGCCGTTGGCGTTGAAGAGCTCGATCCAGTCGTTGTCGGCGATGCCGGCGCGCCGCGCGTCGTCTTCGCTCAGCCACACCACAGGCCCGCCGCGGTTGAGCGTGAGCATGTGCAGGTTGTCGCTGTAGGTGCTGTGTATGCCCCACTTCTGGTGCGGGGTGATGAAGTTCAGCGTGATTTCCGTGTGACCGTTGGGCGTGCGGTGCATCACCTCGCCGGTGGTCTTGAGGTCCACGGGCGGGCGGTAGCTCGAGAGCCCTTCGCCGAAGGCGAGCATCCACGGATGGTCGAGGTAGAACTGCTGGCGCCCCGTGAGCGTGCGCCATGGAATCAGCTCGTGCACGTTGGTGTAGCCAGCGTTGTAGGACACCTTCTCGCTCTCCAGCCCCGACCAGGTGGGCGAACTGATGATCTTGCGCGGCTGCGCCTGGATGTCACGGAAGCGGATTTTTTCGTCTTCGCGGTGCAGCGCCAGGTGGGTGTGGTCGCGCCCGGTGATCTTGCCCAATGCCTCCCAGGCCTTGACGGCCACGTGGCCGTTGGTTTCGGGGGCGAGCTGCAGCACCACCTCGCAGGCGTCGATGTCGCTGTCGATCCGGGCCATGCCCTGCGTGGCGCCCGCAGTGCGCACCTTGCCGTTGAGCTCGGCGAGCTGGCGCACCTCGTCCACCGTGTTCCAGGCAATGCCCTTGCCGCCGTTGCCAATCTTTTCCATCAGCGACCCCAGCGCGGTAAAGCGCGCATAGGTGTTGGGGTAGTCGCGTTCGACCACGGCGATCGCAGGCGCCGTCTTGCCCGGAATCAGGGCGCATGCGCCCTTTTTCCATTCCTTGACGTCGAAGGGCTGCGCCAGTTCGGCGGGCGAATCGTGCATCAGCGGCGTGAGCACCAGTTCTTTTTCCACGCCCAGGTGGCCGACGCAGACCTCGCTGTAGGCCTTGGCGAAGCCCTTGTAGATTTCCCAGTCGGACTTAGCCTGCCAGGCCGGGTCCACCGCGGTGGACAGCGGGTGGATGAAGGGGTGCATGTCGCTGGTGTTGAGATCGTTCTTCTCGTACCAGGTGGCCGTGGGCAGCACGATGTCGGAGTACAGGCAGGTGGTGCTCATGCGAAAGTCCAGCGTCACGAGCAGATCCAGCTTGCCCTCGGGGGCCTTGTCGTGCCACTGCACCTCGGCGGGCTTGGCATCGTCCGCGCCCAGGGCCTTGCCTTGCACGCCGTGCGTGGTGCCCAGCAGGTGCTTGAGGAAGTATTCGTGCCCCTTGCCCGAGGAGCCCAGAATGTTGGAGCGCCACACGAACATGTTGCGGGGCCAGTTGAGCGGGTTGTCCGGGTCTTCACAGCTCATTTTGAGGCTGCCGTCCTGCAGCGCCTTGACGGCGTAGTCCTTGGGGTCCATGCCCGCGGCCTGCGCATCCTTCACCACCTGGATCGGGTTGGTCTGCAACTGCGGGGCGCTGGGCAGCCAGCCCATGCGCTCGGCGCGCACGTTGTAGTCGATCAGGCTGCCGCCGAATTGGGACGGGTCTGCGAGCGGCGAGAGGATTTCCTCGACCCCGAGTTTTTCATAGCGCCACTGGTCGGTGTGGGCGTAGAAAAAGCTCGTGCTGTTCATCTGGCGCGGCGGGCGTACCCAGTCCAGCGCGAAAGCCAGCGCCGTCCAGCCGGTCTGCGGGCGCAGCTTTTCCTGGCCCACGTAGTGCGACCAGCCGCCGCCGCTCTGGCCTATGCAGCCGCACATCATCAGCATGTTGATGATGCCGCGGTAGTTCATGTCACTGTGGTACCAATGGTTCATGGCCGCGCCGATGATGACCATGGACTTGCCCTTGGTCTTGTCGGCGTTGTCAGCGAACTGGCGCGCCACGGCGATCACCTGGTCACGCTTGACGCCGGTGATCTTCTCTTGCCAGGCGGGCGTGTAGGGCGTGTCCTGGTCGTAGCTGGTGGCGCCGGTGTCGCCCGGCAGGCCACGGCTCACGCCGTAGTTGGCCACCGTCAAATCGAACACGGTGGCGACCAGCGCATAGCGCTCTTCACCGGCCTTGCCCAGCTTGATGCGGCGCACCGGCACCTGGCGCACCAGCACGTCGTCGGTGGCGCTGGCCTGCTTGTTGGCCGTGAAGTTGGGGGTGTCGATGCCGCCGAAGTACGGGAAGGCCACCGAGCCCACCTCGTACGCGCTGCCCTCGCCTTCCATCAGGCTGAGCTTGAGCTTGACCTGCTCGTCGCCGCGCGCTTCCTTGTCTTCCAGGTTCCACTTGCCGGCGTCGGTACGGCCTTCGGCGCCCCAGCGGAAGCCGATGGAGCCGTTGGGCAGCACGACCTTGTCGTCCTGGTCCAGCGCCACGGTCTTCCACTCGGGGTTGTTGTCCTGGCCGAGCTTGCCATTGAAGTCGCTGGCGCGCAGGTAGCGGCCGGGAACCACCACCTGGCGGCCGTCCGCCAGGGTGCGTTCCTCGAGCTGCACCAGGTTGGGCATGTCGGTGTAACGGCGCACGTAGTCGTCGAAATAGCTGCTGCGCCGGTCGAAGTAGAACTCCTTGAGGATCACGTGCCCCATGGCCATGGCCACGGCGGCGTCGGTGCCCTGTTTGGGGTGCAGCCAGAGGTCGCAGAGTTTGCTGATCTCGGCGTAGTCGGGCGTGATCGCGACGGTCTTCGCGCCCTTGTAGCGCACCTCGGTGAAAAAGTGCGCATCGGGCGTGCGCGTCTGCGGCACGTTCGAGCCCCAGGCGATGATGAAGGTGGAGTTGTACCAGTCGGCCGATTCGGGCACATCGGTCTGCTCGCCCCAGACCTGCGGGCTGGCCGGCGGCAGGTCGCAGTACCAGTCGTAAAAGCTCAAGCACACGCCGCCGATCAGCGACAGGTAGCGCGAGCCGGCCGCGTAGCTGATCATGGACATGGCCGGGATCGGCGAGAAGCCGATCACGCGGTCGGGCCCGTATTTCTTCGCGGTATAGACGTTGGCGCTCGCGATGAGCTGGTTGACCTCGTCCCAGCTGCTGCGCACGAAACCGCCCAGGCCGCGCTGCTGCTGCCATTCGCGCCGCGCCTCGGGGTTTTCGACGATGCTGGCCCAGGCATCGACCGGGCTTTTCGCCACGGCCAGCGCTGCGCGCCAGTGCTTGAGCAGGCGCGCGCGCACCATGGGGTACTTCACGCGGTTGGCGCTGTAGAGGTACCAGCTGTAGCTGGCGCCGCGCGCGCAACCGCGCGGCTCGTGGTTGGGCAGGTCGGGCCGGGTGCGCGGGTAGTCGGTCTGCTGCGTCTCCCAGGTGACGATGCCGCCCTTGACGTAGATCTTCCACGAACACGAGCCGGTGCAGTTCACACCGTGGGTGGAACGCACGATCTTGTCGTGCGCCCAGCGGTTGCGGTAGGCGTCTTCCCAGGTGCGGTCCTCACCGTTGGTCTGGCCGTGGCCCTGCGAAAAGGTCTCGCGCGGCTGCGCGAAATAGGTTAGGCGGTCGAGAAAATGGCTCATGTGAGGCTCCGAGGTGGCTGCGGTCTGGCGCGTGGAATCAGCAGGGATTGGCCGCGCCGCGGCGGGCATAGAGCCACCAGTTCAGCACGACGTTGAAGGCAAAGAAGACGGCCAGGCCATAAAACACCGGCGTGGCAGACTTGAAGCTGGCAAACGATGCGGCAAACAGCATGCCGAACAGGAAGGGGCCGTAGGCCGCAATGGCGCCGGTAAAACCGATCACGCCGCCCGCCTGGCGCGGCTCGAACAGCATGGGCATTTGCTTGAACGTGGAGGCGTTGCCCACGCCGGCAAAGAAAAACAGCGCCAGCATGCCCGTCACGAACACGGGGAAGCTCTCCAGACCGCTCGGGTTGGTCAGCGTGGTGAGCCACAGCGTGGCCGCGAGCATGCCCAGGCCGGCCCAGTGCGTGACGCGCGCGCCACCGAGCCTGTCGGACAAGGGGCCGGCCAGCACGCGCGCGGCCGAGCCCACCAGCGGGCCGTAGAACGCCCAGGCCAGCGGGTCGGGCGCGCCCTCGAAGTGACCGAATATCTGCTTGATAAGCAGCGGAAAGGTGGCCGACAACCCAGAAAAGGCGCCGAAGGTCATCACGTAGAGCGAGGTCATGCTCCAGGTATGCCCCGAGCGGAAGATGTCGAACTGCTGCGCGAAGTTGGCTTTCACGGGCACGGACTTGAGCATCAGCCAGGCACAGACGCCAAAGACGAGCACGAACGGAATCCACACCGCGGCGGCGTTCTGCAGGTAAACCTGGCTTTGCACACCGCCTTTGGTGAGGGTCTGCGGCGCCCCCATGAAGGCTGCACCACCAAAGAGCGCAACGCCAATGATCCAGGGCGTGATGAACTGCACGATGGACACGCCGAAGTTGCCTATGCCCGCCTGGATGGCCAGCGCCGTGCCCTGCAGGCGCTTGGGGAAAAACAGGCTGGTGGAAGGCATGAAGGAGGAAAAGTTGCCTCCGCCAAGGCCAGCCAGAAAGGCCAGCAGCATCAGCACCCAGTAGGGCGTGGCAGGGTTTTGCACGGCATAAAACCAACCCAGCAGCGGCACCAGCAGCGACAGCGTGGACAGGCTCACCACGCGGCGCGTGCCATACATCGGTGTGAGAAACATATGCACCAGGCGCAGCGTGCCGCCCGCCAGCCCCGGCATGGCCGCGAGCCAGAACAACTCGCCGGGCGTGAAGCGAAAGCCTATCTGCGGCAAGCGCACCACCAGGGCCGAGACCAGGAACCAGACGATGAACGCCATGGTCAGGTTGAGCGTGGTGATGGTCAGCGTGCGCCAAGCCAGGCCGGAGCCGCCGGAGCGCCAGAAGCTGTCGTTCTCGGGCTCCCAACGCGAGAGCCAGGTGCCACCCGTGGTGGCCAGGGATGAAGAGCTTGCCATGATGGGCCTTTCGAGAAAAACGAGGGGCAAAAACGGGGGCGATGCAGCTGCCGCTGGCATCAGCGCACCGGACGCAGGGGCCCGCGCGGGGCGACGGCTGAGGCTGCTGCGGTGGTGGCGGATGCTGCGGCGCTGCCACCGAGCACGTCGGCGTGGCGCACTTCCGTCCAATACATCCAGATCAGCGACACCCAGACCACGCCATACATGAGCATGAAGGCGCTGGAGCGGATGCCCGTCCAGTCCATGAGCACGCCGAACATGATGGGCAGGATGAAGCCGCCCATGCCGCCGGCCAGGCCGACGATGCCGCTGATGGCGCCGATGTTCTTCGGGTAGTCGTCGCTGATGTACTTGAAGACGCTGGCCTTGCCGAACGCAAAGGCCACGCCAAGCACGGCCATGAGCGCCGTGAAGGCATAGACATTGAGGCCGATATGGAAGGTCGTGGGGCCGTTGACGGTGACGACAGTGAAGTCCGTCTGCGGGTACGAGAGCAGGAACAGGCAGATCCAGCTCACCCACATCACCCACCAGGTGACGCTGTGCGCGCCGTACTTGTCCGAGAGCACGCCGCCGATCGCGCGCAGCACGCCGCCGGGCAGCGAGAAGCAGGCCGCGAGCAGCGCCGCGATGCGGATGTCCAGCCCATATTCACCCACGTAGTACTGCACCATCCACAGCGACAGCGCCACGTAGCCGCCGAACACGATGCTGTAGTACTGGCAGTATTTGAGTACGCGCGGGTCTTTCAGGGCCCTGAGCTGGTCGCTGAAGCGGACGTTGCTGGGCACCAGATGGGCGGGGTCCTGGTGGCTGAACAGCCAGAACAGCACCAGCGCACCGAGCATGATGGCCGCATAGACCTTGGGCACCATGGTCCAGCCAAACGCCACGAGCAGCACGGGGGCGACGAACTTGTTCACGGCCGCGCCGGAATTGCCCGCGCCGTACACCCCCATGGCCATACCCTGGCGGTTTTTGGGGAACCAGCGCGCCACATAGGGCGTGCCCACCGAAAAGGCGCCGCCCGCCAGCCCCACGAACAGGCCGATGACGATGAAATGCCAGAACGCGGTGGCGTAGCTCATCAGCCAGATCGCCGGCACGGTGACGGCCATGAGGATGGCCATCACGATGCGCCCGCCGTAGCGGTCGGTCCAGATGCCCAGCGGCACGCGAATGAGCGAGCCCGTGAGCACCGGCGTTGCGGTCAGCAGGCCGAATTCGGTGGCGTTGAGGTTCAGCATTTTCTTGATCGGGATGCCGATCACGCCGAACATCATCCAAACCATGAAGCACACGGTGAACGCCAGCGTGCTGACGATGAGCACCGACCAAGCCTTGCGGGAATTGTGCAATTCATTGGCCATGTCTTCCTCCACAAATTTGCATGCATGGACTATCCGACTTTGGCCCGGCGCTGAACATCCGCCAATGGTACTCCGCAGCCGCGGCAGAAGAACGATGGCGGGGCGCCGCCCTCGTTCCAAAGAACTACTCGGCGCGCACAGACCGGGCTGCACCGCAGCAGCGCCGAGGCACGAACGCCCTGCCCACACCCCCTGTGCGGCGCGTAGGCCGCACACCATGGCGCTATTGGCGCTCTTTTTTATTGCAGTTTCATGGATGCCGTCAAGCCTTTGCTGGCGGCAAAGACGGCGGCCTGCACCCGCGAGCTCAGCTTGAGCTTGCGCAGAATGTGCTGCACATGGATCTTGACGGTGGTCTCGGCGATGCCCAGATCGCGCGCAATGGCCTTGTTTGCCAGGCCGGCGGCGATGAGGGTCAGGATTTCCCGCTCGCGCACCGACAGCAGCGCCAGAGCATCGCTTGCGGGCTCCAGTGCGCACGCGCCTGCGGCCGCGGGGGCTTGCGCCGTGCCCGCTGCGCCCTGCGCGCCTTGTCCGGGCGCCGCAGCGCTGCTTGCGGCTGCGGCCGCTGGCTTGCTGCGCAGGGCTGCGACCAGCTTGCCCATCATCTCGGGGCTGACCACGGACTCGCCCGCGAGCACTTTGCAGATGGATTCGTTCAGGTCTTCGGAGTTGATGGTTTTGAGCAGATAGCCGTCGGCGCCTGCCTGCAGCGCGGCCACGAGGTCTTCCTCGTTCTCGCTCACGGTAAGCATCAGCACGCGCGCTGCCGGCGCCACTTCCTTGAGGCCGGCAATCGCGTCCACCCCGCGCACGCCGGGCAGGTGGTTGTCCAGCAGGATCATGTCGGGCGCGCACGCGGCCGCGCGGCGCAGGGCCTCGCCACTGTCGCCCGCTTCGCCGACGACCGCGAAGCGCTCGTCCTGCGACAGCAGGGCGACCAGGCCACGGCGAAACAGGGTGTGGTCATCGACCACCAGCAGGCGAATGGGTTGGGTCATGCGTTTTCGTCCAGGCCCACCTCAAGAGAGGTGCGCGCGGAGGCAGTCGTAAGAGTTTCGGGAGCAACGGGCGCTGTGGTGGCAGCGGCGGCGCTCGCCACCGGGTGCGGCGGCAGCGTCAGCGTGACCGTGGTGCCCTGCCCCGGCGCTGCGACCACCTGGACCTCTGCGCCTATGCGTGCGGCGCGCTCGCGCATGATCTGCAGGCCCACGTGCGATGCGCCCGGGCTTTGCTGCGCGTCGAACCCCGCCCCATCGTCGCGCACGCGGAACTGCCAGCGCGCGCCCTTTTCCACCTCCAGCGTGACATGGCTGGCGCGCGCGTGCTTGCGCACGTTGGACAGCGCCTCCTGCACCACGTGCAGCACCTGCATCTGCACGTCCGGCGGCAGCGGCAGACCCTGCCCGTGCACCGCGAAGCGCGTGGCGACGCCCGCCTGGTGTTCGAATTTGCGCAGGGTCTCCTGCAGCGCGCGTTCGATGTCGTCGGTGTTCGTGCGCGTGCGAAAGTGCACCAGCAGCTCGCGCACATCGCCTATGCTCTCGCGCACGCCGGCGTCGAGCTCATCGAGAATGCGCTGCACCTGCGCGGCCTGCCCTTTTTGCACCGCACCGCGCAGCAGCTGCACCTGGATCTTGAGGAAGGCCAGCGCCTGCGCGATCGAGTCGTGCAGCTCGCGCGCCAGCAACGCGCGCTCCTCGCTCACCACAGCCTCGCGCTCCAGGGCCTCGGCGCGCAAGCCCTCGAGCGCACTGGCAAGGTGGCTAGCCAGGGCGTCGAGCAGGGCCGTTTCTTCCGCGCTCAGCTGCACTTCGCTGCGAAAGAACAGATCGCACTCGCCCAGCAAACGGTGCTGCAGCCGGATGGGCACGCTGACCACGCTCTGAAAGCCCGCGCGTGCACACAGACGCATGGGGGCGGCCTCGTGTGCCAGGATGGGGATCACGCGCGTGCGCGCGTCGGGCTGCAGGCTGCCACAGGCGCACACGCCGGCCAGCAGGCTGCGTTCCTGCTCGGCCAGTTCTTGCGGCAGGCAATCCGAGGCCAGCATCAGGTAGCGCTGGTTCGCCTCGTCCGACCAGCGCACGGCAGCGGCGTCGGCGCGCAGCAGCTCGCGCACCTTGCGCGCAAAGCCGCGCGCGAGCTCGTCTATCGTGTCCGCATCGGCAAGCAGCGCGCTGACCTCGTACAGCGCCTCGAGCCGCGCCCGCTGGGCTTCGATGTCGCGCGTCTTGGCCTGCACCTTGGCTTCGAGTTCGCCGTAGAGCGACTGCAGGGTCTCGGTCATGCGATTGAAGCCCGCCGCCACCTGGCCGAATTCGTCCGAGCTGTCCACATCGACACGCACGGAAAAATCCCCCGCCTGCACGCGCTGCAGCCCCTGCGCCAGGCTGGCCAGCGGATGGATCACGTACAAGTACCCCGTGTAGAGAATGACCACGGCGCCCGCGATGGCCAGCGCCATCATCACGAGCTGGAACAGGTTGAGGATGGCCGTAAAGCGCGCGAGCTGCCGCTCGATCGAGAGCACGAAGCGGTCGATCGCGTTGACGAACTCCTCCGCAAGGGCGACGGCCTGTGCGGGAGTCGGCGGCGGCTCAGCCATCCATTGCGTGCGCTGCTGTGCCCAGCGCTTTTCCACCTGTACGAAGCTGACCTCGGCCTCGTCGTTCCAGGGCACGAACAGGGGCCGCGCGGCGTCCCCCGTGCGCAGCAGGCGCAGACTGTCGTCGAAGCGCTGCACCAGCGCTGCGCGCCCTTGCGCCGCCGTCTGCAGCTGCGCCGCGCTGGCCAGCCGCCAGGTCTGCATGCGCATGCGCCCGGCCTCGTTCACTGCGGCCGCGCCGCCGTCGAGCTTCCAGGTCGCCCACAGCGTGATCGCGATGGACACCATCGCCACCAGCAAAAAGCTCACGCCCAGCGCGAGCAGCTTGGTGGTCAGGGTGGCGGGGGAACGCATGGCTGCAGTGTAGAGCGCGGCAAGGGAAAAGGCAGAAAGATCGGCAAGGCCCGCAGGAGCGCTGAATGACGGTACGGCGCTGCGTGCCCCATGAAAAGATCGTGAACAGGTTCTCAGGGCGTTTCCAGCCCCTGCGCGTAAGCCTCCAGCCCCAGCGCCACCACGGTCGCCACTTCGGGGCCGACTTCGGCGCGAAATTCGGCCTCGGCCTGTGCCACGGCGTCGCGGAAGGCCTGCAGCCACGCGAGCCCCGTGGGCGTGAAGTGCACGCGCCGCGCGCGCGCGTCGTGCGCGTCGGCGCTGCGCGTGACCAGGCCCCAGGCCTCGCATTGATCGACCAGCGTCGCCATGGCCTGCTTGCTCATGCCCGCGCGCGCGGCCAGGTCGCTCAGGCGGTCGCCCTGCAGGCGCAGATGGCGCGTGATGTGGATGTGCGCGGCCGACACCTGCTTGCGCGCCGCGAGGTTGGACAGCGCCAGCGGCACCTCGACGTTGCGCGCCATCAACTGCAGCACGCGCGCATCGAAACGGCGCAACGCATGGCCGAGCAGGCGGCCCAGGTGCGTCTGACGCCAGGCATCTTCGGCAGCGGTCGGAGGAGAAATTTCACGCACGGCAATTCGTCAACCAAACTGACCAAATTATCCACAAAATTTGCGCAATGCGCGCATAAACTACTGTGCAAGTATCCAGTTTTCGTCGCGGGCAGCACGCACCTGCGTGCTTCACCCTTTCGTCTCACCCCCGCTTTTTTCAAGGAGTTTTTCATGGACATAGCCACCAAGGGCAGCCCCCTCGCATCTGCCGCCAACAGCGAAAAAGCCAAAGCCCTCCAAGCAGCGCTCGCGCAGATCGAAAAGCAGTTCGGCAAGGGCACCATCATGCGCCTGGGCGAAGGTGAGGTGATCGAGGACATCCAGGTCATCTCCACCGGCTCGCTCGGGCTCGACATCGCGCTCGGCGTGGGCGGCCTGCCGCGCGGGCGCGTGATCGAAATCTACGGCCCCGAGAGCTCGGGCAAAACCACGCTCACGTTGCAGGTCATTGCCGAGATGCAAAAGCAGGGTGGCACCTGCGCCTTCGTCGATGCCGAGCATGCACTCGACGTGCAATACGCGCAAAAGCTCGGCGTCAACTTGTCCGAGCTGCTCATCAGCCAGCCCGACACCGGCGAGCAGGCGCTGGAGATCGTCGATAGCCTGGTGCGCTCGGGCGCGGTCGATCTGATCGTGATCGATTCGGTCGCTGCGCTCACGCCCAAGGCCGAGATCGAGGGCGAGATGGGCGACGCCCTGCCCGGCCTGCAGGCGCGCCTCATGAGCCAGGCGCTGCGCAAACTCACCGCCACGATCAAAAAGACCAACTGCATGGTCATCTTCATCAACCAGATCCGCATGAAGATCGGCGTGATGTTCGGCAGCCCCGAAACCACCACGGGCGGCAACGCGCTCAAGTTCTACGCCTCGGTGCGCCTGGACATCCGCCGCACCGGCACGATCAAGAAGGGCGAGGAAGCGATAGGCAACGAAACCAAGGTCAAGGTGGTCAAGAACAAGGTCAGCCCGCCGTTCAAGACGGCCGAGTTCGACATCCTGTTCGGCGAGGGCATCAGCCGCGAGGGCGAAATCATCGACATGGGCGTGAATGCCAAGATCATCGAAAAATCCGGCGCCTGGTACTCTTACAAGGGCGAAAAAATCGGCCAGGGCCGCGATAACGCACGTGAATTCCTGCGTGAAAACCCCGAGCTTGCGCACGAGATCGAAAACCTCGTGCGCGCCCAGCTCGGCATCGCGCAACTGCCGCCCGCCGTGGCGCCGGCCACGGGCAGTGAGCCGGCTTGAGCACCCTCAAAAACTAAGCATGAAAAGTGGCTCTAGTGCTTATGCATCAAGCACTAGCAGCTATATTTAACGTAGTATTTCCATGGGTTTTGCCGCGCCTTCGCTCAAAGGCCGCGCACTGCGCCTGCTGGCCCGGCGCGAACACTCGCGCGCCGAACTCGCTGCCAAGCTCGCGCCGCATGTGCAGGCGGACGACGACCTCGAAGCGCTGCTGCACGCGCTCGAGGCGCAAGGCTTTCTGAGCGACGCGCGCGCCGCCGAATCCCTGCTGCGCCGCCGCGCGCCGCGCCTGGGCGCGCAGCGCGTGCTGCAGGAGCTGCGCCACAAAGGACTCGACGCAGAACTGGTGCGCGCCGCTGCCGACAGTCTGCGCGCCAGCGAGTTCGCACGTGCCCAGGCCGTGTGGCAGCGGCGCTTCGGCACGCCGCCCGCCGATGTGCAAGAGCGCGCGCGGCAAATGCGCTTTCTCGCCGCGCGCGGCTTCAGCACCGAAATCGCGCACAAGGTGCTGCGCGCCGCCGAGCAAGCAGAAGATTAATTGGGGTCAGATTCCAATTTCCGCGGCTCAAAACGGCGTCACCATGTTGAAAAACCGCCCCAGCCAACCCATGGCCTGAACCTCGGCCTGGGCGCCGCGTCCGCGCGATTCGATGCGCACGTTTGCGACCTGCGTCGAGTTGACGACGCTGCCCGCGAGCAGATTGCGCGGGTCCACCGTGCCCGAAAAGCGCAGCACATCGACGTTGTGGTTCACGCCGATCTGCTTTTCGCCCGCGACCACGAGGTGCCCGTTGGGCAGCACCTCGACCACCGTCGCGGTGATGGAGCCCCTGAAGGTGTTGGTGCTCTGCGTGTTGCCCTGGCCGCTGAACTTGTTTTCCGCGCCCACGTCCATGGTGGACTTGTCGGCCAGCGTGCTGCTCACGAACGGAAAGGTCTTGATGCCGCCCGCGAGCGAGCCCGTGCGGTCTATGCCGGACGAGGATTCCTGCTTGGCCGAGACGTTTTCCACGATCATGATCGTCACCGTGTCACCCACGAGGCGCGCGCGCCGGTCTTCGAACGGTGGCCGATAGCTTGCGGTGCTGAACAGGCTGCCGTTCACGGGCCGCGCTGCAGCAGCCGGCGGCAGCTGCAGCGGCTTGGTCGGCAGCACATCGACGGGCGGCGGCTCCATGAGGCTGGTGCAGCCCACGAGTGCGGCAGCGCCGGCGCACGCGAGCAGGCGCAGCCGCGCAGAAACAGAAACAGAAACAAAAAGGTGGGCCATGGCGGAGCTTCCTCGTAGTACGAATGTCGAACGGCGCAGCCTCAGAGGCTGAGAGTTGTCCGGCCGCGGCCGAAAGGCGCATCAAAACGCCACCGATCGAGGCGCAAAGCGCAGCCATCGCTCGGGCTATGGCGAGCATTTGCAACGCCGAGCGGGGGTGTTTTGGTGTGCAAGGCGACCATGGACGAAAACGCTCAGCCTCTCAGAGCTGCCCCAGCTTGGCCAGCATCTGGTCTGCCGTCTGGATCGCCTTGGAGTTCATCTCGTAAGCGCGCTGCGTCTGGATCATGTTCACGAGCTCCTCCACCACGTTGACGTTGGAGTTCTCCAGAAAACCCTGCTTGATCGTGCCCAGGCCGTTCGTGCCGGGCGTGCCCCCTTGCGGCGTTCCCGAGGCGACCGACTCTTTGTAGAGGTTGTCGCCCACGGGCTCGAGCCCCGCAGGGTTGACGAAGTTGACCATCGCCAGGGTGCCTATGGTGGAGGGCGCGGTCGCGCCCGCGAGCACCGCCGAAACCGTACCGTCGGTGGCGATGTTGATGTTCGTGGCGCCGGGCGGCACGGTGATGCCGTTGGCCACGGGCAGACCGCTGGGCGTCACGAGGCGGCCCGCGCCGTCGAGCTGGAACGACCCCTCGCGCGTATAGGCCTGCGTGCCGTCGGGCATGGTCACCTGAAAAAAGCCATTGCCATTGATGGCCACGTCGAGGCTGTTCTGCGTCTGCTGCAAGGTGCCTTGCGTGAAGTTGCGGCTCGTGGCCACGGTACGCACGCCCAGGCCCAAGTGCAGGCCCGTGGGCAGCTGGTTTTGCTCGTCGGTGTTGGCGCCGACCTGGCGCAGGTTCTGGTAGATCAAATCGGCGAACTGGGCGCTGTTGCGCTTGTAGCCCGTGGTCGAGACGTTGGCCAGGTTGTGCGAGATCACGTCCAGCTGCGTCTGCTGGGCGGACATGCCAGTCTTGGCGATCCACAGCGAATTCATCATGGCGATTTCCTCGGTCGGTGCGGCTCAGAGGCTGCGTTGCAAGTAGGGGGTTCAGGCGTTGATGTTGAGCAACTGGCTCGCGGCCTTGTCGTCGGACTGCGCGGTCTGCAGCAATTGCATCTGTTGTTCGAACTGGCGCGCCGCGGTGATCATGTCCACCATGGCCTGCACCGAGTTCACGTTCGAGCCTTCGAGCACGCC
The DNA here is from genome assembly GCA_963708545.1 of uncultured beta proteobacterium. Taxonomy (GTDB): domain Bacteria; phylum Pseudomonadota; class Gammaproteobacteria; order Burkholderiales; family Burkholderiaceae_C; genus Extensimonas. Next base: position 5,441 of record CAVPUD010000082.1, on the reverse strand, counting down.
GCTTTGCAGCTTGGCCGTAGGGTCTGCGGGCAAAGGGTCGCCCGAAACGGTACGAAAAAGCCCGTCGTCACCGCGCTTGAGTGGATCGTCCGGCGTAGGCGTGGCGAGTTTCAGGCGCCCCACCGTCGTGGGTTGCTGCCCAGGGATGCGCGCCGTGACGGTGCCGTCATCGCCCAGTGTGACCTCGGCGCCCTGCGGCACGTCTATGGGCGCGCCCTGATCGGACAACATCGGCTGTCCCATGCTGTTGACGAGCTGGCCGTCGGTGGAAACTTCGAGGCGGCCGGCGCGCGTGTAGGCCTCGGTGCCGTCGAGCCCCTGCACGGCAAACCAGGCTTGGCCCATGGCCATCACGTCGAGGTTGCGCCCGGTCTGCTGCGCCGGGCCGACCGTATCGACATGGCCGGCCGTCGCTTCGAGCGCAAACACGCGCGTGCTCGCCCCGTCGCCGCGCAGTGGCACCGCGCGGAAGGCCGACATCTCGGCACGAAAACCGTTGGTCGAAGCGTTGGCCAGGTTGTTCGCAAGCACCGCCTGGCGCTGCGACGCTGCGCTCGCGCCCGTCATCGCGGTGTAGATGATGCGGTCCATGGCAATCCCTCGGTATCAAAAAAGAGCAGCGCCCATCAACGCAGGTTGACCAGCGTGGACATCACCTGATCCTGCGTCTTGATGGTCTGCGCGTTCGCCTGGTAGTAGCGCTGCGCGGTCATCAGGTTGACGAGTTCGGCCGTGAGGTCAACGTTGGAATCTTCGAGTGCGCCGGAGCGCAGTGCCCCCAAACTGCCCGTGCCGGGCGTGCCCACGACCGGGGCACCGGATTCGAACGTCTCCACCCAGTTGTTGCCGCCGATGGGGCGCAGCCCCTGCGGATTGCGGAAGTTGGCAAGCGCGAGCTGCGCCTCGGCCCGCGTCACGCCATTCGAGTACGTGGCCATGACCATGCCGCTGTCTTCGATGTTCACGCTGGTCAGCTCGCCCGAGGCATAGCCGTCCTGGCTCAGCGTGGAGACGGCAAATTTGCTGCCGTACTGGGTCACCTGATCCAAATTGAGCGTCACGGCAAACGGCGCCGGCGCAGGATTGCTTCCGGTGGCTGGCGGACTATTGGGGTTGGCCGGACTCGGATTCACCATCAACCCGAGTTCATAGGATTGCTTGGCTGCGGCGGGGGCCGTGGTTAAAGTCGCGGGGATCAAGGTGCCGCCTGTAGCTGGCGTTCCCGTCGCATAACTAATGAGGTCGCTTTTGAGCCGCGCCGATGCCACGAGTGAGTTAGTAGGCGTATCGGAATAAGTGAAGTCCCATGCGTCCGTGGCACTTGCAAAAGTAAGTCTGGCCTCTCGTATGGCATAGATGCCATTCACATCGGGCCCATAGAACTTGTAGGTAAATTCCTTAGGAAAGTCGTCAACTTGTGTCTTGGTCGCATCGGCGTTGAGGATGGAACTCGCGACGGGCTCTAACGTCGCAACGATTTTTCCATTCTGGTCGGCAATCATGCGCCCTACGGCGGGAGGCACTGTCGGCGGCGTGGTCGTCAGGTCGTTGAGTTTGTCATAGACATCCCAGGTGTTGGCGCCATTTTTTTCAAAATAAAGGTTCACGGGCGTGGCCACCCCTTGGCTGTCGTACGTATTGATCGATGTACTGTAGGTGGTACGCGGACTCGCTGGTATCGGTGGTGTAGCCCCCGGATTCCCAGCGGCATCGGGTACCCTTGCGTCAAGGTTGAACGATGCGTTGATCACTGCGGTCTGCTTGGCCGCGATCGGCGCAGACGTTGGAAACACTAGCGGCACCGGGTCCGCGCCGCTGACCGGCTTGCCCGTGGTCGGATCGACGACGTAGCCCAGCACCTTGGCGCTGTTGTTGGTCACCAGGTTGCCCGTTTTGTCGAGTTGGAAATTGCCCGCGCGCGTGTACGCCATGCTGCCGTCCGCTTGCTGCAGTTTGAAAAATCCGCCGCCGTCTATGGCCACGTCGAGGTTGTTGCCCGTGGTGCTGATGTTGCCGCGCGTGAATTGCTGGGCAATGTCCGCCACCTGCACCCCGATGCCAGCATCAGACCCGCCCGCCACACCCATGGCCGAAGCCACCATGTCGGCGAATTCGGCGCGTGAGGATTTGAAACCCGTGGTGTTTGCGTTCGCGATGTTGTTGCCGATCACGTCCAGACCCTTGCTGGCAGCGTTCAAGCCTGAAAGCCCTTGTTGGAAAGCCATGGTGCGCTCCTGAAAAAGAAGTATCTGAAAATCACTGGACGGCTTTGACGGCGCTTTGCGCGACGCTGCTGCCGTCGCTCAGCTGCAACTGCAGTGCGCCGCTCGAGATGCTTACTGCGCTGACCTGCTGCGCGGTGAGGGCCGTGGCGCTCACCGCCGTGGCGCCGTTGCTTGCCACCACCTGGAAATGCGGCGCGCTGCTGCCCTGGTAGCCCGATGCGTCCCAGGCGAAGCCGTGGCGGCCCGCGGGCAGTGCGCCCATGTCCACCGAGCCGATCTGCTTGCCGCTCGCGTCCAGTATCTGCACCGTGACGCTCGCCGCCGAGGCCGCGAGGTCGAAGCCCCCGCTGGCCTGGCCGCTTTGCGCATCGACGGCCAGCGTGTCGCCCTCGACCAGCACCCGGTGCCCAACCAGGCTGCTGCCCTGCACGAGCTGCTGCACCGCGAGCTGGCCCGCGAGCTTGTTCACCGTGTCGTTGAGCTGCTGGATGCCGGTGACGGTGTTGATCTGCGCGATCTGCGAGGTCATCTGCGCGTTGTCCAGCGGGTTCATCGGGTCCTGGTTGTTGAGCTGGGCCACGAGCAGTTTGAGGAAGCGGTCCTGCGCGGCAGCAGGGTCGGCGGCCGCGTTGGCCGCAGCGCTGGCTGCGGCGGCGCTACTCGATGAAGTCGTCTGCCCGACGGGGCTGATGGTGCTCATGGCGAGGGTTCCTGTGTAGCGGTGGGATGGGTTTACTGCCCGATTTGCAGGGTTTTGAGCAGCAGCGACTTGGCCGTGTTCATGACTTCGACGTTGTTTTGGTACGAGCGCGAGGCCGAGATCATGTTCACCATCTCCTCCACCGCGTTCACGTTTGCATAGGTCACGTAGCCCTGCGCGTCGGCCATGGGGTTGCTCGGCTCGTGCACGCGCCGGCCCGGGGTGTTGTCTTCATTGACGGCGCTCACGCGCACGCCGGCGGTGCCGTCCGCTCCCATGGGCGTGGTCTGGAACACCACCTGGCGCGCCTTGTACGCCTGGCCGTCGGGGCCGGCGACGGCATCGACGTTGGCCAGGTTGCTCGCCACCACGTTGAGGCGCTGCGCCTGCGCGCTCACCGCGCTGCCCGAGATGTTGAAGATCGAAAACATGGACATGGTCTTGCTCCTTTGCTCTTTTGCTGCGGCAGCGCGTTTTCTGGCGTCACTGCCCCTGGATGGCGCTGAGCATGGTCTTGGCCTGGCCATTGATGAAACGCAGCGTGGCCTCGTAGCGCACGGCGTTGTCCACGAAGTTCGCACGCTCGCGGTCCAGATCGACGCTGTTGTTGTCCAGGCTGGGCTCGGTCTGTACGGCGTAGCCGAGCTTTTCACCCACCACGCCGGAGCCCAGGCCGCCGACTTGCACCGTGGGCAGCGGGATGTGGCGCGCGTCGCTGATGCCTGCATCGGCAGTGCTGCTGGAATTTGCTGTTGCCAGCCGCACGGCGGCGCCTGCACCGCCGCTGCCGCTGGCCGCGCGCAGCGCGTCGGCAAAAGGAAAGTCACGCGCCGTGTAGCCGGGCGTGTCAGCGTTGGCGATGTTGCTGGCCAGCACGCGCTGGCGCTCGGCGCGCAACAAGAGCGCCTGGCCTTGGAAGTCCAGCGACTGGGTCATCTTGTTGAGCATCTGGGCCTCGCGTCTTTGCTTGGGATGAAGGTACGGGGCAGGCTAGGAGCCTGTCGGACTTTGGAATCGTCGGCTGCGAATGCGCCGCAGCGGCCCATTTTTTACCGTCTTCTTGCCCCATAGCACCACTATGGGGCTGCGAATCCGGCAAAAACTGGCCTCGCCGGGGCGCATTCTCGCTTTCGACGCCCAAAGTCCGACAGGCTCCTAGGCTGCGGCGTGGCATCGATTATGGGAAGCGCGGTTTTTTCCTAAAGCCCGAAAACCGGCCGAATCGGCGCGCAATTCCCGGCATGGGCGACTGGCGCGGCGCCTACAGTAGGGCAGGTGAAATGGGCTTGGTGTCCGCCTTGCAAACAGCGCGAAAACCACACCTATAGCTCACCTTTCAGGAGTTACTCATGCAGGCGATATCTACGGTAAATGCCTTTTTCATGTTGGTTTGCAAAGCGCTGCGCATGGCAGCGCCGCTGGCCCTGGTTTGGGGCTGCGCTGCGGCGCTTGCGCAAACCAGCGGCGCTGACGCTGGCGACGGCGCGCGCCTTGGCACGCTCGGCGAGCGCTTTTTGCAAGAGGCGCTGGCCAGCGAGCCTGCGGGCGCGCAGCCGCTGCCGCTACGCATGCAGGTCGAAGTGGGCGCGCTCGACCCGCGCCTGCAGCTCGCGCCCTGTGCGCGCGTCGAGCCCTACCTGCCGCCGGGCAGCCGCCTGTGGGGGCGCACACGCCTGGGGCTGCGCTGCGTGCAGAGGCGCGTCGCATGGAATGTGTTTTTGCCCGTCACCGTGAGGGCCTTCGGCCCGGCCTGGGTGCTGCGCAGCAACATCCCGAACGGCGCGGTGCTCAGGGCCGAAGACGCCGTCGAGGCCGAGGTCGATTGGGCCGCGGAGCCGGCCACCGTGCTAGCCAAGCCCGAACTGTGGGTGGGCCAGACGGCGGCGCGCACGCTCATGGCCGGGCAGACGCTGCGCCAAACCATGGTGCGCCCGCCCGAGCTGTTCGGCGCCGGCGCGCAGGTCAAGGTGCTGGCGCAGGGGCCGGGTTATGCCGTGACAGCCGACGGGCAGGCCTTGAGCGCGGGCGGCGCCGGCCAGACGGTGCGCGTGCGCATGGCCAATGGGCGTATCGTCTCGGGTGTGGTCAATGGCGCGGGCGCGGTGGAGCTGGCCTTATAGCCCTGCACGCGAAAAACGCTAAAGTCTTACCCCAAATGGTCGAAAAAGCGGGCAACATGCCTTCACCTCGTTTCCAAGCGGGACACGACAGGCGGCGGAGAAGACGATGAAAATTGGCACCCCCCCCGAACTCCCAGGCGTATCAACGCAGACGGGCCCTGCTGCAAAGCAGGCCAGGAGCCCTGCCGCCGCCGCTGAAGACGCCCAGCGCGCCAGCACCCAAGCCACCAGTGCACCCGCTGCCGCGGCGAGCAGCGTCACCGTCTCGTCGCTGGCGGCGCAGGCGCTCGGGGCCGGCATGCGCAGCGCGGCAGACATCGACACCAGCAAAGTCAAGGCCGTGCGCAGCGCGATCGAAAAAGGCACGTTCAAGGTTGATGCCGAGGCCGTCGCCGC
>CAVPUD010000081.1:0-5690 GCA_963708545.1 uncultured beta proteobacterium | reverse complement strand
GTTGCCGGGGCACCCGTTCAGGTTGGTCTTGCTAACGTCGCCGGTGCCGGCAGCTGCAGCAGCACCGCCAGTGCGCCCACCGCGCCGGCCCTCGCCACGGTCGAAGTGGCCAGCATCGGCCGTCAGCGCCGCTCGTAGGGACTGACCGTGGCCGCCGTTCTCGAACCCGTACGCCGTGCAGCAGCGACCGAACCGGCCACCGCCGGTCCGACCAGCGTCGAGCAGGTGTTCCTGGCGACCACGGTGCTGGGCGGCGCATTGCCGCCAGATGCCGAAAAACATCTGCGAGCCGCTGGCCTGAACTACCCCGACGATGCCGTGGCGGAGCGGCACCTGGCCGCCGCGGCGGCGCTGGCGCCGGACCATGCGGCGGTGCTGATCGGCCGCTACCGGTATTTCTTCTACAAGGGTCGCTGGGCGCAGGCGCTGGCGGTGGCCGAAGAGTGCCTGGTTTGGGCGGCGCGGCATCTGGGGCTGCCGGCCGAATGGCCCGAGGTCCGGCGCGACGCCGCCGACTTCGACGATTACGACGCCGTGCTGGCGCGCAAGGGGTGGAACTGTTCGAAGGCACGCTGGCGGAAAACATCGCGCGCTTTGGCGAAGTGGACATGGCCAAGGTCGAGGCGGCGGCACGGCTCGTGGGCATGCACGAATTCATCCTCGGCCTGCCGCAGGGCTACGAAAGCCCCGTGGGGCGCGACGGCGCCATGCTCTCGGGCGGGCAGCGCCAGCGCGTCGCGCTGGCACGGGCGCTGTACGGCAAGCCCGCCTTCGTGGTGCTCGACGAGCCCAATTCCAGCCTCGACGAGGAAGGCGACGCCGCACTGGCTCAAGCCATTCTCACGCTCAAACAGCAGGGCACGACCTTCGTCGTCATGACGCACCGCACCAGCGTGCTCGCCGTGGCCGACGCCATGCTCGTGCTGCGCGACGGCACGCAGCAAGCCTTCGGGCCGCGTGACGAGGTGCTGGCGGCGCTGCAACAGGCGGCACAACAGGCAGCACAACAAGCGGCGGCCGCTGCGCAGCCACGCCCGGCCGCCCCCGGCGGTGCCCTGCCCGCCGCATCCTGACCCTTGGCCGCCTTCAGCCTCATCTCCCTATGAAAACCCCTGCATTCTTTGCGCGCAGCGAGCTGACCCAGACGCTCTGGGCCTTCCGACGCGAGTTTTTCATCGTCGGCATTTTCAGCATGGTCGCCAACCTGCTCATGCTCACGCCCACGCTGTACATGCTGCAGGTCTATGACCGCGTGCTCGCGAGCGGCAGCGAGCTGACCCTGCTCGCCGTGTCGCTGATCACGCTGTTCCTGCTGGCCATGCTCGCCTTCACCGAGTGGTCGCGCTCGCGCCTGCTGGTGCGCACGGGGGTGCGGCTCGACCAGAAGCTGGGTACACGCGTGTTCAACGCCAGCTTCGAATCTTCGCTGAGCCAGTCGGGCCACAGCCCGGCGCGCGCCTTTGCCGACCTGACCGAACTGCGCCAGTTCATGACGGGGACGGGCGTGTTCGCCTTTTTCGACGCGCCCTGGACGCCGATCTACATCGCAGTGCTGTTTTTGCTGCACCCCTGGCTTGGGGTCACGGGCATCGTTTTTGCGCTCGTGCAGGCGGCGCTTGCCTGGTTCGGCCACCAGCGCACGATTGCGCCGCAGCACCTGGCCGGCACGGCGCAGGCCGAGGCCAATGCCTACCTGCAAGGCAAGCTGCGCAACGCCGAGGTGCTCGAAGCCATGGGCATGGTGGGCAACCTGCGCCGGCACTGGTTCCAGCGCCACCAGCGCGCGCTGCTGCGCCAGCACCAGGCGCAAGGCATTTCGAGCCGCATCATGGCCTGGAGCAAATTCGTCCGCTACAGCCAGCAGTCGCTTGCGCTGGGTGTGGGCGCCCTGCTCGTGATCGACGGCCAGCTCTCGCCCGGCGCGATGATCGCCTCCAACATACTCATGAGCCGCGCACTCGCGCCCATAGACTTGCTCGTGTCGTCCTGGCGCAGCTTCATAGGCGCACGCGAAGCCTTTGCACGCCTCGAGGCCCTGCTCGGGAACCACCCCGAGCGCGATGCCGCGCTCATGCGCGTGCCGCCCACGGGCGCCGTCACATTGCGCAACGTGGTCGCCACCGCCGCCGGGCGTAGCAGCCCCATCCTCAAGGGCATAGATTTGCACATCCCCGCCGGCACCGTGACCGTGGTGCTGGGCCCTTCGGGCTCGGGCAAGTCCACGCTGGCGCGCGTGCTCGTGGGCATCTGGCCCATGGTCTCGGGCGAGGTACTGCTCGACGAGCGCCCTTTGAGCGGCTGGAACCGCAGCGAGCTCGGCCCCCACCTCGGCTACCTGCCGCAGGACGTGGAACTGTTCGACGGCAGCATTGCCGAAAACATCGCACGCTTTTCCGAACTCGACCCCGACAAGGTCATCGCGGCCGCGCAGTCGGCGGGCCTGCACGAAATGATCCTGCGCTTTCCCAAGGGCTACGACATGCCCATGGGCGAGGCTGGCGGCCTGCTTTCGGGTGGACAGCGCCAGCGCATCGCGCTCGCACGGGCCATTTATGGCGACCCGGCGCTGATCGTGCTCGACGAGCCCAACGCCAACCTCGACGATGCGGGCGAGCAGGCGCTGCAGAGAACCGTGCTCGCGCTCAAGGCCAAGGGCAAGACCGTGGTTCTCATCAGCCACCGCCCCGGGGTCGTGGCCGTGGCGGACCGTATCTTGATCCTGCGCGACGGCCAGATCCAGGCCCACGGCCCGCGCGACGCCGTGCTCGCAGCCCTGCAAGCGGCGCGCGCGCCCGCCGCGGGCGCACGCCCAGAAGCCCCCCCGCCCGTCGCACCGCTGCCCGCCTGAGAATCTTCAACCTTCTGCGCGCAGCCCCTCTTTTGCCCCTTTTTTCTTCGCGAGACAGTCATGGCTTTTCCCAAACTTTTCTCTCATGCGCCGGACACGCCCCAGCCGGAACCGGCCGCTTCCACACCGAACGAGCACGAGCACCACGCCTTCGCCGACACCGGGCGCGCCGCGCGCATAGGCCTGTGGGCCCTGCTCATAGGCCTGGGCGGCTTTCTGCTCTGGGCCTCGTTCGCCCCGCTCGACGAGGGCGTGCCCAGCCAGGGCATGGTCGCCATAGACACCAAGCGCAAGGTGGTGCAGCACCTCACGGGCGGCATCGTCAAGGAAGTGCTGGTGCGCGAAGGCCAGGAAGTCAAGGAAGGCGATGTGCTGATTCGCCTCGACGAGGCCACGGCGCGCGCCAACTATGAGACCGTGCGCCAGCGCTACCTGGGCCTGCGCGCCATGCAGGGGCGCCTGTTGGCCGAGCAGGCCGGGCAGAACAACATCCAGTTCCACCCCGACTTGCTCGAAGCGCAATCCGACCCGCTGATCCGCCGGCAGATGCAGACGCAGGAACAGCTCTTTCGTGCGCGCACTGCGGCCCTGCGCGCCGACGTGCAGGGCATGGAAGAAAGCATCCAGGGGCTGCAGGCGCAGCTCGAAGCCTATGACAACATGCTGATCAACCGGCGCAATCAGCTCACCCTGCTCAACGAGGAGCTGAACCACACGCGCGCGCTGGTCAGCGAAGGCTACGCGCCGCGCAACCGCCAGCTCGAACTCGAGCGCATGGTGGCCGAGTCCAACGCCGCCATTGCCGAACTCGTGGGCAACAGCAGCCGCGCGCGCCGCTCCATCGCCGAGCTGCGCCAGCGCATCATCGCGCGCCAGCAGGAGTACCGCAAGGAAGTCGAAGGCCAGCTCGCCGACGTCGCGCGCGAAGTGGAGTCCGACGCGGAAAAATACATCGCCGCCAAGGCCGACCTCGACCGCCTCGAGATCCGTTCCCCAGCATCCGGGCAGGTCATAGGCCTGGTCATACAAACCGTGGGCGGCGTGATCCAGCCAGGGCAAAAACTCATGGACATCGTGCCCCTCGATGCTCCCTTGCTGCTCGAAGCGCGCATCCCCCCCAACCTGATCGACAAGGTGCATGCGGGCCTGCCCACCGACATCCGCTTTTCCGCCTTTGCGCACTCGCCGCAGCTCGTCGTGCCGGGCAAGGTCGAATCCATCTCGGGCGACCTGCTCACCGACCCGCAAAACCCGCAGATTTCGTACTACCTCGCGCGCGTCAGCGTCACGCCCGAAGGCCGCAAAATTTTGGGTGCACGCCAGCTGCAGCCCGGCATGCCCGCCGAAGTCATCATCAAGACCGGCGAGCGCTCGCTGCTGACCTACCTGCTGCATCCGCTCGCCAAGCGCCTTGCGGCGTCCATGAAAGAGGAATGACGCCATGGCCGCCACGCACCGCCTTCACCGTCCGACGCGCAACGCCTTGCTTGCCGCCCTGTTCGCCGGCATGGGCGCCGCCAGCTGGGCGCTGGACCTGCAGCAAGCCTACGACGCCGCGCTCGAGCAGGACGCCAGCATCCGCGCCTCGCGCGCCGCCGCCGAATCGGGGCGCGAGCGCCTGCCGCAGGCGCGCGCGCAGCTGCTGCCCAGCCTGTCCGCGTCCTGGGGCCGCACGAAAAACCGGCTCGAAACCACGCAGCCCAACATCCTGGGACAACTCAACACGCGCGACGACACCTACATGAGCTACGGCAAGGTCATCTCCCTGCGCCAGCCGCTTTTCAACAAACAGCGCTGGGCGCAATACCGCCAGGCCGAAGCCCAGGTCGAGCAGGCCGAGGCCGTGCTCAGCGACGACCTGCAGAAACTTGCCGTGCGCGTGAGCAGCGCCTACTTCGATGCCCTGCTGGCCGACGACCAGCTCGCGCTGATCGAGGCCCAGAAAGCCACCTACACCACCCAAGTCGATGCCGCACGCAAGGCGCTCGCGGCCGGATCGGGCACGCGCACCGACATCGACGACGCGCAGTCGCGCCTGGACATGGCCATCGCGCAGGAACTCGAGGCGCGCCAGAACCAGGACTACACGCGCCGCACGCTCGAAAGCCTGATCAACCAGCCCGCCGGCACGCTGGCCGGCATAGACGTCGCACGCATGCCCCTGCTGCCGCCCGACCCGCTGCAACTCGAAGACTGGACGCGCATGGCCGAAGACGCGAGCGCCGAGATCAAGGCCATGAAAGCCCAGCTCGAGGCCGCGCGCCGCGAAGTCGAAAAGACCCAGGCCGGCCATTACCCCACGCTCGACGCCAGCGCGCAATGGTCGGACAGCGCGAGCGAAAACATCACCAGCATCCACTCGCGCTACGTCAACAAGGCCATCGGTCTGCAACTGTCCATCCCGCTGTACGCCGGCGGCTACGTCAATTCCACCGTGCGCCAGGCGCTCGCCGAACAGGAGCGCATCAGCGAATCCCTCGAAGCCCTGCGCCGCGACCTCGCGCTGCGCGTGAACAAGGAATACCGCGGCGTGACCGAAGGCATCCTGCGCGTGCGCGCGCTCGAGCAGGCCGCGCGCTCGGCCGATCAGCTGGTGCTCTCCACGCGCAAGTCCTTCGAGGCCGGCAGCCGCACGCAGGTGGACATTTTGAATGCCGAGCAAAGCCGCATGCAGACGCTGCGCGACCTGGCGCAGGCGCGCTACCTGTACCTGCTCTCACGCATCCGCCTGCAAACCATCGCCGGCGGCGACCGCGAAGCCGCCATCGCCCAGGTCAACGGCTGGCTGAAACACTGAGCTCCAAAGGCAGCCCAATGCCAGTCAGTTAAGCCACTGACATGT
>CAVPUD010000080.1:0-16358 GCA_963708545.1 uncultured beta proteobacterium | reverse complement strand
ACTTTCCCGCGCCGCTCAAGTGCGTGGACGCCGTCGAGGCGGCAACCCGAGGCAAGCTTGACGACGGCCTGCGGCGCGAGGGTGAACTGTTCGCGCAGCTCATGCTCACGCCCGAGTCGCGCGCGCTGCGCCACCTGTTCCTGGCCGAGCGCGCCGCGTCCAAGATCCCGGACGTGCCCGCCGATACCCCGAAGCGCACCATCGCCACGGTGGCCGTGATCGGTGCCGGCACCATGGGCGGCGGCATCACGATGAACTTCCTGAACGCGGGGATTCCCGTGAAGCTGCTCGAAATGAAGCAGGAGGCGCTCGAGCGCGGCGTCGCCACGATCCGCAAGAATTACGAGGCGCAGATCAAGAAGGGCAAGCTCACGCAGGAAAAATACGAGCAGCGCATGGCGCTTTTGAGCACCACGCTGGCCTACGCCGACATCGCCCAGGCCGACCTCGTGATCGAGGCCGTGTTCGAGGAAATGGGCGTCAAGGAGGCCGTGTTCAAGCAGCTCGACGCCGTGATGAAGCCCGGCGCCATTTTGGCCACCAACACCTCCACGCTGGACGTCAACAAGATCGCCGCAGTGACCAAGCGTCCGCAGGACGTGCTGGGCATGCACTTTTTCAGCCCTGCGAACGTCATGAAGCTGCTCGAAGTCGTGCGCGGCGAAAAGACGGCCAAGGACGTGCTCGCCACCGTCATGGCGCTGGCCAAGAAGATCAAGAAGACTGCGGTGGTCGCCGGCGTGTGCGACGGTTTCATCGGCAACCGCATGGTCGAGCAATACGGCCGCCAGGCGGGCTTTTTGCTCGACGAGGGCTGCACGCCCGCGCAGGTGGACAAGGCCATCGAAAAATTCGGCTTTGCCATGGGGCCGTTTCGCATGAACGACCTCGCGGGCAACGACATCAGCTGGGCCATCCGCAAGCGCCGCTACGTCGAAAAGCCGGGCATGAAATACAGCAAGACGGCCGACCTGCTGTGCGAGCTGGGGCGCTTTGGCCAGAAAACCGGCGCGGGCTGGTACGACTACCAACCGGGCAAGCGTGACGCCATCCCGAGCCCCGTGGTCGAAAAAATGCTCGAAGAGCACCGCAAGAGCCTGGGCATCACGCCGCGCAAGATTTCCGACGAAGAAATCGTCCAGCGCCTGGTGTTCGCGCTCGTCAACGAAGGCGCGCACATCCTCGAAGACGGCATCGCCAGCCGCGCGAGCGACATCGACCTGGTCTATCTCACGGGCTACGGCTTCCCGCTGCACCGCGGCGGCCCCATGCTCTATGCCGATGAGGTGGGTTTGTGCAATCTCGTGCAGGCGATGCGGCGTTTTCGTCAGAACCCCTACGACGACGCCGCTTTCTGGCAGCCCGCGCCCTTGCTCGCGCGCCTGGCCGACGAAGGCAAAACCTTCAACTGAAAAAGCCCGCTTCGAACATCCCTTCGAACCAAAGGATTCCCCATGACTTCCGCAGTAATCGTATCCACCGCCCGCACCCCGCTCGCCAAGAGCTGGAAGGGTTCTTTCAACATGACGCACGGCGCCACGCTGGGCGGCCACGCGGTGCAGCACGCCATCGCGCGCGCGGGCATAGACCCGGCCGAGGTCGAAGACGTGCTCATGGGCTGCGCCAACCCCGAGGGCGCGACGGGCAACAACATCGCACGCCAGTGCGCACTGCGCGCGGGCCTGCCGGTGTCGGTCTCGGGCATGACCGTGAACCGCTTTTGTTCCTCGGGCCTGCAAACCATTGCGCTGGCCGCGCAGCGCATCATCGCGGGCGAGGCGCAGGTCTTTGTCGCAGGCGGCGTGGAGAGCATTTCCTGCGTGCAGCAGGAGATGAACCTGCACATGATCGCGGACCCGGCGCTGGCCAAGCAAAAGCCCGAGATCTATTGGAGCATGCTGCAAACGGCCGAGCAGGTGGCCAAGCGCTACGGCATCGGCCGCGACGCCATGGATGAATACGGCGCTGCGAGCCAGCAAAAAGCCTGCGCCGCGCAGGCCGCAGGCAAGTTCGACGCCGAAATCGCGCCCATCACCGTGACCGCGGGCGTAGTGGACAAGGTGCGCGGCATCATCACGCGCGAAGTCACCGTGAGCCGCGACGAAGGCACGCGCGAGGGCACGACCAAGGAGGCCATCAGCACCATCAAGCCCGCCATGCCGGGCGGCGTGGTCGCGGCGGGCAATTCGAGCCAGTTCTCCGACGGTGCGGGCGCCTGCGTGGTGGTGAGCGAGGAATACGCAAGCAAAAAGGGCCTGCAGCCGCTCGGGCGCTTCCTCGGGTTTGCCGTGGCGGGCTGCGAGCCAGACGAGATGGGCATAGGCCCGGTGTTCGCCGTGCCCAAGGTGCTCAAGCAACTGGGCCTCAAAGTCGATGACATCGACCTGTGGGAGCTCAACGAAGCCTTTGCCGTGCAGGTGCTCTACTGCCGCGACAAGCTCGGCATTCCGAACGAGCGCCTCAACGTCAACGGCGGCGCGATCGCCGTCGGCCACCCTTACGGCATGAGCGGCCAGCGCCTGACCGGCCACGCGCTCATCGAAGGCAAGCGCCGCGGCGCCAAGCGCGTGTGCATCACCATGTGCATAGGCGGCGGCATGGGCGCGGCGGGCGTGTTCGAAGTGCTCTGATCTGCGTCAGTGAAGGCCAGAGGGCGCCGGAGCAGGGCTGTGGCTTTGCTCCGGCGCTTTTTTATTGATAGCTGTTTGTGCCCGTCCATTCTGCCTAAATGCCATTTTTGAGGCCTAAACCATGAACCACCGCCAAACCCTCGAATTCTTGCTCTACGACTGGCTGCAGGCCGAGTCACTGAGCGCCCGCCCGCGCTTTGCCGAGCACACGCGCGCGACCTTCGACGCCGTGCTCGACACCTGCGAGCGCATCGCGCGCGAGAAGTACGCGCCGTTCAACCGCCTCGTGGATACCGAGGAGCCGCGCTTCGACGGTGAAAAGGTCATCCTGCCGCAGGCCACGCACGAGGCTTACCGCGCGTATGCAGACTCGGGCATGCTCAGCGCGGCGCAGGATTACGAAATTGGCGGCATGCAGCTGCCCTACACCGTAGAGGCTGCGGCGAACAGCTTTTTTGCGCTCGCCTCGATCAGCATCAACCCCGCGCTGCTCACCGTGGGCAACGCGAACCTGCTCATGGCGCACGGTAGCGCGCTACAGCAAAAGGTGTTTGCGCTGAACGAATTCAGCGGGCGCTTTGCGGGCACCATGTGCCTGAGCGAGCCGCAAGCCGGCTCGTCGCTGAGCGACATTGCCACGCGCGCCGTGCCCGACCTGCAGGATGATGGGCAAGGCTTCGTGCCGTGGGAGCAAGACCCGCTCGGGCCGCGCTACCGCCTCACGGGGCACAAGATGTGGATCTCGGCGGGCGAGCACGAGCTCAGCGAGAACATCATCCACCTCGTGCTCGCCAAAATCCCCGGCCCGGACGGCAAGCTGGTGCCCGGCACCCAGGGCATCTCGCTGTTCATCGTGCCGAAAAAAATCGTCGATCCGGAAGGGCGCCTCACGGGCGAGCGCAACGACGTGGCGCTCGCGGGCCTCAATCACAAGCTCGGCTGGCGCGGCACGAGCAACACCTTGCTGAACTTCGGCGAGGGCAAATACCCGGTCGCGGGCCGCGCCGGCGCCATCGGCTGGCGCGTGGGCGAGCCGGGGCGCGGACTGCAATATATGTTCCACATGATGAACGAGGCGCGCATCGCGATCGGCATGGCCGCGACCATGCTGGGCCTGGCCGGCTACTACGCAAGCCTGGACTACGCAAAAAACCGCCCGCAAGGCCGCCCCGTGGGGCAGGGCGGCAAGGACGCCGCCAAGCCGCAGGTGCGCATCATCGAACACGCGGACGTGCGGCGCATGCTGCTCGCGCAAAAAGCCTACGGCGAAGGCGCGCTCGCGCTGAACCTGCTGTGCGCGCGCCTCGTCGATGAGCGCTACACCGGCACGCCAGAGGCCGCCGAAGAAGCGCGCCTGCTGCTCGAAGTGCTCACGCCGATCGCCAAGAGCTGGCCCAGCGAAAACTGCCTCGAAGCCAACAGCCTCGCGATCCAAGTCCACGGCGGCTACGGCTACACGCGCGATTTTCCTGTCGAGCAATACTGGCGCGACAACCGCCTGAACATGATCCACGAGGGCACGCACGGCATCCAGGCCATGGACTTGCTGGGCCGCAAGGTGCTCATGGAAGGCGGCCGCGGCCTCACGCTGCTGGCCGAGCGCATGCGTGCAAGCGTCGCACGCGCGCAGGCCGAGCCCGCGCTGCGCGAGCCCGCGCAGGCGCTGGCGCAGGCGCTGGCGCAGCTCGGCCAGGCCACGCAAGATGCCTGGGCCACGGGCCAGCCGAGCGAGGCGCTCGCCAACGCCGTGCCGTACATGCAGGCTTTCGGCCACACCGTGCTTGCATGGGTCTGGCTCGACGTGGCGCTCGCCACGCTGCGCGCCGATGCTACGCTTTCAAAAGCGCAAAGCGTAGGCAGAATGGGCGCTATGCAGTATTTTTACCATTATGAGTTGCCAAAGATCGGCGCCTGGCTGCAGGTCGTGCGGCGGCGTGACATGACCTGCGCGAACCTGCCCGAAGAAGCATTTTGATGGTGCTTGCTCTTGTAACGATAGCTGCTTGTGCTTGATACATAATGGCTAGGAGCCGATTTGACCTAAAAACTGCATGCCATCCCCGCAGCATCCCGCATCGCATCCATCCACGCCGCCGTCGCACCACGCGCCCGGCGGCCGCTTTCGCAATCTGCCCATGGCCGCGCCGGCGCCCGCGCACCGGCTGCCCTTGCTGAAGGCGCTGCGCTGGCTCGTCGCAGGGATTGCGCCCGACCCGGGCTTCGACGCACACGTGCCGGCGGACTTCGCCTATCCGAATCCGCGCACGCCGCTCGATACCGCGCGCCCGCATGCGACCTGGATCGGGCACGACAGCTTCGTGCTGCAGCTCGCGGGCCTGCGCATCCTGACCGACCCGATTTTTGGCGACTACGCCGCGCCCGTGCCGTGGCCTGCGATGCGCCGCCTGCGTCCTGCGGGCCTGGCGCTCGCGCAGGTCGGGCCCGTGGACGCGGTGCTGCTCTCGCACAACCACTACGACCACCTCGAAGCGGCCACGGTGCGCGCGCTGGGCGAGCGCGCGCACTGGTTCGTGCCGCTCGGGCTCAAGACCTGGTTTGCGCGCCGCGGCGTGCAGCGCGTGAACGAGCTCGACTGGTGGCAGACGGTGGAATTTGCAGATCGCGTGCAGCTGACCTTCACGCCGGCGCAGCACTTTTCGGCGCGCGGGCTGTTCGACCGCAACCGCAGCCTCTGGGGCGGCTGGGCCGTGCAGGGCGCGGCGCGGCGCGTGTATTTCGCGGGCGACACGGGCTACCACGAGCGCATCTTTCGTGACATAGGCGCGCGCCTGGGCCCGCCCGATTTGGCGCTGCTGCCCATAGGCAGCTACGAGCCGCGCAGCTTCATGCAGTCCATGCACGCCGATCCGGCCGACGCGGTGCAAATCCACCGCGACCTCGGCAGCCGCCTGAGCGTGGGCATGCACTGGGGCAGCTTTCGCCTCTCGGCCGAGCCGCCGCAGCACCCGCCCTGGCGCCTGTTCCAGGCGCTGCAAGCCGCGGGCGAGGCGCCCGAAAATTTCCGCGTGCTCGAGCACGGGCAGGCGCTGAATTTTTGATCGGCATACGCGTTGCCGCCTCAATCGCTCAGGCGACAGCGGCCGCGCGGGGTTGGCTGCACAATGGCACGGGCTGATGCGCACAGCGCATGCACCTTTTGCATGCCGCACCTTTTGCGCGCGCTGTGCCGGCCAGCTTTACTTTCTCTGGTTTTCGATTTTTCAGGAGACACCCCATGACCCGTACCGTGCAACAACTGTTCGACCTCTCTGGCAAGACCGCCCTGGTCACCGGCGGCTCGCGTGGCCTGGGCCTGCAAATGGCCCATGCGCTGGGCGAGGCGGGGGCGCGCATCATGCTCACCTCGCGCAAGGCGTCCGACCTCGAACAAGCCGTGGCCGAGCTGCAAGACGCCGGCATAGACGCGCGCTGGATCGCCGCCGACTGTGCGCAGGAGTCCGATATCCGGCGCCTCGTCGATGAAACCCTGCAGCGCGTGGGCGACGTGCACATCCTCGTGAACAACGCGGGCGCCACCTGGGGTGCGCCCGCCGAGGAGCACCCGCTCGAAGCCTGGGACAAGGTCATGAACCTCAACGTGCGCGGCTACTTCATCCTGAGCCAGCTCATCGCCAACCGCAGCATGATCCCGCAGCGCGACGGCCGCATCATCAACATCGCCTCGATCGCGGGCCTGGGCGGCAACCCCAGCGACATGAAAACCATCGCCTACAACACCTCCAAGGGCGCGGTGATCAACTTCACGCGCGCGCTGGCGGCCGAGTGGGGGCGCTTCAACATCACCGTGAACGCCATTTGCCCCGGCTTTTTCAAGACCAAGATGGCGCGCGGCCTGATCGAGATCATGGGCGAGGAAAAAATCCGCGAAAACGCCCCATTGCGCCGCCTGGGCGACGACGAAGACCTCAAGGGCATCACGGTGCTCTACGCGAGCGACGCGGGCAAGCACATCACAGGCCAGTGGCTTGCCGTCGATGGCGGCGTGAGCGCGGTGATCAACGGCTAAGCGCTGGCGCGATCGCGCTGCTTTTCTTGCATTCGCTCTGCATTTTTTCTGCCCGCCGCGCCCTCTGCCGTGGCGCGGCGGGGCTCGTTTGGGAGGGGTTTTCCGTGTCCGGTATTCCAGTGGATGTGCCTTTCGTGCAGCACCTTGGCTTCGTCGTGCGCCGTATGGAAAACGGTGAGTCCGAGGTGTACTTCGACGTGCGCCCCGAGCACATGAATTCCTTTGCCGTGGCGCACGGCGGCGCCACCATGACCTTGCTCGACGTCGCCATGGCCACGGCCGCGCGCAGCCAGACGCCCGAGCTCGGCGTGGTCACCATCGAGATGAAAACGAGCTTCATGCAGGCCGGCCGCGGCGCGCTGCTGGCCAAGGGCCGCGTGCTGCACCGTACTGCGCGCATGGCCTTCGTCGAAGGCACGGTCTATGACGCCACGGGGCGCGCGTGCAGCCATGCCACGGGCACCTTCAAATTCGTGCCGCGCCAGGCGCCCGCGGGTGCGCAAAACGCGCAGCCCGTGATCTACACCGATTGATAGCGAAAAATTTGGATGAAAAAGCCGCTTTGCGCAGAATGGATAAGCGCAAGCAGCTATTCAAAAGATAGTAATCAGGAGCACGCCATGCCACGCAATACGCAAATCCTGCTCGCGAGCCGCCCGCAAGGCGAGGCCACGGTGGACAACTTCCAGCGCGTCGTCACCGAAACCCCGCCCTTGCAAGAAGGCCAGGTGCTCGTGCGCCACCATTACCTGAGCCTGGACCCGTACATGCGCGGGCGCATGAACGCGGGCAAGAGCTACGCGCCGCCGCAGCCGCTGGGCGAGGTCATGATAGGCGCCACCGTAGGCGAGGTGCTCGAAAGCCGCCACCCCGACTACGCCGTGGGCGACCAGGTGGTGGGTATGGGCGGCTGGCAGGAATACAGCGTGGTCGATGCGCGCCAGCCGGGCGCGCTGCGCAAGGTCGATACGGGCCAGGGAGCCTGTCGGACTTTGGGCGTCGATAGCGAGAATGCGCCCCAGCGAGGCCAGTTTTTGTCGGATTCGCCGCCCCATAGTGGTGCTATGGGGCAAGAAGACGGTAAGAAATGGGCCGCTGCGGCGCATTCGCAGCCGACGATTCCAAAGCCCGACAGGCTCCTAGTGCCCCTGTCGTACTACCTCGGCGCCGTGGGCATGCCGGGCGTCACGGCCTGGTATGGTCTCGTGAAAATCATCGCGCCCAAGGCTGGCGACACGCTGGTGGTCAGCGCCGCCACGGGCGCCGTGGGCAGCGCCTTTGCCGCGCTCGCCAAGGCGCGCGGCTGCCGCGTCGTGGGCATCGCGGGCGGCAGCGAGAAATGCCGCTACGCGCTCGCCGAACTGGGCTTCGACGCCTGCATAGACTACAAACTCCACCAGGGCGACACGCAGTCGCTCGCGCGTGCCCTGCAGCAGGACTGCCCGCAGGGCATAGACGGCTACTTCGAGAACGTGGGCGGCTGGATCATGGACGCGGTGATGCTGTGCATGAACGCCTTCAGCCGCATGGCCCTGTGCGGCATGATCGCGGGCTACGACGGCCAGCCGCTGCCCATGCGCTACCCCGCGCTGATCCTCACGCAGCGCATGCGCCTCGAGGGCTTCATCGTGAGCGAGCACATGGACGTCTGGCCGCAGGCGCTGCAAGAGCTCGCCGGCCTGGTCGCGAGCGGCAAGCTGCGCCCGCGCGAGACCATCGCGCAAGGCATCGCCGCCGCGCCCGAGGCGTTCCTGGGCATGCTCAAGGGCAAGAACCTGGGCAAGCAGCTCGTCAAGCTGGTCTGATGTGGCCTGAAAAAGGAGCAGGGTGATGATCGAAAACTTTCAAGGCAAAACCGCCGTGCTCACGGGTGCGGGCTCGGGTTTCGGGCGCGAGTGCGCACGCCTGGGCGCGCGCCTGGGCATGCAGCTCGTGCTCGTCGATGTGCAGCAGGACGCGCTCGACGCCGCCGCACTCGAAGCGCAGGCCGCGGGCGTGCCGGTGCTCGCGCGGCGTGTCGATGTGTCCGACGCAGCGCAGATGCAGGCGCTTGCCGACGCCGTGGCCGAGCGCTTCGGCGCGCCGCATTTCGTCTTCAACAACGCGGGCGTGGCCACGGCGGGGCTGGTGTGGGAACACGGCGTGCAGGACTGGGAATGGGTGCTGGGCGTGAACCTTTGGGGCGTGATCCACGGCGTGCGCCTGTTCACGCCCATGATGCTCGCCGCAGCGCGCCAGGATGTCGCCTGGCGCGGGCACATCGTCAACACCGCGAGCATGGCCGGGCTGCTCACGCCGCCGAACATGGGCATTTACAACGTCAGCAAGCACGCCGTCGTGGCGCTCACTGAAACGCTGTACCAAGACCTGCGCCTGGTCACCGACCAGGTGAGCGCGAGCGTGCTGTGCCCGTACTACGTCGCCACCGGCATAGGCCAGAGCGAACGCAACCGGCCCCAAGACCTGCCCGGCGCCGCGCCCACGGCGAGCCAGCGCATAGGCCAGGCCATGACCGACAAGGCCGTGCGCGGCGGCAAAGTCTCGGCCGCTGAAGTTGCGCAAAAAGTGTTCGACGCCGTGGCCAAAGACCAGTTCTACATCTACAGCCACCCGCACGCGCTCGGCGGCGTGCGCAACCGCATGGAAGACATCCTGCTGGCACGCAACCCCACCGACCCGTTTGCCGAGCGGCCCGAGATCGGCGCGCAACTGCGCGCGGCGCTGCGCGGGGGGTGAGCGCACTCCCTGTCTCGCAGCGTCGGGAAATACGGCCCATGGACAAACAGCGTATCGATCCGCAAGACGCGGCCGGCACCGCGCCCACGCGTTTGAGCGCCTGGGCCATCTTCCTCATCTTCCTGCGCCTGGGCCTGAGCTCGTTCGGCGGACCGATCGCGCACCTGGGCTATTTCCGCACCGAGTTCGTCGAAAAGCGCCGCTGGCTGAGCGAGCACGCCTATGCGGACTTGGTGGCGCTGTGCCAGTTTCTGCCCGGGCCCGCGAGCAGCCAGGTGGGCATTGCGCTGGGCTTTGCGCGCGGTGGGTATGGGGGCGCCCTGGCGGCCTGGCTCGGGTTTACCTTGCCCTCGGCACTGGCCTTGATTCTGTTTGCGCTGGGCCTGGCGCGCCATGCGGAACTACTGCCTGCGGGCACGTTGCATGGCCTCAAAGTCGTGGCCGTGGCCGTGGTGGCGCAGGCGGTCTGGGGCATGGCGCGCACGCTGTGCACCGACGTGCCGCGCGTGAGCATCATGGCCATCGCCACCTGTGCGGCGCTCGCGCTGCCTGGCGCCTGGGGGCAGGTCGGCATCATCCTCGTCGCGGGTTTTGTGGGCTTGCTGTGGTTCGCGTCGCCGTCGGCGCCAAGAGTCTGTCGGGCTTTGGGCGTCGAAAGCGAGAACGCGCCGCAGCCGACGATTCCAAAGTCCGACAGGCTCCCCGACCAGGCGAGCTTGCCCATCGCCATGGGCCGGCGCGCTGGAGCCGCCTGGCTGGCCTTGTTTTGCGTGCTGCTGCTCGGCCTGCCTGCGCTGGCCGCGGCTTGGCCCAGCCAGACCTTGGCGCTGGTGGATGCTTTTTACCGCGCCGGCGCACTGGTGTTTGGTGGCGGCCATGTCGTGCTGCCGCTGCTGCAAACCGAAGTGGTGCCGCCAGGGTGGGTCAGCCAGGAGACGTTTTTGGCCGGCTACGGCGCGGCACAGGCGGTGCCGGGGCCGCTGTTCACGTTTGCGGCCTTCTTGGGTGCTTCCATGCACGCCGCGCCTTCGGGCTGGTGGGGCGGGCTGTTGTGCCTGGTGGCGATTTTTGCGCCCAGCTTTTTATTGATACTCGGAGCACTTCCATTTTGGGAGCTGCTCAGGCACGATGGACGGGCGCGAAAGGCACTTTTTGGCATTAATGCCGCGGTGGTCGGTCTGCTGCTCGCCGCGCTCTACACGCCCGTGTGGACGAGCGCGATCCTGGCGCCGCAGGATTTTGGCCTGGCCTTGCTCGCGCTGGTCGCGCTGATGTTCTGGAAACTGCCGCCCTGGCTGGTGGTGCTGGGCAGCGGCCTGCTGGGGAGTCTGTTGGGGGCTTTTGGGGCTTGGGTGTTGCCCCCGCGCTGACGCTCTGCGTCAAACCACCTTGGCGATCGCCTGGCAGACGTAGTCCACGTTCTTGCTGTTGAGCGCGGCCACGCACATGCGGCCCGTGTCGGTGCCATAGACGCCGAACTCGCTGCGCAGGCGCTGCATCTGCTCCTTGCTCAGGCCCGAGTAGCTGAACATGCCGACCTGGCGCGTGATGAAGTCCATGTTTTGCGGCACGCCTGCGGCCCGCAAGCCTTCCACCAATTTTTGCCGCATGAGCTTGATGCGGCTGCGCATGGCGCCGAGCTCCTGCTCCCACTGCGCGCGCAGGCTGGCATCGCCGAGCACCTTGGCCACCACCGCGCCGCCGTGCGTGGGTGGGTTGGAGTAGTTGGTGCGGATCACGATCTTGAGCTGGCTCAGCACGCGCGCGGCTTCGTCCCGGTCCGCGCACACGACCGAGAGCGCGCCGACGCGCTCGCCGTACAGGCTGAAGCTCTTGGAAAACGAGGTCGCGACGAAAAAGTTCAGCCCGGCGGCGACGAACTGGCCGATCACGGCGCCGTCCTCGGCGATGCCCGCACCAAAGCCCTGGTAGGCCATGTCGAGGAAGGGCACGAGGCCGCGCGCCTGCACGGTCGCGACCACCTGGCTCCACTGCGCAGCGTCGAGGTCGTAGCCCGTGGGGTTGTGGCAGCAGGCGTGCAGCACCACGATGGTGCCCCGCGCGGCGGCGTTCAGGCTCGCGAGCATGCCCTCGAAGTCGATGCCGCGCCGCGCGGCGTCGTAGTAGGTGTAGGTATCGACCGCAAAGCCCGCGTTGCTGAACAGCGCACGGTGGTTTTCCCAGCTCGGGTCGGAGATCAGCACCTTGGTGTCGGGGTTGAGCTTTTGCAGAAAATCCGCGCCTATCTTGAGCCCGCCCGTGCCGCCCAGCGCCTGCACCGTGGCCACGCGGCCAGATTGCAGGGGCTCGGAGCCCGCACCGAAGACCAGGTTCTTCACGCCCGCGTTGTAGGCCGGGATGCCGTCTATGGGCAGGTAGCCGCGCGGCGTGGGCTGCGCCATCAGCGCGGCTTCGGCGCTTTGCACGCATTGCAGCAGCGGCAGCTTGCCGTCGTCGTCGAAATAAACGCCCACGCCGAGGTTGACCTTGTGCGGGTTGGGGTCGGCGGCGAACTGTTCGTTCAGACCCAAAATCGGGTCGCGGGGGGCCATGGTGACGGCGGAAAACAAAGACATGGTGAGTCCTCAGGCGCAGTGCGGGTGGTAAAAAGCGTCGCTTGGGTGGAAATCCCGTGCATTGCCCTCAGTTGAGGAGGGCTCTACAGGGCTTCTATCCCCAAGCAAACCGCAAATTCTAGCTACGCCACCATGCACGCCGCACCCGCTGCACCTGCCGCCCCCCACCCCGATCGGTTTGCGCAAGGGGAGTTCGTCCATTTTCCGAACTCGCCCTTTGCGCTTTTTCAGCCCTATCCGCCCGCGGGCGATCAGCCCGAGGCGATCGCGCAGCTCGTGCAGGGCGTGCGCGACGGCGAGGTGTTCCAGACCCTGCTGGGCGTGACCGGATCGGGCAAGACCTTCACCATGGCGAACGTGATCGCGCGCCTGGGCCGCCCGGCCATCGTGTTCGCGCCCAACAAGACCCTCGCGGCGCAGCTCTACAGCGAGTTTCGCGAGTTCTTTCCGAAGAACGCGGTCGAATACTTCGTGAGCTACTACGACTACTACCAGCCCGAAGCCTACGTGCCGCAGCGCGACCTGTTCATCGAAAAAGACAGTGCGATCAACGAGCACATCGAGCAGATGCGCCTGTCGTGCACCAAGAGCCTGATGGAGCGGCGCGACGTGGTCATCGTGGCCACGGTGTCGGCCATTTACGGCATCGGCGACCCGCAGAGCTACCACCAGATGGTCATGACGCTGCGCGTGGGCGACCAGGTGGGCCAGCGCGACGTGATCGCGCAGCTCATCCGCATGCAGTACCAGCGCAACGAGCAAGACTTTCAGCGCGGCAAGTTCCGCGTGCGCGGCGACACCATAGACGTGTTCCCGGCCGAGCATTCCGAACTCGCGCTGCGCATCGAGCTGTTCGACGACGAGGTCGAGAGCCTGCTGCTGTTCGACCCGCTCACGGGCCGCATCCAGCAAAAAATCCCGCGCTTCACGGTCTATCCGAGCAGCCACTACGTCACGCCGCGCGCGCAGGTGCTGCGGGCCGTCGAAAGCATCAAGATCGAGCTGGCCGCGCGGCTGCAGGAGCTGCTCGCGCAGGGCAAGCTCGTGGAGGCGCAGCGGCTGGAGCAGCGCACGCGCTTCGATCTCGAGATGCTCAGCGAAGTCGGGCACTGCAAGGGCATCGAAAACTACACGCGCCATCTCTCGGGTGCGGCGCCCGGCGAGCCGCCGAGCACGCTGGTGGACTATCTGCCCAAGGACGCGCTCATGTTCCTCGACGAGAGCCACCAGATGGTCGGCCAGCTCAACGCCATGTACAACGGCGACCGTGCGCGCAAGACCACGCTGGTCGAGTACGGCTTTCGCCTGCCTTCGGCGCTCGACAACCGGCCGCTCAAGTTCGCGGAGTTCGAGCAGCGCATGCGCCAGGTGATTTTCGTCTCGGCCACGCCCGCCGACTACGAGCTGAGCCATTCAGGCCAGGTGGTCGAGCAGCTCGTGCGGCCCACGGGCCTGGTCGATCCCGAGGTCGAGGTGCGCCCCGCGACGCACCAGGTCGATGACACGCTGCAGGAAATCCGCCTGCGCGTGCAAAAAGACGAGCGCGTGCTCATCACCACGCTGACCAAGCGCATGGCCGAGCAACTGACCGACTACCTCAGCGACAACGGCGTGAAGGTGCGTTACCTGCACTCCGACGTGGACACCGTGGAGCGCGTGGAAATCATCCGCGACCTGCGCCTGGGCGCCTTCGACGTGCTGGTGGGCATCAACCTGCTGCGCGAGGGGCTCGACATTCCCGAGGTGTCGCTCGTGGCCATTCTGGACGCCGACAAGGAGGGCTTTTTGCGCGCCGAGCGCAGCCTGATCCAGACCATAGGCCGCGCCGCGCGCAACGCCCACGGCAAGGCGATCCTGTACGCCGACACCATCACCGCATCCATGCGCAAAGCCATCGGCGAAACCGAGCGGCGGCGCGCCAGGCAGATCGCCCACAACCAGGCGCACGGCATCACGCCGCGCAGCATCGTCAAGCAGGTGCGCGACCTGATCGACGGCGTCTATAGCGAAAAGTCGGCGCGCGCAGCCGCGCAGCTGGCGCAGCAGACGCTGGAGCGCGCCCAGGCCGAGGCGCTGTCCGAAAAAGACCTCGCGCGCGAGATCAAGCGGCTCGAAAAGCAGATGCTCGAACACGCGCGCAACCTCGAGTTCGAGCAGGCCGCGCGCGTGCGCGACCAGCTCGCGCGCCTCAAGGACTTGGCTTTCGGTGCGCATGGCGAAGACAGCATGCCGGCCTGACGGGGAATCGGCGTCAATCCCGACAAATTTGATTGGGAATTGTGTTAGAATAGGGCCATTACGAAGAAAACAGCCCAGCACGAAGGGCTTCGCCGTGGCAGGCTTCATTCCTTGCCAAGGCGAAGAAAAGGGTGGAGACGGCGCCTGCGCATTACAGCAGGCAGTTTTTGACAACCCAAAGAGCCTTACCAGGAGCTTGCCATGCGTCTCACAACCAAAGGTCGTTTTGCAGTCACTGCCATGATCGATCTGGCCCTGCGCCAGAACAATGGCCCCGTCACACTCGCGGCCATCAGCCAGCGTCAGCATATTTCGCTCTCTTACCTGGAGCAGCTTTTCGGCAAGCTGCGCCGCAACGAGCTCGTCGAGTCCACGCGCGGCCCGGGCGGAGGCTACACGCTCGCGCGCAAGCCCGAAGAAATCACCGTGGCCGACATCATCCTCTCGGTCGATGAGCCCATAGACGCCACGCAGTGCGGCGGCAAAGAGAACTGCCTGGGCGAAGCCGGGCGCTGCATGACGCACGAATTGTGGTCCGCGCTGAACCAGCGCATGGTCGAGTTCCTCGACTCGGTCACGCTGCAAAAGCTCGTCGATGACCAGCTCGCCAAGGGCGTGGAGGTGGAAGCCAAGCCCGCCGCGCGCCGCGCGATCTCGACCACGCCCGTGGTCAAACCGATCCGCGTGAACGCGCCCAATTCGGTGTTCGCGCTGGGCAACGCCTTCGCCAAATCCTGATGTAGCCAAGCGGCTGCGCGCGCCTTTTTGCTTTGCATGAGGTGCGTCGCGGCGGTGCGCAGGGCGGTTCGCCCGGCAGCGCCGTGCGCGTGGCCGCATGAATCTTTCCTGAATCCTCTTTACCGAGCCGACTATGGACACGAAAACGCAACTCCCCATCTACCTCGACTACGCGGCCACGACGCCCGTCGATCCGCGTGTGGTCGAGGCCATGATTCCCTGGTTGCACGACCATTTCGGCAACCCCGCCTCGCGCAGCCACGCCTGGGGCTGGGAGGCCGAAGAGGCCGTGGAAAAGGCGCGCGGCCAGGTGGCAGACCTGATCGGCGCCGACCCGCGTGAAATCGTCTGGACCAGCGGCGCGACCGAATCGAACAACCTCGCGCTCAAGGGCGCGGCGCATTTCTACCAGGGCAAGGGCAAGCACCTCATCACCGTCAAGACCGAGCACAAGGCCGTGCTCGACACCATGCGCGAGCTCGAACGCCAGGGCTTCGAGGTCACCTACCTCGACGTGCAGGAAAACGGCCTGCTCGACCTCGACCGCTTCAAGGACGCGCTGCGCCCCGACACCATCCTCGCGAGCGTGATGCTCGTGAACAACGAAATCGGCGTGATCCAAGACATCGCCACCCTAGGCGCGCTGTGCCGCGAAAAGGGCATCGTCTTTCACGTCGATGCCGCGCAGGCGACAGGCAAGGTCGAGATCGACCTGCGCACGTTGCCCGTCGACTTGATGAGCCTCGCTTCGCACAAGACCTACGGCCCCAAGGGCATTGGCGCGCTGTATCTGCGGCGCAAGCCGCGCGTGCGCATCGAGGCGCAAATGCACGGCGGCGGCCACGAGCGCGGCCTGCGCTCGGGCACGCTGCCCACGCACCAGATCGTCGGCATGGGCGAGGCCTACCGCATCGCGCGCGCCGAAATGGCGCAAGACCTGGCCAAGGCGCGCGCGCTGCAAAAGCGCCTGCTCGACGGCCTGCTTCAGATCGAGCAGGCGTTCGTCAACGGTGACCTGCGCCAGCGCGTGCCGCACAACCTGAACATTAGCTTCAACTTCGTCGAGGGTGAGTCGCTGATCATGGGCATCAAAAACCTGGCCGTGTCCTCGGGTTCGGCCTGCACCTCGGCGAGCCTGGAGCCCAGCTACGTGCTGCGCGCACTGGGCCGCAGCGACGAGCTCGCGCACAGCAGCCTGCGCCTGAGCATAGGGCGCTTCACCACCGAAGCCGAGATCGACACCGCCGTGCAGGCCATTCGCGACAACGTGGCCCGCCTGCGCGAGCTCAGCCCCTTGTGGGAGATGTACCAAGAGGGCATAGACCTCAACACCATCCAATGGGCCGCACACTGACGTATTCGCATATTCAGAAAAGGAGGTTTCACCATGGCTTATTCGCAAAAAGTGGTTGA
>CAVPUD010000079.1:0-7212 GCA_963708545.1 uncultured beta proteobacterium | reverse complement strand
ACCACGATGGGGCGCAGGAACACCATCAGATTGGTCTTGGTGCGCGTGCGGTTGGTGTTGCGAAACAGGTTGCCCAGGCCCGGAATGTCGCCCAAGAGCGGCACCTTGTCGTCGGCCTGCGCGTAGCTGTCTTCGAGCAGGCCGCCGATGACGATGATGCCGCCGTCTTCGACCAGCACGTTGGACTCGATCGAGCGCTTGCTCGTGGTGGGGCCGTTGGGGTCCTTGAGCGTGGCGCTGTCGATCTTCGAGACCTCCTGGTAGATCGACATCTTCACGGTGCCGTTTTCGTTGATCGTGGGGCGCACGCGCAGCATCAGGCCCACGTCCCTGCGCTCCACCGTGGTGAAGGGGTTCACGGTGTTGCTGCCCGTGCTGTTGGCGTAGGAGCCGGTCACGAAGGGCACGTTGCTGCCCACGACGATGGCGGCCTCTTCGTTGTCCAGCGTCATCAGGTTGGGGGTGGAGAGCACGTTGGCGTCGCCGCTGTTTTCGAGGAAGTTGGCGAGCATGCCCAGGTAGTACTGCCCGGCCACGCGCGGCGCGATGGCCAGGTTCATACCCTTGGCGAGCGAGGTGACGCCCGCGACCGAATTGGTCGCGATCGCGCTCGTGACGTTCAGGATGTTGGCGCCGCTGTTGTTCGAGTTGGTGCCTATGGCGCCTACGGTGCCGTCGCCCTTGTTGCCGAGGATGGCCTGCCACTGCACGCCGAACTCGGCCAGCTTGCTCGCCGATACCTCCACGATCAGGCTCTCGACCAGCACCTGCGCGCGCCGCCCGTCGAGCTGGTCGATCACGTTGCGCAGCTGGCGGTACAGCGGCTCGGGCGCGGTGATGATGAGCGAGTTGGTCGTCGGGTCGGCCTGGATCATGCCGCCCGTGGAGGGCTGGTTGGCACTGGCGCCGGCGCCCAAGGTGGCGCCACTGCCCAGTCCTGCGCCCATCGCGCCCATGGCACCCGTGGCGCCGCTGCCCAGGCCCGTGGCGGCTGCCGTGCGCAGCATGGGGCTGCTGCCCGTGGCGGCCGCCGCTGCGCCACCACCGGCAGCACTGGCGCCCGTGTCCATCGCGGCGACGGCGGCGCGCAGCGTGGCGGCGAGCTTCACGGCGTCGGCGTTCTTCAGATAGACCACATGGATGTTGCCGCTTGCGGCGCTGCTGCCGGGCAGCGGTGGCTGGTCGAGCTTTTGCACCAGCGCGCGCACCAGGGCCACGCGCGCCGGGTTGGCCGCGCGCAGGATCAGCGCGTTGCTGCGCGGCTCGGCGAGCAAGGTGGTTCTGAACGCGCCGTCGCTCTGGCCCGGCGCCTGCCCTTGCGCCGCCGCTGCAGTGCCGGCGCTGCCGCCTTCGATCAGGCGCGACACCAGCGGCGCGAGGTCGGTGGCGACGGCGTTTCGCAGCGGAATCACCTCGACGTCGCTCGCGTTCGCCACGTCCATGGCGGCGATGATGCGTGCGAGGCGCTGCAGGTTGTCGGCGTAGTCGGTAATGACCAGCGCGTTCGTGCCGGGGCTCACGTTGATGGTGTTGTTCGGGCTGATCAAGGGGCGCAGCACGGGCACCAGGTTGTTCGCGTTTTCGTAATTGAGCTTGAAGATCTGCGTGACGATCTGCCCGCCGCCGGGCACGCCTGCCGTCGCGCCGCCGCGTCCGCCGCCCCCACCGCCCGAAATGGCCACGCTGCCGCCCTGCAGCTTGGCCTCGGCCTCGGGCACGACCTTGTAGAGCCCGGCCGAATCCACCACCGTGAAGCCCTGCAGGCGCAGCGCCGCGAGAAACTGCTGAAACGCGGCTGCCGGCGGCACGGGGTGCTCGGTGACGAGGTTGAGCTGGCCCTTGACGCGCGGATCGACGACCACGTTGCGCCCTGTGATCGTGGCCATGGTGCGCGCCACGGCTTCGATCTCGGCGTTCACGAAGTTGAGCGTCACGGGCTCGCCGGGGCGCACGCTGGCGCCGTCCGCATTGCGCTGGGCGCTGCCGGCGCTGGCTTTGGCGGCGTCTGCATTTTGGGCATGAATTTGGCCGCTAGCGCTCATCAATAAAGCGCTGGCAGCTATTGAAATAAAAGCAAAATGCCGAGGCCTTTGCAACAGGGGAGCAAACGAGGAGCGCATACGGTCAACCCAAGGAGAGGAGGGCGCGCGCGCCGTCGCGCCGCCCGAGGATGTTCAGCAGATTGTCGAGCGCCGCGGCGCGCTCGGGCGCGGCGCTGGCCTCGCCCGAAAAGCGCAGCCGTTGGCCCACCCATTGGCCCGCGCCCTGCAGGCGCAGCGCGCCGTCCAGCGTGCTCAGCTGCAGCGTGGGCACCTCGCCGCCCTGCAGCAGCAGCCGGTAGCTGCCCAGCGGCCGCAGCGTGGCCAGGCGCGAGGAAAAGTCGAGCAGGTCGAGCTGCGCCTGCCCCTGCAGCACCAGCCGGCCCGCGGCCCACGCGGCCTGCAAGCCTTGCGTGCGCAGCACCAGCCGGCCTTGCGGCTGCAGGCTGTTCCAGGGCGCGCCCAGCCCCGCGAGCACGGCCGCGGGCCAGTCGCTTTGCTGGTCTTGCACGCGCACGGCGGCGCCGCCCCAGCGTGGGCGCAGCTGCACCTGCAGCGGCGCGGCAGTGCAGCAGTCGGCCTGCAGTTGCAGCTGCACACCGCGCAGGCCGGGGCGCAGCCGCCAGTGCACGCGGCCCGGCAGCGCGGCGCGGTCGCGGCTCGCGGGGCCGCCGCTGAGCGCGAACTGCGCCGAGCCCGTCCAGACCGTGCCGCGCGCCTGCAGCAGCAGCACGCGCCCTGCGCTCGCGCGCGCCACGCCCTGCGCGAGCCACTGCGCGGGCGCAAACAGGGCGAGCGCAGCGAGCAGCCCCACGCCGGCGCCCGCCGCGGCCCAGCCCCAGGGTGCGCGCGGCGCGGCGGCCAGGCGCGCGGACGCGGGCTGGGGGCGAACGGGCGCGCGGGGTGCGGTGGCGCGGAGCGCGGCGGTGCGGGTCATGGGGTGGTGAGCTTCAGTTTGCCGGCGCCTGGGGCAAGGCTAGCACCAGCGTGCCGTCCCAGCGCGGTTCGGCGGCAGCGCCGGCAGCGGCCCCGGCGGATGCGGGCGCGCTGCGCGTGAGGCGCACTTCGACGGGCGTGGCGTGCGCATTGCTGCGCGCCTGCAGCAGCCATTGCGCGAGCGCCTGCGCCGGGGCGCCTTGCAGCGTGACGGTGGCGCGTTCGCCCAGCAGATTGAGTTGCGCGCTGCCGCCCAGGGTCTGCGCGAGGCTGCGGCGCAGCGCGGCTGGGGCGTCACCGGGGTCGCTGCGCGCTTGCGCCTGCAGTTGCTGCGCCTCGGCCTGCAGCGTGCGCATGCGCTGCAGCTGTGCGTCGAGCTGCGCGTGGCGCGCCGGGGCGCGGTGCAGCGTGGCTAGCGCCGGCGCCAGCGCGAGCCACCACAGCAGCGCGAGCGCGAGCACGGCGGTGGCGGCGCGCACGAGCGCGCGCTCGCGCGCGGCGAGCGTTTGCCAACGGTTTTGCAGTGCCTGCCAGGGAAAGGAAGTGGGCATGGGTGGGGTCACGGGGTTTTTGCTGCGCGCACGACCAAGGCGCCGTCTTCGAGGCGGCTGTCGTAGCCTGCGGCGGCAAGGCGCGTGCGCAGGGTGGTTTGTTCTTCGGCGCCGGGCGCGAGGCCGCGCAGGCGCAGTTCGCCAAGGCGGTATTCGATGGCCGTGGGCAGCTGGCCCGGCGGCAGCGCTGCCGCGGCTGCGGCGAGCATGGGTTCGAAGTCGCGTGCCGACACGGCGCCTGCGCGCTGGCGCAGCAACTCGAGTTCGCGCTCCATTTGCGCGGGCGCATCGACCACCACTTTGACCTGCGGGAAGCTGGCGGTGAGCGCGGCGCGCACGGCGGCCTCCTTGGCTGCGAGCGCGTGGCGCTCCTGCCAGGCCCAGGCGTTGAGCCCCAGCAGCTGCGCCGCCGCGAGCACGCCCGCGCCCCAGCGCGCGGCGCGCCACTGCGGCGCGTGCCAGAAGGCATTGGCCGCGCCGCCGAGCTTGCGCGCAAGGCGCGTGTGCGCGGTGCTCGCGAGGTCGAACTGCGCCAAATCCCAGCGCCCGCGCGCCGCGGCAAGCGCGCGGGCGCTTGCCGTATGCAGCGTGACGGGGCGGCCCAGCAGCTTTTCAGCGAGCGCGGCCACGGCGGGTTCGGCATACACGGGCGCGGCGGGGTCTGCGCCGCCGTGGGGTACAGCGCCGAGCGCGGGCGCGGCCCACTGGTGCCAGGTTTCGAGCGCGAGCGGCAGCGCGAGCAAGGCCTGCTCGGCGCCATGGCCGCAAATGACGAGCCAGGGGTCTTCAGCAGAGCCGAGCACATGCAGCTCGGCGGCGCTGCTGGCCGTGGCGCCGGGGGCGAATTCGGGCACCACGCGCGCCACGGCGCGGCCCGCGGCTTCGAGCGCCTGCAGGTGCGTGCGCAGCCAGGCGCGCTCGCACACGACCACCCACAGCGGCGCGCCGGCGCGCGCTGCGGCTGCGGCGTCGGGCGCCACGGCAAAGTGCAGTTGCGCGGGCTCGTCGAGCAGCCGGTCTTCGAGCAGTCCTTCGAGCACCTTGCGCAGGCGCGTTGCGGCTGTGCCCATGCCGGCGGGCAGCACGCCCGAAAGGCTGGAGAGCGCCACACCCGCGGGCAACTGCACGCGCTGCCACGACAGCGCCTGCACTGGCACCACGGCCACCACCTCGCCGCCGGGGCGCGCGGGCGCGGGCAGCAGCGCCGCCGTGGCCGTGCCATGCTGCAGCGCCGTGTGGCCGTCGGCCGTGAGGGTGTAGGCATAGGCCAGGCCGGGCCCAGGCTGGGCCGGCGCGGCGGGCAAGGAGACGATCAGCGTGCTCATGGGGGTGCAATCGGGCGGGCCATTCTAGAGCCTGTTCATGGCCGTTTGCTGTCATGCGTACCCCATGAAAAGGCCATGAACAGGCGCTCAGGGGCTTGCCGTGTCGGCAGCGCCAGCCGCGTCTGCGACCAGCGGGAAGGCGCCGCGCTCGCTCCAGAGCGTGCGCACGTTGATGCCCTGGCGGTACAGCAGCGAGCGCTGGCCCACGACGATCTCGCCCAGGCGCAGCTGCCCGCGCGCCTCGAAAAAGGCCGAGGCCACGCCGTGCAGGCCGTCGCTGACCACGGCCTTGGGGCCGAGCCGGTCGCGCACTTCGTTGAGGTTGCTGAAATGGCGCCCGGCGCGCGCCTGCACCAGCCTTTGCGCGTCGGCACGGTCTATGCCTTCGATGGCGGCCTGCAGCACCTCGGCAGGCGCGGTGTTGAGGTTCACGGGCGTCTGCTGCGGCAGCAGCACTACGTAGGGCGCGAGCGTGGCCACCGTGGCGGGCGACAGGCCCAGCCAGCCCAGTTGCGCCACGCTGGGCGGCAGCAGCGGCGCGTCGCTCTCGGCGTTGGCCGGCGCCTGCGCTTGCAGCAAGGCCTGCACCAGCAGGTCGAGCTCGGCTGCAGGCAGGCCCAGGTTGGTGAACAGGCGCTCGAACTGGTGCAGCGCCGCATCCTGCACCTTGCCGCCGAGCACGAGGTTGCTGAGGTTCAGGCGCCCTTGCAGGTCCAGGATCTGGCCCGACAGAAAGGCGTCGCTGAGGTCGGTGCTCGCGTCTTCGGGCGGGGCCGCGTTGCCTTCGCCCGCCAGGAACGAAGACAGGCGCGCCTCCTGCAGCGGCATGGCCCAGGGTTCGCCCAGGTGGTCGGCACCGCCCGCGAGCGCGTCCTGGCGCAGGATCAGGCGCGACCAGTCGAGCGCGCCAAGCATGATCCACGCGGCCTGCACGCGCGCGCGCTCGGCGGTTTCGATTTCCACCGCGCGCCATTGCTGCCACAGCGCCGTCGCCGCGAGCGTGGCCACCAGCGTCACCGTGAGCATGGCCGCGAGCAGCGCCGCGCCGCGCGGCTTGGCCCGCGGCTGCTCGGGGCGTTTGGATCGGACGGGAAGTTTGCGCCGCGCGGGCTGCAGCGCTGGGCTTTGGCGCGCGTGCTTGGCGTGCACGGCGTTCATGACTTGCCGCCTCCGAGCAAAGGGCTGGCCCAGTCGCGCGTGATCTGGCCCGTGAGCGCCTGCCCCGGGCTTGGCGTGAGCAGCAGGCGCACGCCGTCGGGCATGGCCGAAGTGGCTGCGGTGCCAGGCGTGCCCAAAAGCGGCAGGCCGGCCGCGCCTGGGCTGGCGTTGGCCGGCGCCGCGGCGCCGCTGCTCGAAAGCGGGTTCGACCAGGCGTTGCCGCGGAAGTAAAAAATCTGCCAGCCGTCTATGGGCAGCAGCGCCACTTCGCGCTGCTGGTCGGCGCTGCTGGGGTTGCGCGCCCATTGCGCGGCCTGCTGCCAGGCTTGCTGCCACGCGGCGCGCGTGCGCAGCGGGGGCGACTGCCAACGCAGCCACTGCGCGCCGCTGGGCGCGGTGCGGCGCGTCCAGGCGACCACGAGCGCGCCCTCGTCGCTGGGCGCGCTGCTGCGCCGCGTGATGCGCAGCACCTGGCCGTCCCAGTCTATGGGCACGAGGTGGGGCAGCGCGAGCATGGCGTCGAGGTCTGCGCCCCACTGGCCCAGCGCCGCCTGCAGCACCAGCAGCGCGTCGGCGCGGAGCCGGTCAAGGCTTCGGCCACATCGGCGGTACCGATGGAACCATACAGCTTGCCTTCGCTGGACGCCTTGGCGCGCAGCGTCACGGTCACGCTTTCCAGCTCGGTCTTGCGGCCCTGGGCATGGGCGAAGTTCTCCGCTGCCTGGCGCTCCAGCTCGGCGCGGCGGGATTCGAACTCGGCAATCCGATCACCGGTGGCGGGAACCGCCTTGCCGAAGGGAATCAGGAAATTGCGGGCATAACCGGGCCGCACGGAGGCGCGATCGCCCAAGCCACCCAGGTTTTCGACTTTCTGCAGCAGAATCACATCCATCTCAACATCACCCAATCAGTCCAAGTCAATCTTCACGTTGTCGGGGCGCGGCCCCGAAAATCCATCCAGCTATCCACCAAGGCCACCGCGGCCAATACCACCACCAGGTGGGCATCAGCGCCAAAGCTCCATACAACAATCCCAACCAGACTTTGGACGCAGGACGCTGGCGCAACAGGGCATGCAGCAGTCCCAAGGCTGGCAGACACAGCACGACCGTCAACGGCACCAGGAGATTGACTGCCAGATCGAATCGCCACACCGCCGTCAGCGAACGACGCCGGCAACCCCGGTCCACACTGTTGCAAGGC
>CAVPUD010000078.1:0-24661 GCA_963708545.1 uncultured beta proteobacterium | reverse complement strand
TATGTATCGCTGTCCAGATAAAAGTATGACAGGTTTTATGTTTATAAAAAATAACAATTCACTTTCGATGTTGACTGATTTTTTTGTTAATACATTAAAAAAGTACGGTGTTAATGGTACTATGAGAAAATATCCTATGGATATGGTTAATGAAATGTTTTTATGAAATTTTATGGGATTGAGAATGGTAATCATCATATACATAATTTACCAACTTTACCATTCGGTGATTATTCTGAGCATTTTGAAGATTTTCATTCAATATTTGACCCTGCTAGTTGTCAGTTTGTTGTGGAGCAACAGTTGAGGACCTGGTGCAAAACCACAAGATCATTATATTGGAGTTTTATTGAAACAGAACCCTAATTGGAATGTTGTATGGCAAAAAAATAATGATTTGAATGTACCATATTTTAACAAAGATGGTGAATTATTTAAAATAAATAATTTACATATACATTCAAAAAATTTAAAAAATTATATTTCTAAAAATGAATTTTAAAGAACATTTTACTGATATTTATGATAATGACGAAACGATGGGTGCTTCTTTACCAGATCGTGCAGCAAGCCCAGGAGCGGGAATTGTTGTCGGGCGAGCACTTCAGCGTGGACGGCACCTTGATCCAGGCCTGGGCAGGCCACAAGAGCTTCGTGCGCAAAGACCGCCAGGGCGATGGCGATACCGATGCGGGCAACTTCAAAGACCAAAAGCGCAGCAACGACACCCACGAATCCACCACGGACGGGGACGCGCGGCTGTATCGCAAGGGCAAGACGGCCAGTGAGTTGCGCTTCATGGGCCACACGCTCATGGACAACCGCCACGGCCTGGTGGTCAGTGCCGTGGTCACCCGGGCGGGCGGGCATGCAGAGCGTGAAGCGGCCAAGGCCATGATCAATGATGCCCGTCAGGCACTACCAGAGGACGAGCCCATCACCATCACGCTGGGAGCAGACAAAGGTTACGACTCCAAGGAGTTCATCGAAGCCCTGCAGGAGATGAACGTGCTGCCCCATGTGGCACAGAACAAGTCAGGACGTCAATCTGCGGTGCCTGACAGGATCGCAGACAGCGAGGGCTACGCCATCTCGCAGCAAAAGAGAAAGCTGATCGAACAAGGCTTTGGCTGGGCCAAGACGGTGGGGCACATGCGCCAGGTGCTGGTGCGCGGAATCAAAAAAGTGGACCAGATGTTTGTGCTGACGATGGCGGGCTACAACCTCACGCGGTTGCGCAGCTTGGGGCAAATCCGTCTGCAGGGGCAGATGTGATGGAAAAAGCGCAAGAAAACGGGTTCGGGGAGACGAAAAACGTCCATATGGGACGCTAAATTTCAAGATGCGGAAGGTTGGCGCGAGAAATACGTGAAGAGCACTGGAAGATGCGCGTGTGCGGGGGAGTATTTCAGCAGCCTGCTAGGAGCCTGTCGATATATCTCGATGCCCAGTTCCCGGGAGAGCACATCGACCGATTCGCCGCGCAGCAGGCGCAGCACGACTTCCTTCTTGCGATTGGCCGACCAACGCTTCCCACCAACGACCGTACCGGGCTCCCTTCCAGTCGTACCACGCACTCCTTCCAGCGAGCCTGGCGCAACCCCTTTCTTCGTTCCTTCAGACATCAAATTCCCCTTCTGGACTTACGCAAACAAGGATGCAGCGAGGTGTTTTCCCATGGGGCGAACGCCTTGCCTAACTCCGATTTGCGTAATTCGTGCCCTTTCTTCGGACAACGACTATTTACCCAAAAATCGTGCCCAAGAAAACCGGGGCTGGGGCATGATTTGCCGCAGCTCGCATGCCGATGCAATCCGGCCGCATCTTTGGTATTTTGCCGTGGAATTTCGGTAACGTGCTAGCATCTTGCTTTCGTCGGGCAAAAAAGGGAGTAACGAACATGCTTGAAACAATCGCGATTATCTTGCTAATTCTGTGGGCGCTGGGATTGGTGTCGTCCTACACCATGGGCGGATTCATTCACCTGCTGCTGGTCGTGGCCGTCATAGTGATTCTCATCCGGGTCATTCAAGGCAAAAGGCTCTAATCGGTACAATTCTAGCGCAGTGTTGCACGCTATCTGGAACATAAAAACGCATCTTTGGCGCCATGGCGGCATTGCAAATCCGCGCGATACCTTCGGGTATCGCTGTGGTTTGCGCCTTGCCCTGACGCCAAATCCATCATTTCCTGGACTTACGCAAACAAGGATGCAGCGAGGTGTTTTTCCATAGGGCGAACGCCTTGCCTAACCCCGATTTACGTAAGTCGTGATTTTTATTTGTTCCATCAAGCATGCACCACTGCACTAGCTTTGCGGTAAGAGCCTCCCAAATCACCATTAAGTCGTAAGGAGAAGGTAAGATGAGTATGCAAAAGATTGCAGGGATCATTCTGATTATCGGGGGCGCCCTCGCGCTCGCATATGGCGGCTTTAGCTACACCAAGGAGACACACACGGCTGACGTGGGTCCGTTACATCTCTCGGTCGACGAAAAGGAACGCGTCAATGTCCCGATCTGGGCTGGCGTCGGAGCAATCCTGGTGGGCGGGCTCCTGCTGGTCGTGGGCAGGAAAAATTAGCGGGTCACCTTGGGTTTGTCACTGCACTGGTTCTCGCAGTCGGCACGATCCCGGTAGAGTTGACCGAAAGCATCCAGGGGGTAGGTGCTGTTTGTCACCAGCACCGCGTACTCCCAGGCCTGCACATCTTTGTCCGGCATCAGCAACTCAATCTGCTCGCCCGGCTCATTCTTGGTTTTCCGACTCAGCCTGAGCAGATCGGGCACGGCGCTCACGCGCGCCGGATTGGTGTGAAAAAGAATGCGGCCCGCGCGTGAACACCAACAGCCGCGCTTGCCCTTGCTGGGGCACGGCGCGCGCCACGAGCCAGGCACTGGCAGCACCCCCGAGCACGAGCAGCACCAGCGCCACGCCGATCAGGCGCAGCACCAAGGCGCCGGGCAGGCTCCAGGCGGGGCCACCGCCCGCGGGGGCGTCGGACGGTGGCGCGGAGGTCAATGGCGCAGCGAGGAGCATCAGGCCACCTTCGGCGCAAAAGCCATGCCCGCAATCGCCAGCGTGAGAGGAGGATCGAACATCGGCATCCACGCCCCTCGGATCGCGGGCGCATGGATGCCAGCATACGCAGCCGCAACCGCAGCGCGCGTGTAACCTGGGTGGAACCCGAACCTCGCCCTGCGGGCCGCTCAGCCTCTCAGCCGCCCGCGACCGATTGCAGGGCGTGCGGCTGCAGCAGGTTGAGCACGTTGCCCGTACCTGCAATCAAACCATGCTCGCGCAGGTGGCGCAGGATGCGCGAAAAAGTCTCAGGCGCGATGCCCAACTGCGCGGCGATGATGCGCTTGCGCTCTTGCAGGGTCACGCGCAGGGTGCCGTTGGGTTCGGGCTGCGCGTGCTGCAGCAGCCATTGCGCGCAGCGCGCCTCGGCGTCCTGCGCCAGGCGGCTCACGGCCAGGTCCGTCTGCCGGCGGCAGGCGGCAGCCATGTCGTGCAGCAAGGCGCGCGCAGGCTCCGGCAGCGCGGCGCAACCTTGCTGGAACGCATCCAAAGGCAAGCGGCGTACCTGCACTGCGGTTTCGGCCACCATGTCAACCGCGCAGTGCTTGCCGAGCAAGGCATCGGCCGCGTCCAGCCAGCACGGCCCTTCGACCAGCCCCAGACGATGGCGCAACTCGCCTTGCTCGCACACGCCGAGCACCACGCGGCCACTATCGAGGTGCAGCACCGAATCCAGGCGCTCGTGGCGTTGGCGCAGCATGTCGCCCGCAGCCGCCGTCTCGGCTTCCGAAGAAAGATGGAACAGGGTGGATGACAGCATGGTGCCCCGAATGTGCCGCGCCGCGCCACCGCCCGTGTTGAGCAAAATCAAATGGTGCCGCCTATCCGGCCGCCCGCACTTGCGGCGCCAATGGCATGCACCAGCTTGCAGCGGCATGAGAATTGCTCTAATCCGCAGGGCCGCTTTTTGCGCCCGGTGCATTGCCGGGAGGCGGCCATGGCTCGTGCGCCGGCGTCACATCGACAATGCCGGTGTTCATTTTTTCCAGGAGGGTTATCTATGAAAAAGAATCTCGTCACCCTGACCGCCACGCTGCTGTGCGCCGCTACCGCCCAGGCCCAAAGTTCCGTTCAGGCCACGGGCCTGCTCGATGCCTATGTGGGCTCCATGCGCTATGCGGGCGACGCGGAGCGCAGGAGCACCGTGGGCAGCGGCGGCTTGACGACCTCGTGGTTCGGCTTCAAGGGCAGCGAAGACCTGGGCGGCGGACTCAAGGCGAATTTTGCCCTGACGGGCTTCATGCGCATGGATACGGGCGAATCCGGCCGCTTCCAAAACGACCCCTTCTTTTCGCGCGATGCGAACGTGGGGCTCTCGGGCAGCTTCGGCGCGGTGACGCTGGGGCGCGGCCTGGCACCCAACTTCCTGCCCTCGGTGATCGCCAACCCCTTGGGCGACTCCTTCACCTTCGCGCCGCTGATCCTGCACATGAACGTGCCGCTGTTCAACGCCTCGCACTGGCAGGCCACCACCCCTTCGGACACCGGCTGGTCGAACGAGATCATCTACACCACGCCCGACTTCTCGGGCCTGAAAGCCAATCTGCACTACCAGTTCGGCGAAGTAGCAGGCAGCAACGGCAAGAAGAACGTCGGCGTCAACGCGCTGTATTTCAACGGCCCGCTCACGCTCACGGCGTTCTACGAGCACGATCAAATCAGCAACCCCGCGCCCACCACCTATTTCGGCACAACCAAGAAGGACTGGATGCTCGGCGGCGCCTACGACTTCAGCGTCGTCAAGGCTTATCTCACTTATGGTGAGGCCAAGTCCGACGACAGCCCGATCAAGGCCAAGACCACGCAGGTCGGCGCCTCGATCCCGCTCGGCGGGCCGGGCAAGGTGCTGGCCTCGTGGGCGCAGACCAAGCTCTCGGACGTGGACCTCAAGCGCAAGACCTTCACGCTCGGCTACGACTACAACCTGTCCAAGCGCACCGACGTGTATGCCATGTTCATGAACGACCGCATCACGGACCAGGACACCGGCAACAGCTTCGGCATTGGCATGCGCCAC
This sequence comes from uncultured beta proteobacterium, assembly GCA_963708545.1. GTDB lineage: Bacteria > Pseudomonadota > Gammaproteobacteria > Burkholderiales > Burkholderiaceae_C > Extensimonas. The sequence continues at coordinate 19,563 of CAVPUD010000078.1, read as the reverse complement.
AGCTTCTGACACCAGGTGCGCCGCTTCGGCGCACCTGCGCACTGGTCAGAGCACCAAAATCGCGCGGAAGTCGTTCACGTTGGTGTAGGTCGGGCCGGTCACGAGCAAATCGTCCAGAGCAGCAAAAAAACCCCACGAATCGTTGCGCGCGAGGTGCTCGGCCACGCGCAGGCCGGCGCGCGCGGCGCGCGCGAGCGTGTCCGGCGCCACCCAGGCGCCGGCGTTGTTCTCGCTGCCGTCTATGCCGTCGGTGTCGGCCGCGAGCGCCCAGATGTTCGGCGCGCCCTGCAACGCCTGCGCGAGCGCGAGGCAAAACTCGCCCGCGCGCCCGCCGCGCCCCGGCAAGTCGCCCGCGGCGCGCGGGTGCACCGTCACGGTGGTTTCGCCGCCCGACAAGAGCACGCAAGGCGCGGCGAACGGCGCGCCGCGCTGCGCCACCGTGCGCGCCAGCGCCGCGTGCACCTTGGCCACTTCACGCGACTCGCCTTCGATGGCGTCCGAGAGCACGTGCGCGGCGATCCCCGCGCTGCGCGCCGCCTGCGCTGCGGCCTGCAGCGCCTGCCAGGGCGTGGCGATCAGGCGCACGGTATTTGCAGCAGAGCGCGCGTCGCCGGGCTTGGGGGTTTCCAACATGCCGCTCTCCAGCCCTTGCCGCACCGCCAGCGGCAGCGTGATGCCGTAACGCCGCATGATTTCGAGCGCCTCGGCGCAGGTGCTCGCGTCGGGCACCGTGGGGCCGCTCGCGATCACGGCGGGGTCGTCGCCGGGCACATCGCTGATTGCCAGCGTGCACACCGGCGCCGGCGCACACGCGAGCGCCAGGCGCCCGCCCTTGATGCGCGAGAGGTGCTTGCGCACGCAGTTCATCTCGGCGATGTTCGCGCCGCTCGCGAGCAACTCCCGGCTGATGCGCTGCTTGTCCTGCAAGGTCAGCCCCTCCACGGGCAGCGCGAGCAGCGCCGAGCCGCCGCCCGAGACGAGGAACAGCACGAGGTCGTCGGCCGTGAGGCGGCTTTGCTGCACGAGCGCCAGCATGCGTCGCGCTGCCGCTTCGCTCGCGGCGTCGGGCACGGGGTGCGCGGCCTCGACCACTTCGATGCGCTGCGGCACACCCGCGGGCCGCGGCGGAATGTGGCCATAGCGCGTCACGACCAGGCCCGACAGCGGCGCCTGCGCAGGCCACAACGCCTCGAGCGCCTGCGCCATCGCGCCCGCGGCCTTGCCCGCGCCGAGCACCAGCGTGCGCCCGCGCGGCGGCGCCGGCAAGGCAGCCGCGAGCCCGTGCAAGGGCTGGGCGCTGCGCACCGCGGCCTCGAACAAGGCCTGCAAAAAGGCGCGCGGACGGGTGTGCGGATCAGGCAGGGAGGGCGCGGACGGAGGGCAAAGGTCTGGCATGGCACGCCTCGCTGCTGGCGTACGGGTCGAAGTCCGCACGAAAAAGAAGGGTTTTCACAATCAAAACAGTAGCTGCTTGTGCTTTATGGAAAAGCACAAATGGCACTTTCAAGCATATAAAAAATCATCAAAAACAATAGCATCAGGCGGGCCGCCATATTCCCGTCATCGACGGAGATTATGGTTTCGTCCCTGCCCCAGCCCCGGCTCCGCTCCCATGACACAGATACCACCGTCCGACCGGCATGCGGCCATGCTGGCCCTGCTCTCCCCCGCGCTGCGCCACGGCACGGGGGTGCTGGCGCGTCTGGTGCGCGCGGGCGCCCTGCACTGCGTGTTCCAGCCCTTGGGCGACTTGCGCGCGGGCGGGGTGTATGCCCACGAGGCCTTGATTCGCGGCCCGCGGGATACGGCATGGCACACCCCCATAGCGCTGCTGGAGCAGGCGCAGCGCGAGCACGTGCTGGCCGACTTCGAGCTGTTTTGCATCTTCACGGCGCTGCGCGACTGGGCGGCCACGCATCCGTGCGGCACCGCGCCGGGGCGCCTGTTCGTCAACATCAGCGCCGACGCGCTGGTGCTGGGCGTGTCCATTTTCGGCGCCAAGCTCGCGCAAGCGGTGCGCAGCATGGGGAGCAAGGCGCGCATGCTGGTGCTCGAAGTCACCGAACACGAGCGCGTGGCCGACATGGCCACGCTGCGCGCAGCCGTCAAAACCGTGCACGCCTGCGGCATACGCCTGGCGCTCGACGACTTCGGCGACGGCCGTTCCAGCCTGCGCCTGTGGTCCGAGGTCAAGCCCGACTTCGTGAAAATCGACAAGCACTTCATCCACGCCATCAGCGCGCACCCGGAAAAGCTGCAGATGCTGCAGGCCATCAAAGGCATCGCCGAAATGTTTGGCACGCAGCTGATCGCTGAGGGCATAGAGACCCGCGAGGACTTGCACGTCCTGCGCGATCTGGACATCCCTTTCGGCCAAGGCTGGCTGCTTGGCCGCCCGGCGCAAGCGCCGCGTGCCTGCCTGGAAGATGTGGCGCTGGCCGTGCTGCAAGACCGGCGCGTGGCCGTGCTGCCTCATTTGGGACAGACGGCCCGCGCCGGCATTCTGCGCAGCCTCCCCATGGTGCAGGCACCGGCCGTCAGCCCCGACACGAGCAACGACGCCGTTGCCGCACTGTTCCACTCGCACCCGACCCTGCACGCCTTGCCCGTGGTCGAGGGCACGCGCCCCATCGCACTGGTCAACCGCCTGCAGTTCATGAACCGCTACGCCACGCTCTACTTCCGCGAGGTCCATGGCCGCAAGTCCTGCCTGGCATTCGCCAATCCGTCGCCGCGCGTGGTCGAGCTCGACTGTGACGTGGAGCAGCTCATGGGCATCCTCACCTCGCAGGATCAGCGCTACCTCAACGATGGCTACATCGTGACCGACAATGGCCGCTATCTGGGCTTGGGCACGGGCGCCCAGCTGGTGCGCGCCGTCACAGAAACGCGCATCGAGGCCGCGCGCCACGCCAATCCCTTGACCTTCCTGCCCGGCAACATCCCCATCAGCCTGCACATACAGCGCCTGCTGGACAACGGCGCCGAATTCACGGCCTGCTATGCCGACCTGAACCACTTCAAGCCCTTCAACGACTACTACGGCTACTGGCGCGGCGATCAGATGATCCGCCTGCTGGCCCGGCTGGCCACGGCGCACTGCGACCCGCGCCGCGACTTCGTCGGGCATGTGGGGGGCGACGACTTCATGCTGCTGTTCCAGAGCAGCGACTGGCTGCAGCGCTGCGAGAACCTCGTGGCGGAGTTCGCACGCGAGGCCCTCTTGCTGTTCGACGAGGCCGCGCGCCAGGCCGGGGGCATCTACGCCGAAGACCGTGACGGCGTGCGCCGCTTCTTTCCCTGCACCACCTTGTCGATTGGTGTGGTGCGCATCGCGCCGGGCGCGCTGCGCCGCGCCGAAGACGTGGCCAACCTGGCTGCTCTGGCCAAGCACGATGCCAAGCTCGCCGCGAGCGGCATCGCCGTGCGCCTCAGCCCCGCACCCGTGCAAGCGGCCACGGAACTGGCACGCGCTGCCTGAGCGGCAGGCAGCGCGGCGCGCAAGCTCAGTTTTTCGCCAGCGAGGCTTCGCCCTCGCTCCAGCCGCCGCCCAGCGCCTTGTAGAGCAGCACCTGGTTCTGCCGCTGTGCGAGCTGCGTCTGCGCGAGCGCCTGCTGCGCCGCGAACAGCGTGCGCTGCGCGTCGAGCAGTTCGAGGTGGCTGGCCACGCCGCTGCGGTAGCGCTGGTCGGACAGGCGGTAGCTGGCCAGCGCGGCATCGACCTGCTGCTGCAGCGCGTGCACCTGGTCGCCGAGCGTAGCGCGGCCCGCGAGCGCGTCGGAGACTTCGCGGAACGCCGTCTGTATGGCTTTTTCGTACTGCGCCACCGCAATCTCGCGGCCCGCGCGGGCGGAATCGAGCCCGGCCTGGTTGCGCCCGGCATCAAAAATCGTCAGCAAGGTCTGGTTGGCCTGCGTCCACACCCAGGTGCCGCCGCTGAACAGGTCGGAGAGCTGGTTGCTCGCATTGCCCGTCGAGGCCGTGAGCGAGATGCGCGGGAAGAAGGCCGCACGCGCCGCGCCGATGTTGGCGTTGGCGGCGATCAGCTGCTGTTCGGCTTGGCGAATGTCGGGGCGGCGCGTGAGCAGGTCGGACGGCATGCCTGCGGGCACATCGACGAATTGCACGCCGTGGTGCGTGTCGAGCAGTGACTCGGGCACGCTTTGGCCCACGAGCAAGGTGAGCACGTTGAAGTCGAGCGCGCGCTGGCGTTTTTGCTGCGCGAGCGTGGCGCGCGCCGTGGCGGCGAGCGACTCTGCTTGGCGCAGGTCGAGCTCGGACGCCACGCCCTGCTCGAAGCGCATGCGGATGAGCTTGAGCGACTCTTCGCGCGTGGCCAGCGTGCGCTCGGTCAGCGCGAGCAGCTCGTCGTCGGTCTGCAGGCTCAGCCAGGTGCTCACGACCGAGGCAATCAAGCTGGTCTGCACCGCGCTGCGCGCCTCTTGCGTAGCAAAGAACTGCGCGAGCGCCGCTTCCTTGAGGCTTTGCAGGCGCCCGAACAGGTCGATCTCCCAGCTCGCCATGGTCAGGCCCACGGTGTAGGCGTGCGCCATGTTGCCGTTGGCACCGGGCTGGTAGCTGCCCGTCAACCCCGCGCTCACGGTGGGCAGTTGGTTCGCGCGGTTGATCTGGTATTGCGCCCGCGCCTGCTCTATCGTGAGCGCGGCGACGCGCAGGTCGCGGTTGTTGGCGAGGGTCATTTCCACGAGGGCGCGCAGGCGCGCGTCGTTGACGAAATCCTGCCAGCGGATGTCGGTCGCCTGCGGCTTGGCTGTGTCGGCGACGGGCGCCGCCGCGCCGCCAGGCACGCTGGGCCACTGCGGCGCCACGGGCGCAGCGGGGCGCTCGTAGGTCGGAATCAAAGAGCAGGCGCTGAGCCCCAAGGCCAGCAGGGCCGCAGTCCAGCGCAAACGGGGCGCGAAAACGGTCGAAGCCATGGTTCAGTTTTCCTTGTGTTCTGCGGCGGCTGCGGGAGCGGCCTGCCCAGGGCGCGGCTCACCCTTGAACAGGCTGCGCACCACGACGAAGAAGGTCGGCACGAAAAAGATCGCCAAAAAGGTGCCGGTGAGCATGCCGCCGATCACGCCCGTGCCGATCGCGCGCTGGCTGGCCGAGCTCGCTCCGGTCGCGATGGCCAGCGGCACCACGCCGAGGATGAAGGCCATGGAGGTCATCAGGATCGGCCGGAAACGCAGGTGCGCCGCCTGCAGTGCCGCGTCGAACACGCTGCGCCCCTCGGCTTGCAAGTCCTTGGCGAATTCGATGATCAGAATCGCGTTTTTCGCCGACAGGCCAATGATGGTCACGAGGCCGACCTGGAAGTACACGTCATTGGGCATGCTGCGCATGAGCACCGCGAGCAACATGCCGAGCACGCCCAGCGGCACCACCAGCAGCACCGAGAACGGGATCGACCAGCTCTCGTACAGCGCGGCCAGGCACAGGAACACGGCCAGGATGGCGAACGCATAAAGCACGATGGCCTGCGCGCCGGCGATCTTTTCCTCGCGCGACTGGCCCGTCCACTCGAAGCCGAAGCCTGCGGGCAGTTGCGCCGCCAGGCGCTCCATCTCGGCCATGGCCTGGCCCGTGCTGTAGCCCGGCGCGGCGTTGCCCGCGATGCGCATCGAGGGGTAGCCGTTATAGCGCACCGTCTGCATGGGGCCGGTCACCCAGCGCGTCGTGGCAAAGGTGGAAAACGGCACCAGGTTGCCCTTGCTGTTGATGGCGGTGAGCTTGAGGATGTCTTCAGGCTGCATGCGCGCAGGGGCATCGGCCTGCACGACGACGCGCTGCATGCGCCCCGCGTTCGGGAAGTCGTTGATGTAGGACGAGCCAAAAGCGACCGAGATGGCGTTGTTGATGGCCGCAAAGCTCACCCCTTGCGCGCTCGCCTTGTCGCGGTCTATGTCCACCTGCAGCTGCGGCGCGTCTTCGAGGCCGTCGGGGCGCACGCCTGTGAGCACGGGGCTCTGCATGGCCATGCCTAGCAGTTGATTGCGCGCATTCACGAGCGCATCGTGGCCGTTGCTGCCGCGGTCCTGCAAACGAAATGCGAAGCCCGTGCTGTTACCGAGTTCGGGAATCGGCGGCGGACTCAGCGCGAAGATGAAGGCGTCGCGAATTTTCGAGAACTCCGCCATGCCGCGCCCCACGATGGCATCGACGCTGTGCTCGGCACCGGGCCGCTCGGCCCAGTCCTTGAGCGTGACAAACGCGATGCCGGCGTTTTGCCCACGCCCCGAGAAGCTGAAGCCTTGCACGGTCACGATGTTGTCAACCTCGGACTGCTTGAGCATGAAGTCCTCGACCTGCTTTACCACAGCACCGGTACGGCTGTTGGCCGCGCCCGGCGGCAGTTGGATGTTCACCAGCGCATAGCCCTGATCCTCATTGGGCAAAAAGGAAGTGGGCAGGCGCAGATAGAGCAAACCCACAGCCGCCACCAGGGCCACATAGACGAGCATCATGCGGCCGCCGCGGTGCAGGAGCTTGGCCACCCAGCCTTCATAGCGCTTGGCGCTGCGGGTGAAGCTGCGGTTGAACCAGCCGAAAAAGCCTTTTTTCTCGTGGTGATGCCCGGCCTCGACGGGCTTGAGCAGCGTCGCGCACAAAGCCGGCGTGAGCGAGAGCGCGAGAAAGGCCGAAAAAGCGATGGACACGGCCATCACCGCCGAAAACTGGCGGTAGATGTTGCCCACAGAGCCCGCAAAAAACGCGAGCGGCAAAAACACCGACACCAGCACCACGGTGATGCCGACCACAGCGCCGGAGATTTGGTCCATGGCCTTGCGCGTTGCCTCACGCGGCGACAAGCCCTCCTCACTCATGATGCGCTCGACGTTTTCCACCACCACGATGGCATCGTCCACCACGATACCGATCACCAACACCATGCCGAACATGGTCAGCACGTTGATCGAAAATCCCATGGCCAGCAAGGCGCCGAAGGTGCCCAACAGCGCCACGGGAACGACGATGGTCGGAATCAGGGTGTAGCGGATGTTTTGCAAAAACAAAAACATCACGATGAACACCAGCACGATGGCCTCGAACAAGGTCTGCACCACCTTCTCGATCGAGATCGAGACAAATTTGGAGCTGTCGTAAGGCAGACTCCAGCGCACCCCTTTGGGGAAATACTTCTCCAGTTCCTGCAGCCGCGCACGCACCATCTTGGCCGACGCGAGCGCGTTGCCGCTGGGCGAGAGCTGTATGCCAATGCCTGCGGCCGGCTTGCCGTTGAGGCGCGCCGAAGTCATGTACGCCTCGACGCCAAGTTCGATACGCGCCACGTCCTTGAGCCGCACCGTGGAGCCGTCGGGGTTGGCGCGCAGCACGATCTTGCCGAACTGCTCCACCGTGCTGAGCTGCCCTGGCACTACCACGGTGGCGGTGATGGTTTGCTCTTTCAGATTGGGCATGTTGCCCAGGCTGCCCGAGGACACCTGCGCGTTCTGCGCCTGGATGGCGGAGGCGATGTCGGCGGTGGAGACGTTGTAGCCCTGCATCTTGGCCGGGTCTATCCACACGCGCATGGAGCGCTCGGCGCCAAAGAGCTGCACCTGGCCGATACCGGGCACACGCTGCAGTTCGGGCACCACGTTGCGCGCCGCATAGTCGGTCAGGTCATAAAGAGTGACGTCCGGCGATTCGGACGAAAGCATGGCGAACTGCAGGAAGTTCGAGCGTGACTTGTCCACCTTCACGCCCTGCTGGGTCACCGCCGCGGGCAGGCGCGGCGTGGCGCGCGAGAGGCGGTTTTGTACGTCCACCTGCGCCATGTCGGGGTCGATGCCGGGCTCGAAGCTCAGCGTCAGCGAGCCCGTGCCGTCGGCCTGACTCACGGCCTCCATGTAGGCGAGGCCGGTGGCGCCGTTCATCTCGCGCTCGACCACGGCGATCACGCTGTCTTCGAGCGTCTGCGCGGACGCACCGGGGTAGGTGAACGACACCACGATGCTGGGCGGCGCCACCGTGGGATACTGCGCCACGGGCAGCTGCGTGATCGACACGCCGCCCAGCACCATGATGAAGATGGCAACCACCCAGGCAAAAATCGGGCGGTCAATGAAGAACTTGGCCATGGAGAGCGCTCCTCTTTGTTCTTAGCTACTGGGGCGCTCACTGGCGCGCTGCAGCGGGAGCGCTGGCCGCGCTGGCGGGCGAGGAGGCGGCTGCCGGCGCAGCCTGCGCACCCGAGACTGCGGCCGCACTGGCCCCCGGGCCCCTTGCTGCGGCGGGCTGCCAAGGCACGGCCTTCACAGGGGTGCCCGGTGGCAGCATCATCAGCTTCTGGAAGCCGTCCACCATGACTTGCTCACCCGCCTTGAGGCCGTCGAGCACCACCCACTGGTTGCCGCGCGCCGCGCCAACTTTGACCTTGCGCGGGCTGAGCTTGCCGTCGGGGCTGACCACCGTGACGGTGTCGCCCTGCTGCGTGCGCGTGACGGCCTGCTGCGGCACCGTGATGCCGTTGGACAACTGCGCCTGCTCGACGCGCACACGCACGTACAAGCCTGGCAGCAAGTCACCCTTGGGGTTGGGTACCTCGGCGCGCAGCGTGATCTGGCCCGTGGCCTGGTCCACCGTCAGGTCCGAAAACAGCAATTTTCCGGGCAGGGCGTATTCGCTGCCGTCTTCGAGCGCGATGCGCACGCGCGCCGCGTTTTCATTGCCCACACCCTGCAGCTGCCCCGCCGCCATGGCGTTGCGCAGCTGCATCACTTCGGTGGCCGATTGCGTGAAGTTGACGTACACGGGGTCGATCTGCTGGATCACGGCCAGTTGCGTGGCCTCGCCCTGTCCCACGAGCGCGCCCTCGGTCACGAGCGCGCGCCCGATGCGCCCCGCAATCGGCGCCGTGACGCTCGCGTAACCGAGGTTGATGCGCGCGGTCTGCACGGCGGCCTTGCCTGCGGCCACGTCGGCCTCGGCCTGCTTTTGCGCCGCCACGGCGTTGTCGTAGTCCTGCTTGCTCACGGCATTCGCGGCCACGAGCGGCTTATAGCGCTCGGCCAGCGCCGTGGCCTGCAGCACATTGGCCTGCGCGCGCGCGAGCGCGGCCTCGGCACTTTGCAAGGCAGCCTGGTAGGGCGCCGGGTCGATGGCATAGAGCAGCTCGCCCGCCTTGACGTCGCTGCCTTCCCGGAACAGCCGCTTTTGCACGATGCCCGCCACGCGCGCGCGCACCTGCGCGATGCGGAAAGCCTCCACGCGGCCGGGCAGCTCGGTCACCAAGCCGACTTCGCCGGGCTGCACCGTGACCACGCCCACTTCGGGCGGCGGGCGCTGCGCACCGGCGCCGGCAGGTGCCTCGGGCTTGCCGCAGGCACTCAACAGCACGGTGGCACACACCGCCATCGCCACGAGCCCGGCGCGCAAACGCGACGCTGGCGCCGCGGAGGAAAACGGTAGAACAGTCTCGGCATGTCGCAAGGCAGGCATGGTGTTCCTTCGATAAAAAATCAGACGTTCGCCCCGCCAGCAAACCCGGCGAGCACGACACAAAATGGGGGAAACGTTGCAGTCCCAGGCCATGCATCCCGCGTGCCAAGCGAGCGCCTATCCATCAGCCTGGTCGCGGCATGAAGCGGCGCAGTATATATACATCCGCGAATGTATGTATATTCGCCCGATCGGCACGCACATTGGAGGGTTTTTGATGGCTAGACGCACCAAGGCCGACGCGCAGGCCACGCGCAAGAGCCTGCTCGATGCTGCCGAACAACTGTTTCAGGCGCGTGGCGTTTCGCGTACCTCGCTCAATGACATCGCCATGGCCGCGCACGCCACGCGCGGCGCGATCTATTGGCACTTCAAGGACAAGGCCGACCTCGTCAACGCCATGATGGAGCGCGTGAGCCTGCCGCTCGAACAAATGCTCGCGCACGAGCAGCTCGCACAGGCCCAAGACCCGGTGGCCGAACTGCACGCCGCCATGCTCGAGGTGCTGCACCTGATCGCCACTGACGCGCAAACGCGCCGCGTGCTGCAGATCGCCACGCACAAGGTCGAATACGTCGATGAACTCGGCGCCGTGCAGTCGCGCCACCTGCGCGTGCACGCCGAGTGCCTGCAGCGCAACCGCCAGACGCTCGAAAAAGCCTTTGCGGTGCGCGCCGTCGCACCCCCCGTGCCGCTCGACACCGCCGTGCTCGGGCTGCAGGTGCTGCTCGAAGGGCTGGTCAACCAGTGGCTGCTCGACCCCACCGGCTTCGACCTCGTGCAAGCCGGCAGTGCCACGCTCGACGTGTACCTCGCGGGCCTGGGCCTGCCGCGCAAGCCCACGCTGGCCACAGCGCCAGCCACGCCTGCGCTCAAGGCCGCGCCCGCGTAATCGCATCGCCACCCGCCGCACCGTCCCTTGCATCCGCTGCGCCCGACATGTACCACTGCGCGATGAGCGCGCGCTCGGCCTCGGTCATCTGCGTGGCATTGTTCATGGGCATGCGTTTTTCCACCACCACCTGCTGATAGATCGCCTGCGCGTGCCGGCGCAGGCTGTCTGGCAGGTCCAAACGCAAGCCCTTCATCTGCACCTGCATGCCGTGGCAAGACGTGCAGCGCTGTTGCACCACGGCCTCCACTTTTTCAGTGTCATTTTGGCCTCTAGCGCTTGATACGCTTGGGCTATTAGCTATCGATATAGCAGTATCTAAAGTCTGTGCCTGCGGCCGTAGCCACCAGATCAGGCCCGCGAGCACCGCCACGCCCACGAGCGCATACGGCAGCGGATGGCGATTGCGCCCAAGCTTGTAGCCGTGGCGCAGCACGAAAAACTGGCGGATGCTCGCGCCCGCGAACATCATGAGCACGAGCACCAGCCAGTTCTGCGGTTGGCTCCAGAGGAAACTGTAATGCCCGCTGAGCATCGCGAACACCACCGGCAGCGTGAAATACGTGTTGTGCACGCTGCGCTGCTTGCCGCGCAAGCCGTGCAGCGGATCGACCGGCTGCCCCGCACGCAGGGCCGCCACCATCTTGCGCTGGCCCGGGATGATCCAGAAAAACACGTTCGCGCTCATGCACGTGGCAAGCATCGCACCCACGAGCAAAAAGGCCGCGCGCCCGGCAAACCAATGGCAGGCCAGCCAGGACGCCGCCGCCACGAGCCCAAGCACCAGCGCGCCGACGATGGCGTCGCCGCGCGGGCGTTGCCCCCAGATACGGCAGATAGCGTCGTACAGCAACCAAAACACCACCAGAAAACCCAGCGCCAGCGCCACGGCCTGCGCCGGCGGCCAGTCCATGCGCGACTTGTCTATCAGATAGGTGCCCGCATTCCACAGATACGACACCGTAAAGAGCGCAAAGCCGCTGAGCCAGGTGCTGTAGCTTTCCCAGAAAAACCAATGCAGGTGCGCGGGCAGCTGCGGCGGCGCGACACCGAACTTCACCGGGTGGTAAAAGCCGCCGCCGTGCACGGCCCACAGCTCGCCGCTCACGCCCTGGCGGCGCAATGCCTCATCCTGCGGCGGCGTGAGGCTGCTGTCGAGGAAAACGAAGTAAAACGAAGACCCTATCCAGGCGATCGCCGTGACCACATGCAACCAACGCAGCAGTAAATTGGCCCAGTCGAGCAGGTAACTTTCCATGTGCGGCACACCTTTGCAAGCTGCTCACCACCGCGGGCGCTCTGAGCAGCACATGAAAAACGGCCGCGCCTCTGATTCCCCAAGGCGACTCAGGCACCGCTGCGACCGCGCCAAAGAGTGTATGCAGGAAGCGTTCCACCATCACCCCTGCTGCGCCCTTTGGTCGGAGCCTTTTCCCGGCACCCGCAACCTCTAGAATCCCGCGCATGCTCGACATCCTCCTCCTCCGCAAAGACCTGCCCAGCGTCATCGCGCGGCTCGAAACGCGCAAAAAACCCCAGCCCTTCCTCGACGTGGCCTCCTTCCAGGCGCTCGAAGCCGAGCGCAAAACGCTGCAAACACGCACCGAAGAGCTGCAGGCGCGGCGCAACAGCCTTTCCAAACAGATCGGCCAGCACAAAGCGCGGGGCGAGAGTGCCGAAGCGCTCCTGAGCGAGGTCGCGCAGCTCAAGGACGAACTCGAGCGCTCCGCCACGCGCCTCGAACAAATCCAGGCCGAGCTGCACGCGCTGCTGCTCGCCGTGCCCAACCTGCCGCACGCAAGCGTGCCCGTGGGGGCGGACGAGAGTGCCAACGTCGAAGTGCGCCGGTGGGGCACACCGCCGCAGTTCGACTTCACGCCCAAAGACCACGTCGATGTCGGCACGCCGCTGGGGCTGGACTTCGAAACCGGCGCCAAACTCTCGGGCGCACGCTTTTCTGTCATGAAAGGCCCGCTCGCGCGCCTGCACCGCGCGCTCGCTCAGTTCATGCTCGACCTGCAAACCGGCGAGCACGGCTACACCGAGTGCTACGTACCCTACATCGTCAACGCCGACTCGCTCTTGGGCACTGGCCAATTGCCCAAGTTCGCAGGTGACCTTTTTGCCGCGCAAAAAGGCGGGCAGGATGCCGATCCCACGCCCGAGCAGGCCGCGCTCTACCTCATCCCCACGAGCGAAGTACCACTCACCAACTTCGTGCGCGACACCGTGCTCCTTGAGAGCGAGCTGCCGCGCAAACTCACCGCGCACACCCCCTGCTTTCGCTCCGAAGCCGGCAGCCACGGACGCGATACGCGCGGCATGATCCGCCAGCACCAGTTCGACAAAGTCGAGCTCGTGCAGATCGTGCACCCCGAAAAAAGCTATGAAGCGCTCGAAGCCATGACACACCACGCCGAGGCCGTGCTGCAGCGCCTGGGCCTGCACTACCGCGTCATGAGCCTATGCACCGGCGACCTGGGCTTTGGCACCGCCAAGACCTACGACCTCGAAGTCTGGCTGCCCGGCCAAAACACCTTCCGCGAAATCAGCTCGGTGAGCAATTGCGAAGCTTTTCAGGCGCGCCGGCTGCAGGCCCGATTCAAAAATGCGCAAGGTAAAAACGAACTGGTGCACACGCTCAACGGCTCGGGCCTCGCCGTGGGCCGCACGCTCGTCGCCGTGCTCGAAAACTACCAGCAGGCCGACGGCAGCGTAACCGTCCCCGAAGCCCTGCGCCCCTACCTGGGCGGCCAGACGCGACTTGCGCCAAGCCCTGAAGACGCTTGAATAGTGAACCGTTTGCTATAATTTAACGCTTTGGCGCACCTGGAGAGGTGGCAGAGTGGTCGAATGTACCTGACTCGAAATCAGGCGTACGTGCAAGCGTACCGTGGGTTCGAATCCCACCCTCTCCGCCAGTTGCAAACCCCAAGTAATTGATTTACTTGGGGTTTTTATTTTCCCGCTGCGCCAGGTCTTACTTTTGGTCTTAGCCCGTGACGGGGCTTGCCGGGCCTTAAGCCCACACGACTTACGCAAATCGGGGTTAGGCAAGGCGTTCGCCCCATGGCAAAACACCTCGCTGCATCCTTGTTTGCGTAAGTCCAGGCCCACAAAAAACCGGCGCATGCGCTGCGGGGGACCCAACGAAGCCATCGCATCCCGATAGACAAACTCACCTCTGGCGGTCAGCTGTCCCAAGGCGGTGGCGGCAACTTGATGGGCAGCCATGCTGGGCATGCTCGAAGGCGGCAGAGCGTTTTCAAGCAATTTCAGCGTTTCAACATGAGGTACGAGAACGCCAAGCAGCCGCACGGCGTTCAACCTAAATCCGGCAGTTGAGCGCGCCCGAGCGTGTCGTCATCGGGTGCACCGGCAAGGCGCAAACCGCAGCCATGGCGGGTGCCATGGCGAGGATTTGCAACGCGGCCAGCGTGCCCGAGGGCGGCGCGATCGGGTGCGCAGCGCTCTGACCCGATGGGTGCACTTCGCAGCGTGAAAAATCATTCGAAAAATCAAAGAGTTGCAGACAAAATGCAGCGGTCAACTGCCGGATTTAGGTTCAACCCAGATTGTTCATTAGGACGCGGGACGATGGCGAGGCGACTGGCGCGGCAGTTTGGTCGCGGCTGAGCAGCCCATGGCCGGTGCCATGGGCGCCGAAGCAGCGGCCAAAATGACCGTCAGACGTCCGCCAGCGCCCGCGTAGGTGCGCAGCACCGCCTAATGGACAATCTGGGTTCAATGCATCGCCAGCCCCAGCTTCGCGCGTGGCACCCAGCCTTCTTCGGGCGTGGTGCTGACCTTGGGGGCGTTGACGAACAGGCGCTCCAAGGGCAGTTGGTGCGCGCTCAGGTAGCGCACGACGGCCTGGGCGCGGTGCGTGGCCACTTCGTGGGCGAGGTCTTCGCTTGCAGGCAGGTGCGCGAGCAGCAGCGCTTCCATCTCGGGCACGGGCAGGTCTTTGGTCAGGCCCAGCAGGTTGCGCGGTTTGGGAATGTCGGCGCGGCGGTACACGCGCTTGAGCAGGCTCGCGTATTCGTCGGCGGACAAGGTGGGCGCCTCATCGGCGGCCAAGTCTTGCACGGCGGCAGCGGGGGCCTTCGCCGCATCGCTGGCAGATGGGGTGGCGGGCTCTTTGGCTGCGCTGCCGCGGCCCGCGCGGCGCTTTTCGGCCAGCACGAGCTGACGCAGGCGCTCACGCTGCAGGCCCTCGCGCTCCTGCGCGAGGTTCACCATGCCCGTCACGCTGACTTGCAGCGCAGGCTTTTCGCTGAGCATTTGCGCGACCTTGTCGAGCTGTTGGCGCGCCTCGGCCGTGAGCTCGGGGCTGCCGGGGGCGAACACCACCTGGCCCAGGTCTTCGGTGCCGCCGCCAAAAGCGTGCGCGAGCAGCCGGAAGGGCGCGGTGACGGCGCGCGTGATGATGTTGCCCAGGATCTTGAGGATCACCGACCCTAGGCGGAACTGCGGGTCGTTGAGCGAGCCGCTGATGGGCAGGTCGAGGTCGATCACGCCGTTGCTGTCGGCCAGCAGCGCCGTGGCCAGGCGCACGGGCAGGCTGGCTGGCGCGCCTTCTACGGGCTCGCCAAAGGTGAGCTGGCGCAGCACCAGCTTGTTGCTGGCGGTCAGCTGCCCGTCGGGCTGTACCTTGTAGGCCACGTCCATGTTGAGCTTGCCGCTTTCGATGCCG
This sequence comes from uncultured beta proteobacterium, assembly GCA_963708545.1. Classification (GTDB taxonomy): domain Bacteria; phylum Pseudomonadota; class Gammaproteobacteria; order Burkholderiales; family Burkholderiaceae_C; genus Extensimonas. The sequence goes on along the minus strand of CAVPUD010000078.1, from coordinate 4,528 downwards.
TGGCCCGCGTATTTGATGGCGTAGGGCGACAGCGGCGGCAGGTCCAGGTCACGCGCCTTGCCCTGGATGTCGAGCACCAGCGGGCGCACGAGCGGGTTGAGCTTGCCCGTGACTTCGAGCGTGGCCGAGCCTTCGACGCGCCCGCGCAGCTCGAGCTCGGCGAGCTCGGGCACGCCGTTCGGCGCCTCGGACGAGAACGCGCTGAGCTTGCCCGTGAGCTGCGACAGGTCGGCCGAGTAGTTGGGGCGGATGAAGAAGTCCGAAAACTGCACCGTGCCGTTGACCAGGCTCATGGGCCCGAAGTGGATCACGGGGGCCAGCGGGTCGCGCGCCGGGGCGGTTTGCGGGGTAGGTTGCGTGGTGGGGGCGGGGGCTTGCGGCGTGGCTTGGGCGACGGTTTGCGCCGCTGCCTGCGCGGGCGCTGCGGCCGGGGGCGAGGCACTGGCGCTGCCCGGCGCGCCCGCGCCGACCGCGTCCGCGTCCTTGCCTGCGTCCTTGCCCGTACCTTTGCCCGTGCTCTTGACGATGTCGGCGAGGTTCAGACGCCCTTCCTCATTGAGCGCGATGCGGCCGTAAAAGTCGCTGAGGCTGGTCTCGCGCACGTCTAGGCGCAGCGGCTGCTGCGGCGCCAGCGCCAGGCGCAGGCCGCGCAGGCTCAGGTCTTGCCAGGAGAGCAGCTCCTGCCCCACCTGCGACGCCGTCTTGGCGGAGGAGGCAGCGGTGCTGTCGGCGCGCACGGCGTCGAGCGCCACGTCGCCCGCCAGCAGCAGCTTCGGCCCCTGCGGCGTTTGCGCATACGCGAGCTGGCCCAGAAAGCCCAGATCGGCATGGCGCAGACGGAGCTCCAGGAACTCTGCCAGGTAGCCGTCGAGCGCGTGCAGCGGCAGCTTCAGCGCTGTGATGCGGCCTTGCAGCGCGAGCGGCGTGGGCGTCACGCTGCCTTGGTAGCGCAGCTCGCCCGGCTTGCCGCGGCGCGCGGCCACCTGGGCCGAAAGCTGCAGCGCAATGGGCTTGCGCCCTTCGGTGCTCAGCGCGCGCGCCTGAATTTGCAGCGCCGACAAGCGCAGCGCCACGGGCCGCACGGTGGCGCCCTGCGCCTCGTCGCGGTAATCGACGGCGCCGCCGCTGAGCGCCAGCTCGCCCAGCTGCACGCGCCAGGGCGTGGTTGCTGGTGCGGCCTGCGCGGCTTTTGCCTTTGCGGTGGATTTCTCAGCGGCGGGTTCGGCGGCCTGAGCAGCGGCTTTGGCGGGCGACTGTGCATCGGCGCCCGCCGCCTGAGCGCCGCCACGCAGCCAGCGCTCGAACATCCAGCGGCCTTGGGGCTCGCGCGCGACGGCCAGCTGCGGCTCGGCAATGGCCAGGCGCTGCAGCGTGATCTGGCGCTGCGCCAGGTCGGCCTCGGCGCCTTGCAGTTCTATCCTGCCGACGCTGGCCAGCGTGTCCTTGCCCTGTCGCAGAACCAGCTTTTGCAGCACCAGCGGCTGTGCGCTCACACGCAGGCCCGCAGCGTGCGCAGCGTCTGCGGCAGCAGCGCCCGTACCAGCGCCCGTACCAGCGCCCGTACCAGCGCCCGTACCAGCGCCAGCGCCCGCGCCGGGCGCCTGCCACTGCAGGCCCAGCGTGCCGTCGAGTTGGCCCGTCAAGGTGGGCTCGAGCACCTGCGCCAGGTACGGCGCCGCGAGCTGCAGCGCCACGTTCTTGGCCTTGACCTGCAACTTGGCCTGGTTCGCACCCACCTCGCCCTCGAAGGCGAGCGTGCCCTGCGCGGGCAGCTCCAGTGCGCCGTGCAGCGGCATGGGCTTGCGCCAGGGCAGTGCAAAACCCCTTGCCTCCAGGCTGATGTGGTGCACTTCGAGCGCCGCCGCAGGGCGCGTGCTCTCGTCGCGCCACTGCACGCGCCCGCCCTGCACGGCGACACGCACCACTTCGACGTTCCAGCCCGCGTCGGCGGGGACGGGCGCCGTATCGGCGGGGGTGCTTGCCGGAGCACTCGCGGGGGCGCTGGCGCCTTGCGCGGCGGCCTTGGCAGTGCCAGCGCCGGCTCCAGCCGCGGCGGCCCCCTTGCCGGGTTCGTTCGGCGCACCGGCTCCGAGCACCTTTGGGGGGCTTGCTTTGTTAGCGGAATCAGGAGCTGCCTGTGCAGTCTGGACGCCGAGTTGGGCCCAATTCAATGCCCCATTTGCGCGGCGCGCGGCATAGACCTGCGGGGCCGTCAGCTCGACCAGCGCGAGCTTCACCACGCGCTCGAGCGGACGCACGTCGGCCAGGTCCACGCGCAGCTGCTCTAGCGCCAACAGCGGCTGCGCCTGCCGGTCGGCCAGGCGCAGCTGGCGCGCCCGCACCTGCCCCGTGAGCTGCACGCTGGGGCGCGGCGCCTGCGCAAAACTCAGCTGCAAGTCCCCGTCCAGCACCGCACTCTGCAGCCGCACCGGCAGGCTGGCCGGCAGGTAGGGCAGATAGGGCGCCAGATCGGCGCCCTTCCAGTGCAGCGCGACCTTGCCGGCACGCTCGGGCGTAAAGGGCTGCGCCTGCGCCTTCAGGTCGAAGGGGCTGCCGTTCACGGTGAACGAAAGCTGCGGCGCCACGTACGTCGTGCGCTGCGCGGGCAGGGTGCTCAAAAACGGCAGCCCCAGGTGCAGCCCGCGCACGCGGTGCGTCGTGCCGGCAGGCAGGTCGGCAAAGTCTATGCTGCCGTTCGTCAGCTCCAGATTGTGTAGCGCCATGCGCAGCGGGCCGCTGCTCGAAGGCGGCTTTTCAGAGGGTGCCGTGAACTTGGCGATGAGGTCGTCCACGTCGTAGCGCCCCTGCCCCTGGTGCGTGAGCCGCAGCACGGGCGCGTCGATGCGCAGCGCATCCACCACCGGCCCCAGGCGCAGCAGCGACTGCAGCTCGGCATCGACGTAAATACTGGCGATGTGCAACTGCGGCGGCGTGGCCGGCGCGCCCTGCTTACCGCCGGCACCAGCGGCATCAGTGGTGCCGGCCACGCTCAGGTCGCGCAGCGTGAGCTCCAGCGACCAGGGCTTGAACTCGATCGCGCCCACCGTCACCTGCCGGCCCAGCTGCGCGCTCGCGAGCCGCTCCAGCGGGCGGTGCAGCAGGCTCGGCAATGCCAGCCAGCCGAGCAGCCACCACAACCCCAGCGCCAGCAGCGCCCAGGCCGCAGCGCGCAGCCAGCGGTAGCGGCGCCAGACGGACGTGAGGGCTGGCACGGGGGCTTGGGACATGGTTTTATGAATCAGCGGTGAAACACGGCAAGCGTAGCGCATGCTGGCGAGGCGGCGTTGCGATTTGTCATGGCGGGAATTGCTAAACTGCGCGCCATGAGCGCGATCACGTTTGACACTCTCAAATACGCCAACCGGCTCAAAGCCGCCGGCATGGAGCCGCGCTTGGCCGAAGAGCAGGCCGAGGCGCTGGCGGATGCGCTCACGGAACAGACCCAATTGGCCACCAAGACCGATCTGATCGAATTGCGCATGGCCACCAAGGCCGACCTCGCGGACGCCAAGACCGACCTCATCAAATGGGTCGCCGGCATGCTGGTCGCGCAGGCCGCGGTCGTGGCGACGCTGGTCAAGCTGCTCTGAAAGGCTCGCTGAGCGCAGCCAAAGTCAGTAGCCCTCGCACCTCACCTCCCGCCCCTCGCGCCGCTACCATCGCAGGCATGAACGCCGCTGTCCCCTCGCCCGGTTCGCACGCCTCTGCTTCGCCATCCACCGCTTCGCCCGCCCCCGTGCGCTTTTGGGCCGACCTGAGCGCGCGCGAGTTTGCCGCGCGCCAGGCGTCGGGCCTGGCGGCGCAGACCGTGGCCGTGCTGCCCGTGGCCGCGATCGAGCAGCACGGGCCGCACCTGCCGCTCTCGGTCGATGCAACCCTGCTGCAAGGCGTGATCGACGCCGCGTTGCCGCTGCTGCCGGCCGACTTGCCCGTACTCTTTCTGCCGCCGCAAAACCTGGGGCTGAGCACCGAGCACAGCCGTTTTGCCGGCACGCTCACGCTCACGCCTGCCACGGTGCTCGCGCTGTGGACCGAAATCGGCCACTGCGTGGCGCGCGCCGGCGTCAAAAAGCTGCTGCTCTTCAACGGCCACGGCGGGCAGGTCAGCGTGATGGACATCGTCGCGCGCGAGTTGCGCGCGCAGTGCGATTTGCTGGTCTATGGCGCGAGCTGGTTCACCCTGCCGCTGCCCGATGAAGTGCAGGGCCTGTTCAGCGCCGCCGAGCAGCGCTTTGGCATCCACGCGGGCGAGATCGAAACCTCGATGATGCTGCACCTCGCCCCAGCGCGCGTGGCCATGCACGAGGCGCGCCACTTCCACTCCAGCGCGCAAGACCGCGCAGCGCGCTACGCCATTTTAGGCAACGGCAAAAGCGCCAAGCTCGGCTGGCAGATGCAGGACTACCAGCGCGCCGGCGCCGTGGGCAACGCCGCCGCAGCCAGCGCCGCCAAAGGCCGTGCCGTGGTCGAGGCCGCGGCGCAGCAGCTTGCCTTGCTGCTGCAGGAATTGCACGCGCTGCCGCTCAGC
>CAVPUD010000077.1:0-16116 GCA_963708545.1 uncultured beta proteobacterium | reverse complement strand
TTCTTGCGCCGCTTCGGCTTTCCGATCCCGAACGTGCCGCGCCAGCAAAAACCGCAGCGCCCGCAGCCGCAGGAGGAGCAGCCAGTGGGCCTGGGCTCGGGCTTCATCCTGAGTGCAGACGGCTATGTGATGACGAACGCACACGTGGTCGAGGGCGCGGACGAGGTCATCGTCACGCTCACCGACAAGCGCGAGTTCAAGGCCAAGATCATCGGCAGCGACAAGCGCACCGACGTCGCCCTCGTGAAGATCAACGCCACGGGCCTGCCCGCGGTGAAGATCGGCGACGTGAACCGCCTCAAGGTGGGCGAGTGGGTGATCGCGATCGGTTCGCCCTTCGGGCTCGAAAACTCGGTCACAGCGGGCATCGTGAGCGCCAAGCAGCGCGACACGGGGGATTACGTGCCCTTCATCCAGACCGACGTGGCCATCAACCCCGGCAATTCTGGCGGGCCGCTGATCAACATGCGCGGCGAGGTCGTGGGCATCAACAGCCAGATTTACTCGCGCTCGGGCGGCTACATGGGCATTTCGTTCGCCATCCCGATCGACGAGGCCATGCGCGTGAGCGAGCAGCTGCGTACCACGGGGCGCGTGATCCGCGGGCGCATCGGCGTGCAGATCGGGCCGGTGACCAAGGACGTGGCCGAGTCGATAGGCCTGGGCAAGCCCATGGGCGCGCTGGTTACGGGCGTGGAAACGGGTTCGCCCGCGGACAAGGCCGGTATGGAGCCGGGCGACATCATCACGCGCTTCGATGGCAAGCCGATCGAAAAAGTCAGCGACCTTCCGCGCCTCGTGGGCAGCACCAAGCCGGGTACGCGCAGCACGATCACGGTGTTCCGCCGAGGCAAGACCAAGGACTTGTCGGTGCTCGTGGCCGAGGTCGAGCCCGATGAGTCCGTGGCCCAGCCGAGCGAACGCGAAGGCAAGCCTTCGTCCGCGGCGCAGCAGCTGGGCCTCGCGGTGCGGCCTTTGACCGAGGCGCAGAAGAAGGAGCTCAAGCTGCGCGGCGGCGTGCTCGTGGCGCAGGCCGTGGGCCCCGCGGCGCGCGCCGGTTTGCGCGAGGGCGACATCATCCTGGCGCTGGCGAACGTCGAAGTCCTGAGCGTGAAGGACTTCGAGGCCGCTCTTGCGCGCGCCGACAAGGACAAGCCGCTGAACGTACTGTTCCGCCGCGGCGAATGGGTGCAATACACCTTGATCCGCCCGGCGAAGTGAGGGTGGCGGGCGAACGCCCGCGGGGGCGTCTTGGGGTGATTGGGGACGCTGGCCTAAAATGCAGCGCCCCAAGACGCATTGGCTGCCGTAGCGCAGTAGCGCACAAGGGACAGTTCAGGGCGCGCCGCACCGGACGCGCCTTTTTTCTTGCCACGATTTATACGCAAATCGGGGTTAGGCAAGGCGTTCGCCCCATGGCAAAACACCTCGCCGCATCCTTGTTTGCGTAAGTCCAGTTGCATTTCTCGATGAACCACATTCGCAATTTTTCCATCATCGCGCACATAGACCACGGCAAATCGACGCTGGCCGACCGGCTCATCGCGCGCTGCGGCGGCCTGTCCGAGCGCGAGATGAGCGAGCAGGTGCTCGACTCGATGGACATCGAAAAAGAGCGCGGCATCACCATCAAGGCGCAAACCGCGGCGCTGCAATACCGCGCGCGCGACGGGCAGCTCTACCAGCTGAACCTGATCGACACGCCCGGCCACGTGGACTTTTCCTACGAGGTGAGTCGCTCGCTCTCGGCCTGCGAGGGCGCGCTGCTGGTCGTCGATGCCTCGCAGGGCGTGGAGGCGCAGACCGTTGCCAACTGCTATACCGCGCTCGATCTGGGTGTGGAAGTGCTGCCGGTGCTCAACAAGATGGACTTGCCGCAGGCCGACCCCGAGCGCGCCAAGGAAGAGATCGAGGACGTGATCGGCATAGACGCCGCCGAGGCCATTCCGTGCTCGGCCAAGACCGGCATGGGCATAGACGAGATTCTCGAAGCCATCGTCGCTAAGGTGCCGCCGCCGCGCGGCAAGCCCGACGGCCCCTTGCGCGCGATGATCATCGACAGCTGGTTCGACAGCTACGTAGGCGTGGTGATGCTCGTGCGCGTGGTCGATGGCGAGCTCAAAAAGGGCGAGCGCATCAAGCTCATGGCCTCGGGCGCCGTGTACGAGGCGAACGGCCTGGGCGTGTTCACGCCCGCGAACCAGCCGCGCGAGGCGCTCAAGGCCGGCGAGGTGGGCTACGTGATCGCTGGCATCAAGGAGCTCAAGGCCGCGCGCGTGGGCGACACCATCACGCTTGAAAAAAAGCTGCCCAACAACGCCGGGCCGGCCGAGCAGCCGCTGCCGGGCTTCAAAGAGGTCAAGCCGCAGGTGTTTGCGGGCCTGTACCCGACCGAGGCGTCCGAATACGACGCGCTGCGCGACGCGCTCGAAAAGCTGCAGCTCAACGACGCCGCGCTGCAGTACGAGCCCGAGGTCTCGCAGGCGCTTGGCTTTGGCTTTCGCTGCGGTTTTCTGGGCCTGCTGCACATGGAGATCGTGCAGGAGCGCCTCGAGCGCGAGTTCGACCAGGACCTCATCACCACCGCGCCCAGCGTGGTCTATCAGGTGGTCAGGGGCGACGGCGAAGTCCTCATGGTCGAAAACCCCTCGAAGATGCCCGAGCAGGGCCAGATCCGCGAAATCCGCGAGCCCATCGTCACCGTGCACCTGTACATGCCGCAGGACTACGTGGGGCCGGTGATGACGCTCGCGAACCAAAAGCGCGGCGTGCAGATCAACATGGCCTACCACGGCCGCCAGGTGATGTTGACCTACGAGATGCCGCTGGGCGAGATCGTGCTCGACTTCTTCGACAAGCTCAAATCCGTGAGCCGCGGTTATGCGAGCATGGACTACGAGTTCAAGGAATACCGCCCCTCGGACGTGGTCAAGGTCGATATCCTGCTCAACGGCGAGCGCGTCGATGCGCTCTCCATCATCGTGCACCGCTCGCAGGCGCAGTACCGCGGGCGCGCCGTGGTGGCGAAGATGCGCGAGATCATCAGCCGCCAGCAGTTCGACGTGGCCATCCAGGCGGCCATTGGCGCCAACATCATCGCGCGCGAAACCGTCAAGGCGCTGCGCAAGAACGTGCTGGCAAAATGCTACGGCGGTGACATCACGCGCAAGCGCAAGCTTCTCGAAAAACAAAAAGCAGGCAAGAAACGCATGAAACAGATCGGATCGGTAGAAGTGCCCCAAGAGGCTTTCCTGGCCATTTTGCAGGTGGAAGACTGATGCCGTTCATGCAAACACTCACCGCCCTCGTGCTCGCGGCCTTTGCCGGCTACATGGGCGCCTGGTACTTTGGCGTGATCGAGGGCGACTTCGAGCTGCTGCTCTTTCTGGCCACGGTGGTCACGGCCGCGTACTGGCTGGCCGAGCGCTTTTACTTTCTGCCGCGCCGCCGCCGCGTCGCGCAGGCGGTAGCCAGCACGGCAGCGCAGCGCAGCGCCGAACTCGACCGCCTGGGTATCGAAAAGGTGGACCTCGACGTCGAGGAAACCCAGCGCAAGCTGCTGCGCCAGCCCTGGTGGCTCGACTGGACGGCGGGGCTGTTTCCGGTCATCGCGGTGGTGTTTCTGCTGCGCTCGTTTCTGTTCGAGCCCTTCAAAATTCCCTCGGGCTCGATGATCCCCACGCTGCTCGTGGGCGACCTGATCCTCGTGAACAAATACACCTATGGCGTGCGCCTGCCCGTGGCCCGCACGCGCCTCACGCAGGGCACGGCGCCGCAGCGCGGCGACGTGATGGTGTTCCGCTACCCGCCCAAGCCCAGCCTGGCCTACATCAAGCGCGTGGTCGGCGTGCCCGGCGACGAGGTGGCGTACCTGAACAAGCGCCTGACCATCAACGGCCAGCCCATTAAGACCGCGCCGCTGCCCGATTTTTTCGATGCCGATGCGATGCGCTACTTCCCGCAGTTCGAGGAACACCTGGGCGCGCGCCCGCACCGCATGCTCAACAACCCCGAGGCGCCCGCCTTCGTGCAGGGTACGAGCCAGTTCGCCTACCGCGAAAACTGCCGCTACAGCATCGAGGGCGTGGTCTGCAAGGTGCCGCCCGGGCATTACTTCATGATGGGCGACAACCGCGACAATTCGCTCGATTCGCGCTATTGGGGCTTCGTGCCCGAGGCGAACATCGTGGGCAAGGCCGTCCTCATCTGGATGAACTTCAGCAGCCTCAAGCGCATAGGCACGTTCGATTGACCGACTTGCACACATTGACATGAAGGGAGGATGTATGAAATTGCATAGCACTCAGCGCCCGTACCGCCAGCGTGGAATCACATTTTTTGGTTTGATTGTGCTGGTGCTGTTCATCGTCATGGCATTTGCGATCGGCAGCCAGTCGGTACCGATCTTCCTCGAATACGTGGCGGCCAAGAAGGCGATCGAAAAAGCCAAGAACGAAGGCACGGTGGCGGGCGTGCGCGCGGCGTTCGACCGTGCCGCTGCGATCGATGACATCAACTCCCTCAAGGGCTCGGACCTCGAAGTCACCAAGGTCGATGACAAGGTGCAGGTGTCGTTCAAGTATTCGCGCGAAATCCACATCGCGGGGCCAGCGTACCTGGTGTATCGCTTCGAGGCGACGACGCGCGAAAAGTGACGCTGCACGCTTCTCTGGCCGATCTGCAGCAGCGCCTGCAGCATGTGTTTGCCGATCCGCGCCTGCTGCAGCGCGCGGTCACGCACCGCAGCTTTTCGGCCGACCACAACGAGCGCCTCGAATTCCTGGGCGATTCGGTGCTCAACTTGGCCGTGTCCAGCCTGCTGTACGAGCGCCTGGCGCGCTTGCCCGAGGGCGACCTCTCGCGCGTGCGCGCAAACCTCGTGCGCCAAGAGACGCTGCACCAGATCGCGCTGCGCCTGCGCCTGCCAGAGGTGCTGCGCCTGGGCGAGGGCGAGCTCAAGTCCGGCGGGTTGCGGCGCCCTTCGATCCTGGCCGACGCGCTCGAGGCGCTGATAGGCGCCGTGTACCTCGACGCCGGCTACGAGCGTGCGCAAGCGCTGGTGCAGCGGCTGTACGAGGGCGTGGAGATCACGCCGCAGATGCAGGCGGCCGCCAAAGACCCCAAGACGGCCTTGCAGGAGTGGCTGCAGGGCCGCAAAATGAAACCGCCGCTCTACGAAGTGGTGGGCACGGTGGGCGCCGCGCACCGCCAGAGCTTCGAGGTGGAATGCAGCATTGCGGCGCTGGGCCTGCGTGCGCGCGGCAGCGGCACTTCGCGCCGCGCCGCCGAGCAGGCCGCGGCGGCGGCCATGTTGCAGACGCTGAAAGTGAAAAATCCATGAAAGATGCTTCGTCAAAAATAGCTGCTCACGCTGATGGTGAGGGCACTAGAGGCCAAAAAGACTCCAAAAAATCGGTGCCAGCAGAGGCCGCCGCAACTGCATCAGCGCAAACCCCGGAAGAACTCGACGCCATGCTCTCCGCCGCGCTGCACGGCAAGGCGCAGAGTGCGCACGAGCCTGCGCCTGCCGCGCAAGATGCAGCCCAGCGCGAAGCGCCGGGCGCGGCGCTGAATCTGGAAAGCGGCGCCACCCCAGGCCGCCAGCGCTGCGGCCTGATCACCATCGTCGGCAAGCCCAACGTGGGTAAATCCACGCTGCTCAACGCGCTCGTGGGCCAGAAGGTCAGCATCACGAGCCGCAAGGCGCAGACCACGCGCCACCGCATCACGGGCATACGCACGGTGGCGGACGGACAGGGCGGCGGCACGCAGTTCGTGTTCGTCGATACGCCGGGCTTTCAGACGCGCCACGCCACTGCGCTCAACAAGTCGCTCAACAAGACCGTGCTTGGCTCGATCGGTGACGTCGATCTGATCCTGTTCGTGGTCGAAGCGGGCAACTTCACGCTCGCCGACGCCAAGGTGCTGTCGCTGCTGCAACCAGGCATTCCCGTGCTGCTCGTGGCCAACAAGCTCGATCTGGTGCACCGCCGCGCCGAGCTCGCGCCCTGGCTGCGCAGCATGCAAGAGCGCCACCCTTTCGCCGAATTCGTGCCCATGTCGGCCAAGAACAAGGCCGAGATCGAGCGCCTGCTCGGCATCTGCGCGCGCTACCTGCCCGAGCAGCCCTGGCGGTACGGCGAAGACGAGCTCACCGACCGCAGCGAGAAGTTCCTCGCGGGCGAGATCGTGCGCGAAAAGCTGTTTCGCTTCACCGGCGACGAACTGCCCTACACCTCCACCGTGCTCATCGACAAGTTCGACGAGGAGCAAAGCCGCCAGCACGCGCGCATGCTGCGCATCGCCGCGACCATCGTCGTCGAGCGCGAGAGCCACAAGGCCATGGTCATCGGCGAAAAGGGCGAGCGCCTGAAACGCATAGGCACCGAGGCGCGCCAGGAACTCGAAAAGCTCCTGGGCGCCAAGGTGTTCCTCGAACTCTGGGTCAAGGTGCGTTCGGGCTGGGCCGACGACGAGGCGCGCGTGCGCGCGTTCGGCTACGAGTGAGCGGCTTTGGGCGTTCGGGGCTTTCCCCCGGCTTTTGCGTCGTTTTTCCCTTCTGAACCCTCGTCGTGGTCGTCCGCATCAGCCATGAGTCGGCCTTCGTGCTGCACAGCTACGCCTGGAGCGAGTCCAGCCTGATCGTCGAAGCCTTTTGCCGCCACCAGGGCCGCGTGGCGCTGGTGGCCAAAGGCGCCAAAAAGCCCAGCTCCAACTTCCGCCCCGTGCTGCTGCCGCTGCAGCCGCTGCAGCTCAGCTACACCGGCGCGGCAAGCGCCGATGCCGATTTGCACACGCTCAAGGGCGCCGAATGGCAGGGCGGGCATGTGATGCCCACGGGCGACGCGCTGCTAGCGGGCCTGTACCTCAACGAACTGCTGCTGCGCCTGCTCGCGCGCGCCGACCCGCACCCGGCGCTGTTCGATGCCTACGCGGGCACGGTGGCGGTGCTCGCCACGGCGCAAGGTGAGGCGCTCGAACCCGTGCTGCGCAGCTTCGAGCTGCTGCTGTTGCGCGAAATCGGCCTGCTGCCCAGCCTGGACGCGCAGACGCTCACGCTGCAGCCGCTGCAGTTGCACGAGCGCTACGCCCTGGTGCCCGAAGGCGGCCTGCGCGTGGCCGGCGAGGGCGAGCGCGCGAGCCTTGCGGGCGCGCAGTGGCTGGCGCTGCAGTGTGCACTCGACGAGCCCACGCAGTCCGCGCGTTTTGCCGCCACCTTGCGCACCTGTGGCGACTTGGCGGGCGAGCTCAAAGTCCAGCTGCGCACGCTGCTGCAATACCATTGCGGCCAGCCGCCCCTGCGCACGCGCCAGCTGCTGCGCGACCTGCAGGCGCTCTGAGAGCGCTGAGCGCTTCGAGCGCTGTCACCGTTTTCGTTCCCGTTCTTCCGCTTCCCGCGCACCTGTTTCCCGCCCATCGAATTGCCCTCCATGCCTTCTGCCCCCGCACCGCAGCGCACCGCCTTGTCGGTCAATGTCAACAAAGTCGCCCTGCTGCGCAACACGCGCCACCTGGGCATCCCCAGCGTCACGCGCGCGGCGCAGCTGTGCTTGCAAGCGGGCGCACACGGCATCACCGTGCACCCGCGCCCCGACGGGCGCCACATCCGCGCGCATGACGTGTACGAGCTCGCGGCGCTGCTGCGCGACTGGCCCGGGCGCGAGTTCAACATCGAGGGCAACCCCACGCAGAACCTGATGGACTTCATCCGCAGCGTGCGCCCCAGCCAGGCCACCTTCGTGCCCGACAGCGAAGACCAATTCACCAGCGACCACGGCTGGAATCTGCCGCAGGACGCCGCGCGGCTCGCGCCCCTGGTGGCCGAATGCCGCGCCTTGGGCGTGCGCGTGAGCCTGTTCATGGACCCGACCCCCGAAGCCATGGCCGCGGCGCGCGCCGTGGGCGCCGACCGCGTCGAGCTCTACACCGAGCCCTACGCCGCCGCCTGGCACGACCCCGCCGCGCGCGCGCAGCAGCTTGCGCGCTATCGCGCCGCCGCCGAGGCCGCGCACGCCGCCGGGCTGCAGGTGAACGCAGGCCACGACCTGAACCGCGACAACCTCGGCGACTTTCTGCGCGCCGTCCCCGGCGTGGCCGAAGTCTCCATAGGCCACGCGCTGATCGCCGACGCGCTCGAACTCGGCTACGGCGTCACGGTGCAGGCCTACCTGCGCTGCATAGATGCGGCGTACGAGCACGACGGCGAGGATTGACCCCGCGGCGGATCGTGGTTGGGCGCTTTTTTGCATAAATATCGTTACGTTTTGCCGCTAAGATGCGCCGTGCTGTGCTCCTGTTCTGGCAGCGCCCTTTCGAAATGTCCCCTCTCGAAATGCCTTTTTCCACCTGGAAAATCCACCCCCAACATCGCAAGGGCCTGCGCCGTGCGCTGTGGGTGCTGGCTGCGCTGGCGCTGTTGTGGCTGCTGGCACTGTGGTACTTGTCGGCGCCGACGCTCAAGCATTTGCCGCAACATCTGGTGCTGCACTCCTTGCTCGAAGGGCTGGCCATCGTGATCGCCGCGCTGGTGTTCGCCGTGGGCTGGAACGCCTGCCGCATGAACGTCCAGCGCAATGTGCTGCTGCTCGCCTGCGGGTTTCTGGGCGTGGCGCTGCTGGATGCGGCGCACACGCTTTCGTACCCGGGCATGCCCGATTACGTCACGCCCAATTCAATGGCCAAAGCGATTCTGTTCTGGCTGCCGGCGCGCTACCTGGCAGCGTCGGTGTTGCTTTTGGCCGTGCTCGTTCCCTGGCGCGCGCCGCAGCCTGGGGCCAGGCCAAAAACGCAGCGCTGGGGCCTGCTGGCCTTGGCGCTCGCAGCCGTGGCCCTGGTGCACGTGCTGGTGATTTTCTTCCCGGATGCCCTGCCGCTGGTGTATGCGCCGCCAACGGGGCTCACGGATTTCAAGATCGCGGCCGAATACGGTGTCGTGGCGCTGCACCTGCTCACGCTGGGCGTGCTGCTGTGGCGCATGCGCGGGCCCACGGCCTTCGATGCGCCCGCGCTCTTTGCGGCCGTGGGCATCATGGCCCTGGGCGAGGTGTTTTTCACGCGCTATGTGCACGCCTCCGACCTGTTCAATCTGCTCGGCCATTTTTACAAGGCGCTGGGCTATCTGTATCTGTACCGTGCGATTTTTCAGGGCACCATAGAGGCGCCGTACCGGGCGCTCGCGCAGTCGGAGCAAAAACTTCAGACCGTGCTCGACGCCATCCCCGACATGCTGTTCGAGTTCGCCCGCGACGGACGCTATCTGCGCGTTCCGCGCAGGCGTGAGCAAATGCTGCCAGTTACCGCCAGCGAAATACTGGGGCGCAAGGTGGACGACGTGCTGCCACCAGCGGCCGCAGCGGCAGTGCACGCCGCCTTGGACGAGGCGCATGCCCGTGGCCGCAGCGAGGGGCACCAGTTCACGCTGCAGTTGGCCGACGGCGAGCACTGGTTCGAGCTTTCGGTGGCGCGGGCGCCGACGGATGCGTGGGAGGAGCCGCGCTTCGTGCTGCTCTCGCGCGACATCACGGTGCGCGTGCAGGCGCTGGAAGAGCGCCGGCGCAATGAAGAGCGCATCCGGCATCTGGCGAATTTCGACGTGCTCACGGGTCTGCCCAACCGCAGCATGTTCGCCGCGCGCTTCGTTCAGGCGCTGGCCCTGTCACAACGCAGCCATGCGCACCTGGCCCTGCTGCACGTGGACCTCGATCGTTTCAAAACCGTGAACGATTCGCTCGGCTCTGCAGCCGGCGACGCCCTGCTGATCGACATCGCACGGCGCCTGCAGGCGCAGATGCGGCCCGAAGACACCGTGGCGCGCTACGGCGGGGACGAATTTTTCGTGGCGCTGCCGCTGACGAATGCGCAGGAGGCCGCGCAGCGGGCCGAAGCGCTGCTGGCCGAGTTGCGCAAGTCCAGCCTGATCGCTGGGCAGTCGCTCGTGGTCACCTCGTCGATCGGCATTGCCATGTACCCCGAAGACGGGCAGGACATGCAAGCCCTGATGCAGCATGCCGAGGCGGCCATGGACAAGGCCAAGGCGCTGGGGCGCGACCACTACTGTTTTTTCTCGCCCGAAATGCAGACCGCGTCAGCGCACGTGCTGCGCATCGAAAATGCCTTGCGCACGGCCATTGCGCAAGGGCAGCTGTCGCTGCACTTTCAGCCGCAGTGGCGCCTGCAGGACGGGCGCCTGGTGGGGGTCGAGGCGCTGCTGCGCTGGACGCACCCCGAGCTGGGCCGGGTGAGCCCAGCCGAGTTCATCCCCGTGGCCGAAGCCAGCGGGCAGATCGTTGCGATCGGGCAATGGGTGCTCGACACCGCGCTCGCGCAATTGCGCCGCTGGCGCGACGCGGGCCACACAGAGCTGACGCTCGCGGTCAACCTCTCGCTCATGCAATTCCGCCAGCCCGACTTGCTTGCCGTGGTGCAGCAGGCCCTGGCGCGCGCCGGGGTGCCGGCGCAGGCGCTGGAGCTCGAGCTCACCGAAAGCATCGCCATGCAGGAGCCCGAAAAAGCCATTGCCACCGTGCAGCAGCTGGCGGCCGCAGGGACGCACCTGTCTCTGGACGACTTTGGCACCGGCTATTCCTCGTTCAGCTACCTGCAGCGCCTGCAGGTGCACTGCCTCAAGATCGATCATTCCTTCGTGAGCCACATCGAAGCACCGCGCGGGCTTGCCATGGTGCGCGCCATCATCGACGTGGCTGCGGGCCTGGGCCTGCAAACCATTGCCGAAGGCGTGGAGACGCCCGCGCAGCTCGCGGCTTTGCGCACGCTGGGCTGCGACATGGCGCAGGGCTATCTGCTCGCGCGCCCGCTGCCGCAGGCCGAGTTCGAAGCCTTGCTGGCGCGCCAGGCGAGCGGCCAGGTGCTGATCGACTTGTGATATCAAAAGAATAGCTTTTTATGCAGGTGGATACTGCGTAACGTGGCAAAAACCATCATCCTAAATCCGGCAGTTGAGCGCGCCCGAGCGTGTCGTCATCGGGTGCACTGGCAAGGCGCAAACCGCAGCCATGGCGGGTGCCATGGCGAGGATTTGCAACGCAGCCAGCGTGCCCGAGGGCGGCGCGATCGGGTGCGCAGCGCCCTCACCCAATGGGTGCGTCTCGCAGCGTGGAAGATCATTCGAAGAATCAAAGCGTTGCAGACAAAATGCAGCGGTCAACTGCCGGATTTAGGATCATATTTTGCGGCGCCGTCTGGCGCGGCTTTCTCGAGCTCTCTTGCATGTCTCCCCACAGCTTCCTCTGGCACGACTACGAAACCTTTGGCACCGACCCGCGGCGCGACCGGCCCGCGCAGTTCGCGGCGCTGCGCACCGACGCCGAGCTCAACGAAATCGGCGCGCCGCTGATGTGGTACTGCCAGCCCGCGAACGACTACCTGCCCGATCCACAGGCCTGCCTGATCACCGGCATCACGCCGCAGCAGTGCCTGCAGCGCGGCCTGCGCGAATACCAGTTCGCCGCGCGCATCGAGAGCGAGCTCGCGCAGCCCGGCACCATAGGCGTGGGCTACAACAGCATCCGCTTCGACGATGAGGTCACGCGCTTTCTGTTCTGGCGCAACCTGATCGACCCGTATGCGCGCGAATGGCAAAACCAGTGCGGGCGCTGGGACTTGCTCGACGTGGTGCGCATGGCCTACGCGCTGCG
The DNA here is from genome assembly GCA_963708545.1 of uncultured beta proteobacterium. GTDB lineage: Bacteria > Pseudomonadota > Gammaproteobacteria > Burkholderiales > Burkholderiaceae_C > Extensimonas. The sequence goes on along the minus strand of CAVPUD010000077.1, from coordinate 4,462 downwards.
CCCCGAAGGCATAGAGTGGCCGCGCAACGACGACGGGCAGCCGAGCTTTCGGCTCGAGCACTTGACGCAGGCCAACGGCCTCGCGCACGAGGCCGCGCACGACGCGCTCTCGGACGTGCGCGCGACGATCGCGCTCGCGCGCCTCGTGCGCACGCGCCAGCCGCGCCTCTTTGACTTTTGCCTGGGCCTGCACAAAAAGGAGCGCGTGCTGGCCGAATTGGGCCTGCCGCTGAGCCCGGCCGCGGCGCGGCCCTTTTTGCATGTCTCGGGCATGTTCCCGGCCGAGCGCGGCTGCCTGGCCGTCATGTGGCCGCTCGCGAGCCACCCCGTGAACAAGAACGAGCTGATCGCCTGGGACTTGGCGCACGATCCGCGCGAATTGGCCGACCTGAACGCCGCAGCGATCCGCGCGCGCCTCTTTACCCGCGCCCAGGAGCTGCCAGAAGGCGTCGCGCGCCTGCCGATCAAGACCGTGCACCTGAACAAGTCGCCCATGGTGGTCGGCAAGCTCAAAACCCTGCGGCCCGAGCTCGCCGAGCGCTGGGGCATAGACCTGGCGCAGGCGCTGGCGCACGCCCAGCACGCACGCGCGCTGCCTGACATGAGCGCGATCTGGCCCGAGGTGTTCGCGCGTCCTGCCGAGGCCGCACCCGACGTGGAGCAGGACTTGTACGGCGGCTTCGTGGGCACGGCCGACCGGCGCCGCCTGGAGCAGCTGCGCCACATGGACGGCGCACAACTGGCCGCGGCGCACCCGCGCTTCGACGATCCGCGCCTGCCCGAACTCGTGTGGCGCTACCGCGCGCGCAACTTCCCCGAAACTCTCACGCCCGCCGAGGCACAGCGCTGGGACGCGCACCGCGCCGCGCGCCTGCTCCACGGCGCGGGCGACGCGCGCACCGTGGAGCAATTCTTCAGCGCGATCGACACGCTCTCGGAAACCGCCGACGCACGCGGCGAGGAAATCCTCGGGGCTTTGTACGATTGGGCCGAACAAGTCGTGCCCGAGCAGTGAGACTCCGTCGTTCACCTAGTTGGTAAATTAATCAAAAAGGTTAAAATCGAACATGGAGAAAGGTACCCCGCACTGCAAATTGTCCATCGTCAAAGTCCTAGTCGAGGCTGGCAAGGTCAAGGCGACAGCCAGTGCCTACCAGGGAGCACGTGAGCTTGGCATCAACGATCTGGCTGGGATGTGCGCCATTGTTTTGGCACTAACGCCTGCGGACTTCTATAAGAGCATGACAACCCATGCCGATCACACGGTATGGCAAGACGTGTACCACGCCACGACGGCAAACGGCGATGGGGTGTACCTGAAGTTGACGGTCATCGACGATGTGTTGATCGTGTCTTTCAAGGAGCTATGACCATGAAATGTCCATGCTGCGGCGCGGCGGAGCTGATTCACGACACGCGCGACATGCCGTACACCTACAAGGGCGAAACCACCACGATTCCTGCGGTGACAGGCGACTTCTGCCCTGCGTGCGGTGAGGTCGTGTTGGATCGCGAGCACGGCGATCGCTACAGCGAATTGCTGGGTCTGTTTCAACGCCAGGTGAATGCCGCCTACATCGATCCCGACTACATCGCCAAGGTGCGCCGCAAGCTCGACCTCGACCAGCGGCAGGCTGCGGAACTTTTCGGCGGTGGCGTGAATGCCTTTTCGCGCTACGAAAATGGTAGAACAAAGCCGCCACTGTCGCTTGTTAAACTGCTCAAATTGCTCGATCGACATCCTGAGTTGCTCAGCGAAATCAGAGCCTCCTGACAAAGCTTTCATGAGTCATCCCATTCCGGCCCCCACCCAAGCCCCCACGCCCCATTTCACCACCCGCATCGTGCACGCCGACCGCTGGGGCGGCGCCGCGCATGGGGCGATCCACCAGCCGCTGCACACCTCGGTGCAATACGGCTTCGAGCGCGTGGAAGACCTGATCGCCGTGTTCCAGGGCACGGCGGCGGGTGGTTTCAACTACGCGCGCCAAGGCACGCCGACCACGGCGGCGCTCGAATCTATGCTCACGCAAATGGAGCAAGGACAGGGTTGCGTGAGCTTTGCCACGGGCATGGCGGCGATCTGCGCGGTGTTTCTCACGCTGCTCAAGGCGGGCGACCACCTCGTAGCGAGCCAGTTCGTGTTCGGCAACACCAACAGCGTGCTCGGCACGCTCGCCGATCTGGGCGTGGAGGTAAGCGTGGTCGATGTGCGCGACGCTGCCCAGGTGGCCGCCGCGCTGCGCCCGCACACGCGCATGGTGTTCGTCGAAACCATCGCCAACCCCGGCACGCAAATCCCCGACCTCGAAGGCATAGGCGCGTTGTGTGCCGAGCGCGGGCTGCTCTACGTGGTGGACAACACCGTGGCTTCGCCCTACCTGTTTCGGCCCGCCACGGTGGGCGCCGGGCTGGTCATCCATTCGCTATCTAAAAGCATAGCAGGGCAGGGTGATGCGCTGGGCGGTGCGGTCATAGACACGGGGCTGTTCGACTGGAGCCGCTACCCCAACATCTTTGCCGCCTACCGCAAGGGCAATCCCAAGGGGTGGGGCCTGCAGCAGGTGCGCAAAAAGGGGCTGCGCGACATGGGTGCGACGCTCTCGGCCTACGCTGCGCACCAGATCGCGCTCGGCGCCGAGACGCTCGCGCTGCGCATGGAGCGCAGCAGCGCGACGGCGCTTGCGCTCGCGCAGTGGCTGCAGCAGCACCCGGCCATCGCGCGCGTGCACTACCCGGGCCTGCCCTCACACCCGCAGCATGCGCGCGCGCAGCGGCATTTCAAGGCCGGCGCGTGGCTGCTCTCGTTCGAGCTGCGCGACGCCGCGCAGTGCCTGCCGCTGTGCAACCGCCTGCGCCTGCCCGTCAAGGCCACGGGCCTGGGCGACACGCGCACGCTCATCATCCCCGTGGCGCACACTATCTTCTGGGAGGCCGGTGCCGCAGTGCGCGCGGCCATGGACATCCCGGACAGCATGATCCGCCTGTCCATCGGGCTCGAAGAACTCGAAGACCTGCGCGCAGACTTCGAGCAGGCGCTGGCGCAGTGAAAAGCTGCGCGCATGCGGTGGGCAGCAGACGCAGGCGGTGTGAATGAATCCGGCATGGCAGGTTCGTTCACGCCTTCTCAGTGCTGGTGTTTTATGGCCAATTCCGAGCCCTTCGCATTCCGGGCACTTTCGTCCATCTTTCCGAGGAACAAGCGCACGAAGAAAACGCCCATGCCAATCATGAACAGGATACCGATGATGCTCATCAGGCCATAGTCGGTGGAAAAAAGGTCAGTCAGCAGTTTCATGAAACCCTCCTTGGAACATGGATGTCTCACTATTGCGCGACAGACCTTGGCGCAGGTTGACTTGCATCAGAAACGAGCGTGATTGGAGTGCTCAGCGCGGTGGCGGATGCAGGTACAGCTTGTCCGACCAGGTGGCGAGCCATTCGGGTTTGAAGGCGACGAAAATCGCCGCGAACATGCCGGTGACGAAGCCATCGCCCCAGGCCATGAGCCAGTGTCCGACGAGCGACAGGCCCTCATCGACGCCGGGCAGCGTGTGGCCGCTCCATTGAGCCAGCATGGCGGAGGCGAATACGCACAGCACCGTGCCGAGGAACGCGCGGCCCAGTACATAAACAAAGATCCATTCGCCTATGAAGCGCCGTATCAGCGCGCCTAAAAACAGTGCGAAGGTGGCCGGCACCACGCCGAGCCAGGCTATGGCGCCCAGCGCTTCCAGCCAACCCATGGCGGGCGAAAACCAGCACGCGAGCACGCCCACCGCCACCAGCGTCAGCACGGCCAGCGGCCAGCCGAGCATCAGCACCACCAGGCAGGCGCCCGACCATTGCAGCTGCAGCGGCATCGCGTGCAAGGTGGGCAGCGCCCAGACCCAGGGCAGCAGCACGAGCGTCGCGAGCAGCGGTGAGATGAGCGGCGAGAGCGTGCGCTCGCGCCCGGTGGCAGCGGGCCACACGAGCATGCGCCACGGCGCGAGCCACAGCGCCACGAGTACGGCCAAGGTCACGAGGGTGGCTTCGAGCAGCATGGGATCGATAAAAAAGTGGTAGGGATGGGGCCATTGGAGCGGCGTCAGGCCAGCCAGTCGCTCACCTGCATGCCGGGCACGCGCGCAAAAGCGGCGTCGGCGCTGACCATCGTGGCGCCCATGGCAAGCACTTGCGCGGCGATCAGCAGGTCGTTCGCCCCCATGGGGGTGCCTTGGGCATCGAGCACGGTGCACAGTCTCGCATAGACTGGGCTGAGACTGGCTTCGATGGGCAGCACCGTCAGTGTTTCCAGAATGTTTTCATAAGCAGTTGTAGGGGGAGTGTCAGAATTTCTCTGGACTTACGCAAACAAGGATGCAGCGAGGTGTTTTGCCATGGGGCGAACGCCTTGCCTCACCCCGATTTGCGTAAGTCGTGTTTCTGTGTGTGAGGGCGTTTGGAAATTTTTTATCGA
>CAVPUD010000076.1:0-23520 GCA_963708545.1 uncultured beta proteobacterium | reverse complement strand
CCATGAATGGTGCACGGACAACGGTTTCACACCCTACCTTGCGGTGAGTGTCGACGCCACGGTCGATGTGCCGCGTGAATACGTCAAAGACGGCGAAATCGTGCTCAACGTCAGCTATGACGCGACAGGCAGTTTGCAGCTCGGCAATGACCTGATCACGTTCAAAGCCCGTTTCGGTGGCCGCCCGCGCGACATCATGGTGCCGGTGGAGCGCGTCGTCGCCATTTATGCGCGTGAAAACGGGCAGGGCATGGCATTTCCGCCGCCCATGGAAAGCTCCACAGAGACGACGTCAGCAGCGCCCGCGCGCGGCGCAAGCGCTGCACCCTTGGGCACTGATGGCAACACGCAGGAGCGCGTGGTGCAACTCGTGCCGCTGCAAGCTTCGGCAGACGATGATGCAGAAGACGGTGACGATTCCCCCGAGCCACCCCGTCCGCAGGGCGGCGGGGCGCGCCCTGCGCTCAAGCGCATCAAATGAGAGCCAACGCGCCCGTTTTTTGACCAGTGTTGGAGCGCTATTTGCAAGTAAAAGCAAGTAAAATCATGCCTTCGCCGATTTAGCTCAGCTGGTAGAGCACCCGCCTTGTAAGCGGTAGGTCGTCAGTTCGAATCCGACAATCGGCACCATTCAACCAAAAAAGGCCGCCAAGGACATACCCTGGCGGCCTTTTTTCTTGTGCGCCTCAACGCTCTTTGATCTTGATGCGGACGGCGTTCACGTCCCAGCCCTGGCTGCGCAAATGCGCAAGCAAGGCCGGCACGAGCTGTCGCAGCTTCGCTGCAGCGGCATTGTTGGGCACGATCAGGCACCAGTTGCTGCCATCGATGGGCCCAGCCTGCAGGCTTGCGTGCAACGCTGCAGGGATCAGTGCCCTGATGGCGCTGAGCCGTGCGCTCGAATCGCGCGCGAGCTCTATCAAGTGGGCCAGCTTGGGTGCTTCTTCGCTGGCTTGCTGCAAAGTAACGGCGTAATGGCGGCGCATAGCGGAACAGTTGCGGGCAGCGAGTCGGAAGGAGCGTATTTTCCGTTGCAATGCGCTGCTTCGGCGCTCAACGCGCTGGGCGCTTGCGGGCTTCCTGGGCCACGTGAGGTACGAAGCTTTTGCCGCGGCTTGCAGTGGGAGCAGCCGACTTGCGACCCGAAAAATCGGTGCGCGCAGGGCCTTTGCCGGCACCACGACCCGCAAAATCGCCCCCGCCATGGCCGCCGAAATCGCCGAAGCCGGACTTGCGGCCGTAGCCTTCGCCGTCGTGGCGTGGGCCATGGGAGCGTGGCTCGAAGTCGTTGCGCGCCGCCTGGCCGCGCACGGGGCCGCCGCGCTGGCCGCGGCCAGCGAAACCGCTGCGCTCCTGGCCGTCGCGGCCAGGGCGTCCGTCGCGCCCAGTGCTGTGGGGTCGGCTCGGTTGCGGGGCGCGCTGCGTGGGCTCCAGGCCGGGGATCACGGCAGCCTGGATGGGCTGGCGGCTGTAGTTTTCGATGTCGAAAATCTTGCGCCGGTCGCGGAATTCGGCAAAGGTCACGGCCAGGCCGTCGCGCCCGGCGCGGCCCGTGCGGCCGATGCGGTGCGTGTAGTCCTCGGCCTTCATGGGCAGGCCGAAGTTGAACACGTGCGTGATGCTGGGCACGTCAATGCCGCGCGCGGCCACGTCGGTGGCCACGAGGATCTGCACCTGGCCTTTGCGCAGCGCCATCAGGCGGCGGTTGCGCAGGCCCTGGCTCAGCGCGCCGTGCAAGGCCACGGCAGAAAAGCCCTCTTGCTGCAGGTCGTTGGCGAGGCCGTCGCACTCGATCTGGGTGCTCGCGAACACGATGGCCTGCTCGAGCGCCGGGTTGCGCAGCCAGTGGTCGAGCAGCTGGCGCTTGTGCTGCGCGTTGTCGGCCCAGTAGAGCTTTTGCTCGATGTTGGCGTGCTTTTCCTGCGGCGTGTCGATCTGCACCTTTTGCATCGAGGCGCCCCCGTCGTGCATCACGCGCAGGGCGAGGTGCTGGATGCGCGGAGCAAAGGTGGCGCTGAACATCATGGTCTGCCGGCGCTGCGCGGTGAGCTGGTGGATTTCGGCGAGGTCGTCGGCAAAGCCGAGGTCGAGCATGCGGTCGGCCTCATCGACGACGAGGAACTGCACCTGGTCGAGCTTGATCTGCTGTGAGCGCTGCAAGTCGAGCAGGCGCCCGGGCGTGGCGACGACGAGGTTGGCGTTTTGCAGTTTGGCGATCTGCATCTGGTAGGGCATGCCGCCTACCACGCTGGCCACGCGCAGGCCGCGGCAGTGCTTGACGAGGTCGATCGCGTCATTGGCAACCTGTTGGGCCAACTCACGCGTGGGGCACAGCACGAGCGCGCCGGGCGTGGCCGCTTTGAAGTTGCGTGGGTCGGTGGGGTTCTTGCGCTTGGCGCGCCGCGGGCCGTCCTCACCGCGCGGCGCGGCAGCGTCGCGCTCTTGCGCGGCGCGGGCTTCGGTCTGCTGGCACAGCAGCGTGTGCAGCACAGGCAGCAGGAAGGCGGCGGTCTTGCCGCTGCCCGTCTGGCTCGACACCATCAGGTCGATAAAGTCCGTGGCGGCAGCGCCGCTGCCCATGGCGAGCGGAATGGTCTTTTGCTGCACGGTGGTGGGCGCGGTGTAGCCGAGCTCAGTCACGGCCTGCAGCAGTTCGGGCGCGAGGCCCAGTGCGGCAAAGCCATTTTCCGGCGCGGACTCGCTTGCCAAGGCAGCGGCGGAAAGAGGAATGGAAGCGGAAAGAGGGGCGGAGATGGGGGAAACAGGGGCGCGTTCGCCCCGCACTTGCGAAGTGTCGGTCATGGACGGTTTTTTATAAAAAACAATAGCAAGCGTGGCTTGCTACGGCTTCAGGGGTGGTTAAAAACATCCACCTTCAAACGAAGCCTGCGCGCAATGGGAAGGCCGGCTTAGCGCCGGCTAAGTAGCGCGCGGGTGGGCATATTCGCAAGTGCGGTGGACTGCACGTCGCCATTGCTGGGAAAGCAAGGACTTTTGGCAGCGGCACGGCACGTACCGGCCCGGGAGTGTGAGGGGAGATGCAATGAAACTGCCCAGGTGCTGTACCTGGGCAGGGGCGCGATTATGGCACGGCGGGCGTTTTCGTGCAGAAAATTTTGCGCGCCTTCGCGGCCATGCGCGGATTCACACGCGCAAAAAATGCGTGCGGTAGTGTGCGAGCTCGTCGATCGATTCGTGCACGTCGGCGAGCGCGGTGTGTTTTTGCGCTTTTTTGAAGCTCTCATACGCCTCGGGCTTCCAGCGCTTGGCGAGCTCCTTGAGGGTGCTCACGTCCACGTTGCGGTAGTGGAAAAAGCGCTCGAGCTTGGGCATGTAGCGCACCAGAAAGCGCCTGTCCTGGCCGATGCTGTTGCCGCATAGGGGCACCTTGCCCTTGGGCGCGTAGTGGCTCAAAAAGGCCAGCAACTGGCGTTCGGCCTCGGCCTCGGTGATCGTGGAGGCGCGCACGCGCGCGATCAGGCCGCTTTTGCCGTGCGTGCCCTTGTTCCACTTGTCCATGCGCTCGAGCACGGCGTCTTCCTGGTGGATCGCGAACACGGGGCCTTCGACGCGCGGCGCAAGGCTCGGGCCTGTGACGACCACGGCGATTTCGATCAGGCGATCGGTGTCGGGTTCGAGCCCGGTCATTTCGCAGTCTAGCCAGACCAGGTTTTGGTCGGACTTGGGCAGCGTGGCGGGGTCGGAAGGGGACGCCGTGGCGTCCGTTGCGGCATCGGACGCTGGGCTGGCGGCTTTGGGGGCTTGGGACATGCCGCCGATTTTCCCTGCAAACTGCCCGTAAACTCCCGGCGCATGGAAGGCAGCAACATATTTTCCCCCTCGCTCGCGTTCACGCTGGTGTTTGCACTGGCGCTGTGTGCGCAGCTTTTGCTCAAGTTCTGGCTGGCCACACGCCAGATGCGCCATGTGGCGGGCCACCGTGCGCAGGTGCCGCCGCCCTTTGCCGGGCACATTCCCTTGGCCGCGCACCAAAAAGCGGCCGACTACACGCTGGCCAAGGGACGCGTGGGTTTGCTCGAAATTGCGCTGGGCGCGGCCGTGGTGCTGGGCTGGACGCTGCTCGGCGGGCTGGATGCGCTCAACCAGGCGCTGCTCGCGCTCGTGGACGAGCGCGGCGGCGGCCTGTTGCAGCAGTTGGCTTTGCTCGCGGCGTTCGCGCTCATCAACGGCTTGATCGACTTGCCGCTCACGCTGTACCAGACGTTCGTGATCGAGCAGCGCTTTGGCTTCAACCGCATGACGCTGCGCCTGTGGCTGGCCGATTTGCTCAAGTCCATGCTCGTGGGCGCGCTGCTGGGCTTGCCGCTCGCGGCGGCGGTGCTGTGGCTCATGGGCGCTACGGGCACGCTGTGGTGGCTGTGGGCCTGGGCGCTGTGGATGGGCTTCAATGTGCTGCTCATGGTGCTGTACCCGACGGTGATCGCGCCGCTTTTCAACAAGTTCACGCCGCTCGCGGACGAGGCGCTCAGACAGCGCATCACGGCCTTGCTCGCGCGCTGCGGTTTTGCTGCCAAGGGCTTGTTCGTGATGGACGGCAGCCGCCGCAGCGCGCACGCGAACGCCTACTTCACCGGCCTGGGCGCAGCCAAGCGCGTGGTGTTTTTCGACACCTTGCTGCAGCGGCTCACGCCCGACGAGATCGAGGCCGTGCTCGCGCACGAGCTCGGGCACTTCAAGCACCACCACATCGGCAAGCGCATGGCGGCCCTGTTTGCCATGAGCCTGGCGGGCTTTGCGCTGCTAGGTTGGTTGGCGACGCAGCCATGGTTTTACACGGGGCTGGGTGTGCGCCCGAACTTCATGCTTGCGCCAGGCAGCCAAGTGCCCAACGACGCGCTGGCGCTGCTGCTGTTTGCCTTGGTGGTACCAGTGTTCGGTTACTTTTTTGCGCCGCTGTGGGCCGGGCTTTCGCGCCGGCACGAGTTCGAGGCCGACGCCTACGCCGCAGCCCAGGCCAGCGGCGCGGCGCTGGCTTCGGCGCTGCTCAAGCTGCACGAGGACAATGCCTCCACGCTCACGCCCGACCCGCTCTACGTGCGCTTTTACTACTCGCATCCACCGGCTGTGGAGCGCCTCGCGCGGCTGCCGGCGCCGGCTGCTAATTTATAAGCAAAAATGCCACTTTACGCAGATGTATCAAGCGCTAGCAGCTATTGAATTGGATGCGCCGAGGTGGGCCTGCCATGGCTGAACCCGGCGCCTTGCAGCAGGGTTTGGTCGTCGCGAGCCATGGGCGGCATTGCTGGGTCGAGGATGCGCACGGCGTGCGCCGCCTGTGCCACCCGCGCGGCAAGAAAAACCAGGTCGTCGTGGGTGATCGCGTGCTCTGGCTGCCCGCGCCGGGGCAGGGGCAGGAGGGCAGCATCGAGCAGGTGCTGCCGCGGCGCAACCTGTTGTACCGGCAGGACGAGCTGCGCAGCAAGTCGTTCGCGGCCAACCTCGACCAGGTGCTGATCCTGATCGCGGCCGAGCCGGTGTTTTCCGAGAGCCAGCTCGCGCGCGCGCTGATCGCCGCCGAAGCCGCGCAGATTCGGCCGCTGATCGTGCTCAACAAGAGCGACCTGGCCGAGCCCTTCGCGCGCGCCTGGGAGCGGCTGCTGCCGTATCGCACGATGAAAGACCCGGATGCGCAGGGAGAGGGCGGCGCGCCGCGCTACTCCGTGCTGCCGCTGTCGCTCGCCACGCAATCGCCCGAAGCCGTGCGCGCCCTCTTGATGCCGTATCTAGGAGCCTGTCGGCCTTTGGGCGTCGAAAGCGAGAATGCGCCCCAGCGAGGCCAGTTTTTGCCGGATTCGCCGCCCCATAGCGGGACTATGGGGCAAGAAGACGGTAAAAAATGGGCCGCTGCGGCGCATTCGCAGCCGACGATTCCAAAGTCCGACAGGCTCCCAGAGGGCCGCACCACGCTCGTGCTCGGCCCCTCGGGCGCGGGCAAGAGCACGCTCGTGAACCTGCTCGTGCCCGGCGCGCGCGCACTCACGGGCGAGATTTCGCAGGCGCTGAATTCGGGCAAGCACACCACCACGAGCACCACTTGGTACTGGATCGATGGGGATGGCTGCGGTGATGGTGAGCGGCGCACGGCCTTGATCGATTCGCCGGGCTTTCAGGAATTCGGCCTGCAGCACATCGCGCCCATGCAGCTCGCGGCCTGCATGCCCGACATCGCTGCGCACGCTAGGGCCTGCAAGTTCTACAACTGCACCCACTTGCACGAGCCCGGCTGCGGCGTTTTACAAGCCGTTGGGCAGGCTGGCCCTTATGGAATCAGCGTAAGCCGCTACAAAATCTATAAAGACCTGTTTGCCGAGCTGAGCCGACGGCGGCGGTATTGAGCCTAAATCCGGCAACGCTGCAGCGGCACTGCGGTGACGGCGATGGCGACGGCGACGGCGTCACGCGGGGCGAGCGGACACCAGCGCGGCGTCGAGCCAGCCGCGCAGGCTGTTCAAGAACGCCCAGGCCTCCACGCGTGCCAGGTCTTGCCGGCGCAGCACGGCTTCTTGCAGCTGGCCCGACTGCAGGGCGAGCGCGCGCGCCACGCCGGGCAGCAGCCCGCAGTCGGCCGCGGGCGTGAGCCAGCGGCCCGCGATGCGCACGGCGACGTTGCCACGCGTGCATTCGGTGAGTTCACCCGCCGTGTTCCACAGCACGGTGTCGAAAACGTCCGGCTGCGTGGGCGTGTGCGCTTCATAGTGGGCGCGGCGCGTGGTCTTGTAGCGCACGAAGGCAGCGTGCGTGGGGCTCAGCGCCTCGACCAAGGGCTGCGCGGCCAGTTGCAGGCGCACCGGCTGCGCGGTGGGCGCGAGCGGGTACGCCTGCGCGCTCGGCTGGCCAGCGGCGTCCAGCAGCAAGCGCACGCGCCACAGGCCCTGCGGGTGGCGCTGCGCGAGCGTCTGCAGGCATTGCTCTACCTGTGCGGCGCGCCAGGGGTAGCCAAAATGCGCCGCCGCCCCGGCCATGCGCGCGAGGTGGTGCGCGGCATGGCGCAGCGTGCCCTCGTGCAAGGCCAGGGTTTCGAGCAGGTCGAAGGGCTCCTGCGGGCCGGTGCTGGAAGCCGGGCCCGTGGGGTGAGTCTTGGGGTGGGTAATTTCTGGTGTGGGGCTCACGGTTATCGGGTGTTTTCGGTTTCGGGCATGGAATGCGCGCCGGCAGGGCTGTCGGCAGTAAGCCCATCGGTGGCCAGGCCGCAGCCAGCCAGAAAGGCGCGCTTGTGCTGCCACTCCTGCCATTCGCCTTCTGCCGTGGCGTCGGCCGTGATGCCGCTGCCTATGCCGCAGCGGGCCTCGCCGGCGCGCAGCACCACGGTGCGTATGGCGACGTTGAAGGTGGCGTGGATGCCGCCGCCCGCCGCGCCTGATGGACGCACCACGCCGATCGCGCCGCAGTAGATGCCGCGCGGGCCGGGCTCGAGCGCGCGGATGATCTGCATCGCACGCACCTTGGGCGCCCCGGTGACCGAGCCGCAAGGAAACAGCGCGGCAAACACGTCGGCCAGGCGGGTGCCGGGCCGGGTGCGCGTCTGTACGTCCGAGGTCATTTGCCACACGCTGGGCAGCGCCTCGGTGCGAAACAGCGCCGGCACCTGCACGCTGTGCGGCTCGGCGATGCGCGAGAGGTCGTTGCGCAGCAAGTCCACGATCATCACGTTCTCGGCGCGCTCCTTGGGCGATGCGCGCAGCGCCGCGGCCCGTACGGCATCTTCCGTTAGCGTGGCGCCGCGCGCGGCCGTGCCCTTCATGGGGCGGGTCAGGATGCGTGCGCCCTGCCAGTCGAAGAACAGCTCGGGCGAGACGGAAAGGACTTGTTCCTCGCCCGCGTCCAGCCAGGCCGCGTAGCCTCCGGGCTGGGCGCGCTGCAGCGTGGCGAACAGCGCGCGTGCGGCGCTGCGCGTAGCGGTGGACGATGCCGTGGACGAGGCAGTGGACGAGGCAGTGGACGAAGTGCCCGGACCCGCTGCCCCATGCCAGCGGCCGCGCAGTTGCGCCGTGAGGTTGACCTGGTAGCTCTCGCCGCGCGCGATGGCTTGCGCGATGGCGGCAAATGCGCGCTCGAAGGCCGCGCGCTCAGGCAGGCTCTGCCAGTGCAGCGCGGGTGGGGGTAGCACTGTCGCAGGAGACGCCACCTGCGCCGGCCAGGGCAGCGGCGCGTCGTGCACGGCAAACCAGGCCAGCGGCCCGTCGGCAGCGTGCGTGGCCAGCGGGGCATCGAAGGCGGGCGCTGCCTCGTAGCGCACGAAGCCCACACACCAGGCGCCCTGCTGCGCCGCCGCCTCTACGTCCGCGAGCACTGCGCGCACCTCGTCGGGTGTGCGGGCCACCCACAGCGCGCGCGGCGTGGCAAAGGCATGGCGCAGGCGCGGCGCCGCTGCGTCGTGCGGGTCGGTAAAGTCGATCAGCGCGCTGAAGTTTTGGGTCAAAAAGGCCTCTAATGCTTTATGGATGGGCGCTAAGAGCTACTCAAAAAGTAGCGGGTGCAGGCGCATGCTCAGGCCCCTGACGCGCCGGGGTAGCTCACCGCGAGGCCCGCGCGTGCGTCCTGTTGGATCGAATACTGCGGGAAGGGGTAGCGCAGGCCGTTTTTCGCGAGCGCGTGCATGCCAGCGATCGCGCGCGGCAGGTATTCCGGCGGCAGGGCCATGAGCATTTCGTCGTCGAGCACGCCGCCGTAGCGCCGCTCGGCAAAGCAGGGGATGGACAGGCTGGGCGTGCGCTGCGCGAGCGCCCGGCCCCAGGAGTCGGCGCAGGCGGACTCACCCACCACGCTCCAGTCGAACTTTTGGTAGCCCGACCACTGCAGGCCGTTGATGAAATACATCATCGCGCCCGGTGTGGCGTAAAACAGCGCGATGTCGGGCGTGCCCAGCCTGCCCGAAGCCAGCGGCGACACGGCGAGCGCCTCGTAGAGACCGTCGGGCACGCAGTGCATGGCCTGTTGGTGGCGTGTGGCGTCTTCGAGGGTCTTGTACCACACGCCCACCATTTGCTCGCCCGACTGCCATTGCGCGTCCTTGGCGCGCCCCAAGCCGACCACGGCGCGGCACTGCGCGCCCACGAGGTCTTCAGCGCACACGCCCACCGTCCAGCCTAGGCGCGCGGCCTGCGCGACGATCTGGTCCATGGTGTGGGTGGCCTTGGGGCGGCGGATTTTCGGGATCGCCTCCATCTGCGCGCGCTCGCGAAACAGCTTCATGCCGAAAGGCACGGCGCGCAGCTTCAAAAGCCGCTCGAGTTCAGCCGCGATCGCGGCCCAGTCGGTTGTCGTCTCCATGTGTCGTCTCCTTGGAAGAAAAACCAATACAGCGGTCGGGGTGGCTGTCTTATAGCGCACCTAACTACCGTTTGACAGTTCTATATAATGCCCGAGCCTTTCATCAACCATGCGCCGCGTGCGCCAGGAGTCAATTATGGATCTCGAGCTCAAAGGAAAATCAGTCATCGTCACCGGCGGCGGCTCCAACATCGGCCGCGCCATCGTGCTCGCGTTTGCGGGCGAAGGAGCGCACATCACCATCGGCGACATCGACACCGCCCAGGCAGAAAAGACGGCAGAGTTTGCGCGCACGCTGGGCGCAGCCTCGGCGCAAGTGGTCAAGACCGACGTGACGCAGTTCGACCAGGTCGGCGCGCTCTTCAAGGCTGCGATGGACAAGCACGGCCGCGTCGATGTGCTGGTCAACAACGTGGGCTGGGACAACCTGATGTTCTTCACCCAGACCACGCCCGAATTCTGGCGCAAGGTCATCGACATCAACTACGTCGGCGTGCTCAACTGCACCAAGCATGCGCTCGACATCATGATCAAGCAAAACAGCGGCGCCATCGTCTCGATCAGCTCCGACGCCAGCCGCCAGGGCGAGCCGCGCGAGGCCGTGTACGGTGGTGTCAAGGCCGCGGTCAACAGCTTCATGAAGACCATCGCGAAAGAAAACGGCCGCTATGGCATCCGCTGCAACGTGGTCTGCCCCGGTGTGACCATCCCGGCGACTGCCGAGGAAGTGGGCGGCAGCAGCATGTGGACGCATGCCGAGAGCATGTTCACGCCCGAGCAGCTCGAAAAAGTCGCCAAGGCCCTGCCGCTGCGCAAAGTGGGGCGCCCGCAGGACATCGCCAACGCCGTCGTCTTCATGGCCTCGAACAAGGCCGCCGGCCACGTTACCGGCCAGGTGTTGTCGGTGTCGGGCGGCTACAGCATGATCGGTTGAGGTATTGATTTTTGGAAAGCACAGACATGAGCTATACCGATATCGTTTACGAAGAGCGCGAGCAAATCGCCTATATCGCCATCAACCGCCCCGAGGTCATGAACGCCTTCCGCGGCCAGACGGTGGAAGAGATGATCCAGGCCATGATGAAGGCCGGCTGGGACAAAAACATCGCCGCAATCGTGCTCACGGGCACGGGCGACCGTGCGTTCTGCACGGGCGGCGACCAGTCGGCGCATTCGGGCCAATATGACGGCCGTGGCACCGCGGGTCTGCCCATCGAGGAGCTGCACAGCGCCATCCGCGACGTGCCAAAGCCCGTGATCGCGCGCGTGCAGGGCTATGCCATCGGCGGTGGCAACGTGCTCGCCACCTTGTGCGACATGACCATCGCTTCCGAAAAGGCCGTATTCGGCCAGGTCGGCCCCAAGGTCGGCTCGGTCGATCCGGGCTGGGGCACGGCCTATCTTGCCCATGTCGTGGGCGAGAAAAAAGCGCGCGAGATATGGTACATGTGCCGCCGCTACAACGCGCAGGAAGCGCTCGCGATGGGTCTGTGCAACGTCGTCGTGCCGCACGACCAACTCGACGCCGAAGTGGCCAAGTGGGGGCGCGAGCTGGTCGAAAAAAGCCCCACGGCCATCGCGATTGCCAAGCGTTCGTTCAATGCCTCCACCGAGCACATCCGCGGCATCGGCAGCCTGGGTATGCAGGCGTTGAGCCTGTACTACAACACCGATGAGTCGAAAGAAGGCGTGCGCTCGTTCCTCGAAAAGCGCAAGCCCGACTTCCGCAAGTGGGTCAAGTGATGGCGCTCAGGTTGTACTGAGAAAATATGGCGGATTCCCGCGTGGGGTCTGCCATAGGCGCTATGATTTTGAGGTGGCTCTGAACACGCGATCCGTTTTCCACGGGATGGACATTTTCATGAACGACAAATCCGCCTCGAAATCTGCCGGCCACGATCTGGACGGCAACGCCACGCGCGAGCGCATCCTGCTCGAAGCGGCGCGCCTGTTTCGCCAGCATGGCTACGCCGCCACCACCTTGCGTGAAGTGGCCGATGCGGCAGGCGTGAAGGCCGGCAGCATTTACTACCACTTCGAGTCCAAAGAGCAAATCCTGGGTGAAGTGCTCGACAAGGGCATCAAAATCGTCTACGAGACAGTGCGCGCGCGCATAGACGCCTTGCCCAAGGACGCGCCTTGGCGCGACCGCATCGCCGCAGGTATCGAAGGCCACTTGTGGGGTATGCTGCACCACGGAGATTTCACCTCGGCGAACATGCGCATTTATGGCCAAATTCCCGAAAGTGCAAAAGCCAAACACCGCGTGGTACGTCGCGAATACGCCGATTATTGGGATCAACTCCTTCAGTCGGCGCTGGCGGCGGGCGAGCTGCGTGCCGATGCTTCGACGACCATCATTCGCCTTTTCGTCATTGGCGCATTGAACTGGACGGTCGAGTGGTACAACCCCAAGCGCGGCTCATTCCATGATTTTGCGCGGCAGATCACTGCTGTCGTGTTTGACGGTATTTTGCTGCACCATCATTCCTCTTGATGGTTTTGTGGAGGCAAATAAAAACAAGGGGCCGCACGGGCCCCTTGTTTTTGCGCCGGCGCTGACAACACCGGCGTGGCATTTCTTATTTGCTGCCTTTTGCGAATTCGGCAGATTCTTTATCCACAATCTGCTTGATCACGTCCGGGTAGGAAGATATCCAGTCTGTTTGAGAGACCCATTTTTTTCCATCCCACATATCGATGCGGGTTTTGCCGCCGCCGCCGTGGTCTTTCGCGGTCACCGTAATCGGTGCCATCAAGCCGCCGGCGTCGAAATTTTTGATGCTCTCTAGCCCCTTTTTCATTTTCTGGGGGGTCAATGGCCAGCCGCCTTGCTTGACGGCGAGGCGTGCACCCTCGAACACGATGGTATATACGGCAAGGCCGGTGTTGTAATAAATGTCGTTGAGGTGTTTGCGATCACCTGAGCCCTGATTTTTGTCGTACAAATCCTTGATGATTTGCTGCATCAACGGATGGTCTTGCCCACCCACCACGTTGGTGCCGCGTTTGATGCCTTTGGCATTTTCTGGGCCGATGTTGTTGATATCGACTTCGTTGAGCCAATTGACAGAAATATATTTGTCGATCGGAATGCCGTTGCGCTTCATCTCACGCGCAGAAACCACATGCATGTTGGAGAGGTTCCAGCTGATCACCCAATCGGGATTGAAGCGGCGTATTTGGGTCCATACGGCCGCCTGATCGTTCCCAGGAAGTGGGTGGGGGGCAAGGAACAACTCAAAACCTTCTTTTTGGGCGAGGGTCTTAAGCACGCCGATCGGCTCCTGGCCGAAAGGGTAATCGGGGTATATATAGGCAACCCGTTTTCCTTTGATGTTTCCTTTGGCCTGGTCCTTGATGTATTGAATGTCGTTGGCAACCTGTCCCCAGTAGGTCGGGCCGAGCGCAAAAATCCATTGGAAGACTTCGCCATTGATGGCGTCGCCGCGGCCAGTGATGGCTTGGATCATCACGCGCTTTTCGTCCATCATTCGCGGTATCAGGGCGCGCGAAACGGGCGTGGACATGAAGTCATAGGTGATCGCCCCTTCACGCTTCATTTTTTCATAGCACTCGATGCCGCGCTGTGGCTCGTTGCCATGGTCTTGTACCAAAATCTCGACGGGATGACCTTCTATGCCGCCTTTTTGGTTCACGATCTTGGCGTAGTCGCGCGCAGCCTGGGCGAACTGGGGCGTAACAAAGCCATAGGCTTTCGTGAGGTCGTAGCACAAGGCAAATTTGATCGGTTCTTGCTGGGCGAGTGCAGGGGTCAACATCGCCAAGCCCATGGTTGTTGCAGCAAAGCATTTGGAAAAAGTGCGTTTCATAGCGTCCTCTTTGTTCGTTCGGTTGAATAGATTGGGGTGATTATTTCTTGTTTTTAGCAAATTCTTCAGATTCTTTTTTTACGATTTCCTGGATAACGTCAGTGTATGCCGCGATCCAGTCCGTTTGCGAAACCCATTTTGCGCCATCCCACATATCGACACGCGTTTTGCCGCCGCCGCCGTGGTCTTTCGCAGTAATGGTAATCGGAGCAATGAAGCCGCCGGCATCGAAATTTTTGATGCTTTCGAGGCCTTTTTTCATTTTCTCTGGGGTCAAGGGCCATCCGTATTGTTTGATGGCCAAACGAGCGCCTTCGACGACTATCACATAGCTGGCCAAGCCCGAGTTGTAGTAAACATCATTCATGTTTTTGCGCTCACCACTACCTTGACCTTTATCGTAGAGTTCTTTGATGATCTGCTTAATCAAAGGGTGATCTTGCCCGCCAACGACGTTGGTCCCACGTTTGATGCCTTTGGCATTTTCTGGGCCGATGTTGTTGATGTCAACCTCATTGAACCAGTTTACTGCGATGTATTTGCTGATGGGAATGCCGTTGCGCTTCATCTCGCGCGAGGCCACCACGTGCATGTTCGACAGATTCCAGCCGATGATCCAGTCGGGATTGAAGCGGCGAATTTTTGTCCATGCGGCTGTCTGGTCGTTCCCGGGCATGGGGTGGGGCGCCAGCATCAGTTCGTAGCCTTCCCGCTCCGCCAGGGTTTTGAGGATGCCGATCGGTTCCTGGCCGAAAGGATAGTCAGGGTAAATGAAGGCGATTTTCACCCCCTTGAGGCTACCCTTGGATTGGTTTTTGATGTATTGAATGTCGTTGGCCACTTGGCCCCAATAGGTCGGTCCCATAGGGAATATCCAAGTGAATACCTCGCCGTTGACAGCGTCACCGCGCCCGGCATAAGGCTGAATCATCACATTGCCGTCGGCCATGGCGCGCGGAACCATTGCCCGTGAAACAGGAGTGGAAAAAAATTCATAAGTGATGGCACCTTCGCGTTTCATTTTTTCATAGCATTCGATGCCACGTTGTGGCTCGTTGCCATGGTCCTGGATCAGCATTTCGACCGGATGCCCTTCAATGCCACCTTGCAAATTGATGAGCTTCACGTAATCTCGCGCAGCCTGCGCAATTTGCGGAGAAACGAAGCCATAGGACTTGGTCAGGTCATAGCAGCCGGCGAACTTGATCGTTTCCGGGGCGGCCTGCGCCGAATGCATGGCTGCAATAGCCATGCCCAAACCGGCAGCGAATGTGAGAAACCTGGACTTCATGGCAATGCTCCTTGGGGTGGTTGGAATGAACTGGGGATTGTTCGCGGTAGCCAGCTTTATGTGAGCCAGCGCTTGCGACGGCGGTAGTGCTTGATTTCGTGGAAATTCCTGCCTTCGGCGCCGCCGAGATAAAATTCTTGAATGTCGGGGTTTTTCTTCATGGCTTCGGCGCTGTCGTGCATCACGATGCGGCCGTTTTCTATCAGGTAGCCATGGGAAACTACTTCGAGCGCGGCAATGGCGTTTTGCTCGACCAGAAGCACCGACAGGCCCTCTTTCTTGTTGATGTTTTGCACGATCTCGAAAATCTCGGCCACGAGAAAGGGCGCCAGGCCGAGGCTGGGTTCGTCGAGCATCAGCAATTTGGGTTGCGTCATCAGGGCGCGGCCAATGGCCAGCATTTGCTGTTCACCGCCCGAGAGGTAACCAGACTGCGCCGTGCGGCGCTGGTAGAGGCGCTGGAAGTAGGAATACACCATGTCTTTGTTGCGCAGCATGTCCTGGCGGTTGCCGCGCACGGCCGATGCTGCGACGAGATTTTCATCGGGGGTCAGGTGTTCGAACACTCGGCGTCCTTCGAGCACGTGCACGATGCCGAGCTTGACGCGCTCCTGGGGTGCCAGGGCGTCGATGTTCTGCCCCATGAAGCGCACTTCGCCGCGCGATACCTGGCCGCGCTCCGGGCGCAGCAGACCGCTGATGGACTTGAGCGTGGTGCTTTTGCCGGCGCCGTTGGCGCCGAGCAGGGCGACCATGCCGCCTTGCGGCACTTCGAGCGAAACCCCTTTGATCGCGAGCGATACGCTGTCGTATATGACCTCGACGTTGTTCAGCGAAAGCAGCGGGGAGGAGGTGTTTCCGGGGGCAGCCTTGCCTGCAGCAGTGGGGCTGGAAGTCACTTGCATGGGTTTTCTTTCTGTTTATTTGCGCACGTAGCCGAAGGGCCAAACCAGCAGGTAATTGCGCACGTTGCCGTACAACTTACCCAATCCCATGGGTTCAACGAGCAGGAAGATGATGATCAGGGCGCCATAGACGGCGTTGGGGATATGCGCCAAGCTTTCAACGCTGAGAGACACGCCGGCCAGCTTCGCCGCACCGTTGATCAGGCTGTTCATGAAGCCGGGCATCAACAAGATGAACGCCGTGCCGAAAAAGCTGCCGATGATGCTCCCCAAGCCGCCCACGATGACCATGGCGAGCAGTTCGATGGAAATATTGAAGGCGAACTGTTCGGGAGTCGCTGCACGGTAGAAGGTGAAGACGAGCAAGGCCCCGCTGACGCCACCGATGAACGAAGAGGTGGCGAAGGCGACCAGCTTGTAATACAGGCTGTGCACTCCGATCACTGCCGCGGCATAGTCTTTTTCGCGCACGGCGACCAAGGCGCGGCCGAGGCCGGTGCGACGCAGGTTGAGCATGAAAAGGGTGACCAGCAAACACCACCCCAGTGCCACGTAATACAAGCCCGCTTCAGAGGTGATGGCCTGGCCCAGCAGTTTGAGCTTAGGCGCCTGCAGCGTCGCCTGCGTGCCGCCGCTGATCGCGGGCACGTGCGAGATGACCCAGTCCATCACGAACTGCAGCGCCAGCGTGCTGAGGGCCAGGTACAGTCCTTTCACCCGCAGGGCCGCGAAGGCGAACACGATGCCAATGGCGGCGGCCATCAGCCCGCCCAGGATCATGGCGATCTCCCACGGGACGCTGTTGCGCGCCGCATGGATGGCGGTATAGGCGCCGATCCCCATGATCGCGGCGTAGCCGAAGTGGAATTGGCCTGCCCATCCCAGGATCAGATTGAGCCCCAGCACTGCGGAGGTCCACACCAGCCAGGGTAGCAAGTGGGTGTTGAGGGTCAGAGAGCTCAGCGTAAAGGGCGCGAGCAGTGCCAGTAGGAGCAAGAAGCTCACCATCCAGCGGTCTGCGGGCAGCGGGAACACCATCCGCGCATGCGCGTAACTCGTATGAAAAATACCTGCTTGGCGAAAGATCATGGCGCTTAAATCCTTTCGATGTCATGGCGGCCAAACAAGCCATGGGGCCGAATCATGATGGTCAAAATCAGGGTGGCAGCAACCACCAGTTCGCGGCTTCCGCCGCCCACGAGCGGATCGAGGTAGCCGGCGGCCACGCCTTCAAGCAGGCCCAGCAGCAGGCTGGCGAGAATGGCGCCGCCAATGCTGTCTAGCCCGCCGAGCACAGCAACGGTCAGGCCCTTGAGCAGCAGCAAGGCCAGCCCCTGGTTCACGCCCTGCACCGATCCCCAGAGTACGCCCGCCGTGGTGGCAAGCACCGAGGCCATGGCCCAGGACGTGGCGATGCCTCGTTCCACCGAGATGCCGACCGACCAGGACGCGATGTAGTCGTCCGAGATGGCGCGCAGCACGATGCCGCGGCGGGTGTGGAAGAAAAACAGAAAGACAAGGAACAGCGCCACAGCCACCACGGCCCCTACGACGTAGGCGCGATTGATCAGCAGCGGGCCGAGAAACAGCGGCTCGTCACTGATGCCGATGTTCATGGGCGCACCCGTACTGCCCCAGATGGACATGGTGGCCGCGCGCGTGAAGATGTCTATGCCCAGCGTCATCATCAAAATCATGATGATGGGCCGCCCGGCAAGGCGCCGCAGGGCCACGCGCTCTATCCCCATGCCCACGAAAAACATCACCACCATGGCCAATGGAATGGCCAGCCACAGCGAAACGCCGAGGCCACTCGCAATGGCCAGCACCACGTAGGCGCCCAGCATGGTCATGGCCCCTTGCGCCAAGTTGGGCACGGAGGAAGACTTGTAAATAAGCACGATGCCCAGCGCGACCAGCGCATACATGAGCCCGGAAAGTGCGCCGTTGATGGCCAGTTCCGCAAACAATGAAAAATCCATGCCTCAAACCTCCTGTACCGTGAGTTCGCGCTCGATGGAGCCGACTTCTCCGGTCTCGTATGTGATCTGCGCCTTCATCGTGACGGACTTCTTGCCGCTGTAAATGGCGTCGATGATGGGTGCGTAACGCTGCTCAATCACGTTGCGGCGCAGCTTGCGCGTGCGCGTGACCTCGCCGTCGTCCGGATCGAACTCCTTGTGCAGCGAGACGAAGTGGCGCAGCTTGAGTGCGTCGGGCAGGATGCCGTTGACGCGCTGCACCGCTTCCGTGATGAGCTTGATGACCTCGGGGTTTTGCGACAAGTCGGCGTAGGACATATAAGAAATGCCGCGCACTTCGGCCCAGTGCCCCACGGTTTCCTTGTCGATGCAAATGATGGCGGCAAGACTGTCCCTGTCCTTGCCCAGCACCGCGGCATCCTTGATGTAGGGGCTGAACTTGAGACGGTTTTCGATGTAGTTCGGGATGAAGCGTTCGCCCTTGGCGGTGTAAACCACTTCGGACAAACGCCCGAGCACCACGATGTGGCCGTCCGGCTCCAGGTAGCCCGCGTCGCCCGTGTGCAGCCAGCCGTTTTCCAGGGCTTCTTGTGTGGCCTTTTCGAGCTTGTAGTAACCCGAGAACACACTGCCCGAGCGCAGCATGATTTCGCCGTTGTCGGCAATTTTGACTTCCACACCAGGCAGGGGTTTGCCCACCGTGTGCAGACGTACCTCTTGGGGGTCTTGCAGGGCATTGAAGGCGCTGCTTTCGGTCTGGCCGTAGAACTGGCGCAGCTTGACGCCCAGCGCACGGTAAAACACAAAGGTGTCTTCACCTATGGCTTCGCCTCCAGTGAAGGCGTGCCTCAGGCGGGTCAGGCCGAATTGATCTTTGATGGGGCCAAAAACCAGCCATTCGCCCAGGGGGCGCAGCAGGCGATTCTTGAGGGAAACGGGTTTGCCCTCGAGTTTCTGGCGTTCTGCGGTCAGGGCCGAATTCATGAACACGTTGTAGAGCCACTTTTTGAGCGGCGTGGAGTCCTCCATGCGCACCTGGATGGTGGTCAGCATGTTGTCCCAGCTGCGCGGCGCTGCCAGATAGAAAGAGGGCGCCACTTCACGCAGGTCGTGCAAGACGGTTTCCTGGCGTTCGGGGATGTTGATGACGAAGTGCAAGGCCACGCCCGCGCCTATGGTGATGGCAAAGTCGCCCACCCAGGCCATGGGCAGGTAGGCCAACACGCTTTCGCCGAAGTCGAAAGCACCGCCACGAAATGCGTTGCCTACGCCGGTCAGAATGTTCTTGTGGCTCAGCACCACGCCTTTGGGTTTGCCCGTAGTGCCAGAGGAGTGGACGAATACGGCCGGGCCCTCGGGCTTGGCACTTTCGATCAAGGTCTTGCGCAGGGAGGGTTCGGCGCGCAGGCGTTCGATTCCCCGGGTTTGCAGCTTGTCCCAGGAGACGAGTCCGGGGTGCTGGTAGCTTGCGATCCCGCGTGGCTCGTCGTAAATGATGTGCTCGATGGTAGAGCTGAGCTCGCCCAAGTCCAGCACCTTGTCCACCTGCTCCTGGTCTTCCGCGAGGGCGAAGCGCACGTTCGCCTCATGCATGAAATGGCGGATTTCATCGGGTGTGGCGTCAGGGTACGCCGGCATGGCGTAGCCGCCGAGCACGCCCGCAGCGAGCATGCCCATGTAGAGGTTGGGGCGGTTGTCGCCCAGCACGAGCAAGGCGTCTTCCTTGCCAAAGCCCATGCTTTGCAGGCTTGCTGCAAAGGCCAGGGTGGCCTCTAGCATTTGCGCCCAGGTGGTCTCTTGCCAGATGCCCAAGTGCTTTTCGCGCATGGCAACGTGGTCGCCAAGCAATTCGGCATTGCGCGCCAGAATGCGAACCAGGGTCGTGTCGGCACCGAGGTCCCAGGTGGCGGAGCGGTTTTCAGCGCGTTGCATGCGCACCCCCCAGATAGGCTTTGATCACGCGCTCGTCTTTGATGACTTCGCTGGGAATGCCAGTGCCTATCGTTTCGCCGTAGCTCAGCACCATCATGCGGTCGCAAATGCCGGTGATCACGTCCATGTGGTGCTCGATCAGCAGCACGGTGACACCGCGTTCGTCGCGCGCGTCGAGAATGAAACGGGCCATGTATTCTTTTTCCTCCTGGTTCATGCCGGCCATGGGTTCGTCGAGCACGAGAAAGCTGGGCTCCGCGACCAGTGCACGCGCCAGTTCGACGCGTTTTTTGAGTCCGATGGGAATGCTGTCCACGAGTTCGTCGCGCACGCTTTGCAACTGCATGAAGTCGATCACTTCTTCGACCTTGCGGCGGTGGGCGACCTCCTCGTCGCGGCCCAGCCACCAATACAGGGCGGTCTTGAGCACGCCGGGTTTCATGTGAATGTGGCGCCCGAGCAGGATGTTGTCGAGCACACTCATGCCGTTGAAAAGCGCAAGGTTCTGAAAAGTGCGCGCCACACCCAGCGCCGCCACTTTGTGGGGTGCCATGCCGGTGATCTCGCGTCCATTGAGCCAGATGCTGCCGACCTGGGGCGGGAAAAATCCCGTGATGGCGTTGGTCATGGTCGTCTTGCCGCTGCCATTGGGCCCGACCAGGCCAAAAATTTCGCCACGCTCAATGTGCATGTTCACCCCTGTGAGGGCAACCAGTCCACCGAAGCGGCGCTCCACGCCCCGACATTCGAGGACAGGAACCGCTTTCTGCTGTTCAGCATGCATGTAGTGGTATCCGCTTGTTGTAAGAGTTGAAAAATCGACCGATGCCGCGCCAACTTCCACCGCGACATCGAACGCCGACGTGCGAAGCGTATGGACGGGGCTCCGTAAAAGGAGGCGCAATGGTAGTGGTGAACGACTGGTGGTTTCTTCAGGGTTTGCCCTAACGAGATGGCTTTTTCAGAGTGCCGTGGGCGTTTTTTTGGCAACCAGTGAGGGTGTCCAGGCCACGCAGAGCGCAGCGCCCGAGCGGATGTGGGGTGCTGTGTTAACCTCCTGCCCCATGCGCAAATCTCTTTGTCTTTTGCTCTTCGTCTGCGCCGCCGGGGCGCAAGCGGCTCCTGCGGCAGGCTCTGCAGACAAAATGGATAAGTTGCTGATGGACAATGGCCTGCTCGGGCCATGGAACGAGGTGCGTAGCTCCGTCGCCAAAAAGGCGCATTCCGTGGCAGACAGGGCTTCCGACCTGGTGGTCAACGCCATGGGCTTTCTGGGTGTGCCCTATCGTCGCGGCGGCAGCAGCGCCGAAACCGGTTTTGATTGCAGCGGCTTCGTGCGCGCCATCTACCAGCAGACGGTCGGCCTGGTCTTGCCGCGCAGCGCCAACCAGCAGGCGGCCAATACCCAGGTCATCGACAAGAAAGAGCTGCAGCCGGGCGACCTGGTGTTTTTCAACACCATGCGCCGCGCATTCAGCCATGTCGGGATTTACGTGGGCGACGGCAAGTTCATCCACGCACCGCGCAGTGGCGCCGAGGTGCGTGTGGAAGACATGCAGATGGCTTATTGGCAGCGCCGCTTCGACGGTGCGCGCAGGGTTCTGGTACCTGCGGCGGCGACAGGGCAGCAGTAAGGGCTTGACCGCAGGATGGCTGGGGTTGCCGCCATCTTCGCGCTGTATCCGGGTTATTTTTGGACGCGAAAGAAGCCGGCGCCAGCCGTTCCTCTCCCCACCTCTTCTTCCGTGGCCTCGCGCACGGCATGCACCGTGAGTTGCAGGCGCAAGGCGATCCCCGCCAAAGGGTGGTTGCCGTCCAGTACCACGTGGTCTGGGTAGAGCTGGGCCACGGTGTAGAGTCCATCGCGCGGAATGTCCTTGCTGCAAGTCTGCGGCAAGGCGCTGCCCTCGAAGCACATGCCTTCTTCGATTTCTGCGGGAAAGCACGCGCGGGGTTCGAGAAATAATCGTTTTTCGTCAAAGTCGCCAAATGCGTCCTCGGGTTCGAGGTGCAGCGAAAGCTGCGCGCCGGGCGCATGGCCTTGCAGGGCCTGCTCGATGCGCGGCAGCAAATCGTTGCCGCCTACCAGAAACTCTACTGGGTCATCGAGCACGTCGAGGACATCGCCCAAGGTATCCTTCAAGGTCCAGGTGAGCGCGGCCACGCATTGGGGGGTGATTTCCATAGGAGAATTGCCGTTTCGTGAGCCATTGTGGCCCGTTCAAATGGGTCTATTTTCATGGATATCCAACAACCCCTCGCCCTGCTGGGCGGCCTGAGCCCGGCGCAGTTCATGCGCCGCCATTGGCAGAAAAAACCCTTGCTCGTGCGGCAGGCGTTGGCCGGGTTCGCGCCGCCAGTGCTGCGCGCCGGCCTGTTTGCGCTGGCAGGCCAGGAGGGCGTGGAGTCGAGGCTGGTGCAGCACACGGACGGTGCCTGGCAGCTGCGCCATGGCCCGTTCACGCGCCGTGCACTGCCGCCGCTGGCGCAGCCGCGCTGGACCTTGCTCGTGCAGGGCGTAGATTTGCATGATGAGCGGGTACACGCTTTGATGCAGCAGTTCCGCTTCGTGCCCGACGCCCGGCTTGACGACTTGATGATCAGCTATGCGACCGATGGCGGTGGCGTGGGGCCGCATTTCGACAGTTATGACGTGTTCTTGCTGCAAGCCCATGGGCGGCGCCGCTGGCGCATCGGGCGCCAGAAAGATCTGCGCTTGCGCGAAGACATTCCCTTGAAGGTGCTGGCGCACTTCGAGCCCGAGGAAGAGTTCGTGCTCGAAGCTGGCGACATGCTCTATTTGCCACCCCGTTATGCCCACGATGGCGTGGCCGAGGGCGAGTGCATGACGTATTCGATCGGCTTTCGCGCCCCGCAGCGCCGGGAACTCGCGCAGGAGCTGCTGCTGCGGGTTGCGGAAAGCGCAGCCGAACAAGAGGCGCAGGAACATCGCTATCGTGATGCCGGGCAGCAAGCTGCGGCCCACCCTGCCGCGATGCCCGAGGAACTCCAGCAATTTGCGCACGCTGCGGTGCAGCGTGCGCTGGCGCAGCCCTGGATACTGGAGCGTGCGCTGGGCGAATACCTGAGCGAGCCCAAGCCCAGCGTGTGGTTCGAGCCCACCGTGGGCGGGATTTTGCAAGGCGGCGTCGTGCTTGACCGCCGCACGCGCATGCTCTACGACGCGCACCACGTGTTCATCAACGGCGAGAGCTATCTGGCTGCCGGGCGTGATGCCTTCTTGATGCGCCGCCTGGCCGACGCGCGCCGGCTGCAGGCGCACGAATTGGCGCGCGCCAGCAAAGAGGCGCTGGAGCTTCTGGCTGCGTGGTGCGAGGCTGGCTGGGCGCACGTGTGCGGCGATGAGGAGTAGCCTTTATGACCGATGTTGTCTCGATACCGCAAGAAGGTGGCCCGACCGAATTGCCCACAGGGCGCTTTGCCGGACGCGAGGTTTTCGTGGAGCAGGTGCGCGCTGCCTTTGCCATGGCGGCGCACGCTGGCTGGAAGGAAATCATCGTCAGCGATGCCAATTTCCATGACTGGCCATTGGGGGAGCGCGCCGTCATCGATGCGCTGCAGGCCTGGGCAGGCAGCGGCAGGCGCTTCACCATGCTTGCCTGCACTTACGACGAGGTGATCCGGCGGCATGCGCGTTTCGTGCGCT
This sequence comes from uncultured beta proteobacterium, assembly GCA_963708545.1. GTDB lineage: Bacteria > Pseudomonadota > Gammaproteobacteria > Burkholderiales > Burkholderiaceae_C > Extensimonas. Next base: position 619 of record CAVPUD010000076.1, on the reverse strand, counting down.
GGCGTGCCACCTGGGAGCACATCATCACCTGTCGCCGCAGTGCCGGGGCCGACCCGCTGGAGGTTCCCAGCGTGTGGTGGTCGCCGGCGTGGGTCTTGCAGCGGCTCGATGTGGCGCACTGTGCCGGGGTGATGAGCGCAGCGCCACAGCGCCTCGTGGCCGTGCGTGAGTCGCTCGAAGAATGGGTGCACAACAAGAGCGCGCCGGGTTTTCCGTCAACCACGCTGGGGTTGTAACGTTGTTATCAACATGCACCGGGAAAGTGCTTGGATGCAACAGTGTTCGCCTTTCAAGGCGTCTCAGTGTTAGTGGGTATTGACGAATCTCCCTATAATCCATTTTTGTGCATCGATGAACTCCCAAGTGCATCCTGCCAGCGCGTAGATGGCTAGAGGAATCTGTCGCGATGGTGTTTCCATTTCATCTGTCAACTAGGAAAACTGCAATGAAAAACTCTCTCGTCCTGGCTACCTTGATCGCTGCCGCCGCCCTCGCCGCTTGCGGCAAGAAGGAAGAAGCTCCTGCGCCCGCACCGGCGCCTGCCGAGGCTCCTGCAGCCGCTCCCGCTCCCGCTCCGGCTGAACCGCCTGCTGCACCGGCTCCCGCTGAAGCTCCGGCC
>CAVPUD010000075.1:0-11183 GCA_963708545.1 uncultured beta proteobacterium | reverse complement strand
GGACTCATGCTGCTGGGCCGTAGCGTCTGCTGCGTGCGGCTCTTCGCCATCGATACAGCTGCAGTGCGGCGGCTCCCATGCGGGCGGCGAGACTTCGTAGGTGACGCAATAGTCGAGCGCCACGAGCTCGAACTCGTCCACGCGCCCCATGAGCCGCAAGCAGGCCATGCGCAGCAGCCACCAGGCCGCGGGTGTGCTGCGGTCACCCGAAGGCGTTTTTTCGGCCAGTAGCGCATGCAGCACCTGCGCGTGCGCAAACACCAGCTGCACCGTGCGGTCTTCGGCCCAGCGGCTGAACAGCGCCGTCAGCTGCGGCACAACCTCTGGTTCGATCGCGGCCAGGCGCGCCCAATTCAGCGTCCAGGGTGGTGCCGCGCGCTCGAGCGCCGCACGCAGCGCCACCAGCAACGCCGCCGTGAATGTGGGCGGGGCGCTCCAGCCAAAGCTGCGACGCGCGGCCGCACTGATGCCATCGGCGGCACCCGCGATGCCGGGCTGGCCCAGCTGCTCAGGCAAGGAAACCCACAGCGGCGCAGAGCGCCCGAAGCGGGCCGCGAAGTCGATCGCCAGCGCGTCGAAGCGTTCCGCCTGCCCGGTCGCACGGTACAGGTCGAACAAGGCCAGCCAGAACTCCTCCTGCACTGCAGGCTCGGCCTGCTGGCTCAGCGCCAACGCCTCCTGCAGCGCTTTTTCTGCGCCGGCAAAATCCGCTTGGGCGAAGCGGATCGCCGCCTCTTCCAATTCAGGGGCATGCACGAATTTCTCCGGTTCCCCCTCGGCAGGCCGTGGCGCTGGCACCGCAGGTGGGTGTGGGATGGTGCCATCGAACGCGGCTTGCGCCGCCGGCAGCGCAGCTGGCGCCTGCGCTGCCGGCGCGCCGGGCGCCTCGGGTGGCTGCAGCGCTACAACGGGCGGCCCAGAAACCTCTGCAGATTCCACAGGCACGGGGGGCAGGCTGCCCGCCTCGGTGGGCGCGAAGGCACGCGCCGTCGTGTCGCCCGGCGGCTGCGATGCCTTCCAGCCAGTCGTCTCCAGCGGCCGGTCGGGCCGCGCCGGGCGGGGCGCCCCTTTCCACCACTGCTGCGACATCTGCGCCTCGATTTCATCGATCTTTTGCAGCGTGGCGGCGCGTTCGCCGGGCGAGTTCAGCTCGCTCAGACAGGAGGGGTCCGCTGCGGGCTCTTCATTGCGCTGCGGCTGCTGCACGCCGCGCTGGCGCAACTGGCGCAGCTGCGCGAACTCGCGGCGCCGCACGAAGTCATTACGCCGCTTGCGCTCCATCAACTCCTTGAGCGCCTCCTTGCTGAACTGACTCTCACGTTCAACTGCCAAGGTGTCGAGCGCAGACCAATCCACGGTCGGGTTGCGCACGAAGCGCACCACCTTGGACAGCAGGCCCCCGCGAGAGGATTCTTCCTTGCTCATGATTTTTGCCCCTGCGGTGGCTACGCGCTGCGTCGCCTCTGGCCCTCAGAGGCTGAGAGTTTTTCGGCCGCGGCCGAAAGGCGCATCAAAACGCCACCGATCGAGGCGCAAAGCGCAGCCATAGCTCGGACTATGGCGAGCATTTGCAACGACGAGCGGGGGTGTTTTGGTGTGCAAGGCGGCCATGGACGAAAGACTCTCAGCCGCTCAGTCGCCGAACAGCTTTTGCTTGAGTTCGCGGCGCTGCTGCGCCTCGAGCGACAAGGTGGCCGTGGGGCGCGCGAGCAAACGGGCCACGCCTATGGGTTCGCCGGTTTCATCGCAGTAACCGTAGTCGCCCGAATCGATGCGTGCAAGCGACTGGTCGATCTTCTTGAGCAGCTTGCGCTCGCGGTCGCGCGTGCGCAGTTCGAGCGCGTGCTCCTCTTCGATGGTGGCGCGGTCTGCGGGGTCGGGTACCACCACCGTGTCTTCACGCAGGTGCTCGGTGGTCTCGCCCGCGCTTTGCAGGATTTCCTGCTTGAGCTGCAAAAGCTTGTGGCGGAAGAATGCCCGCTGCTTTTCGTTCATGTATTCGCTGTCGGGCATGGCGAGCACTTCGGCGTCGCTCAACTCCTCGGCCGGCTTGGTTTTCCAATGGTCGGCGAGCTTGGGGTTTTTCTTCACGGGGATGGGTTTGGGCTGCACGGATGCGGTACTGGACATGGTCGTAAAACTGGCAAAGACGGCGGCGGAGCGGGCTAGAAGGTCATTCTGCTAGGTGGCGCAGGGGCGCAAGGCAAGTGCCATGCCCCCCAGGATACTGCCGGACTTTGGGCAGGTCAGCGCTTAGGACTTAGGAAATGGACTCCTGTCTCCTTGCTGTCGGTGGGGTGGAGCGAGCCGGGCCGACCCATGGGGCTGCCAGACAGTCAGATTGCATGCGGGCTTGCATTCAACGGGGCGCGATTGTATAGAGGCGCGCGCATTGTGGGGCATGCCCATGGCAAGAATGAAACACCCCCCACGCAACACCCGCATTTCACACCAGGCTTTGCTCCAGCCCCTGGCGCAAGATGTCCTGCGGCAAGTCTATGCCTATGAACACCATCTTGCTCGTGCGCGGCTCGCCCGGCGCCCACTGTGGCCCCAGATCGCTGCCCATGAGCTGGTGCACGCCCTGGAATATCACCTTGCGATCCGTACCCTGCATGTGCAGCACCCCTTTGTAGCGCAGCATGCGCGGGCCGTAGATGTTGACGACGGCACCGAGAAAATCCTCCAGTTTGGCCGGATCGAACGGCCGCTCGGCACGATAGACGAAGCTCTTGACGTCGTCGTCATGGTGATGATGGCGCCCGCCATGCCGGTGCGAGGGGTGGTCGCAATGCGCACCGTGCTCGTGCTCGTGCTCGTGGTGCGCGTGCGCGTCGCCCTCTTCCTTGAGAAAGTCGGGGTCTATGTCGAGCTTGGCACTCAGGTTGAAGCCGCGCAGGTCCAGCACCTCGCCGATCGGCACCTGCCCGAAGTGCACCGCCTTGATCGGCGCGCGCGGGTTCATGTGTTTGAGTCTGTGGATCAACGCCTCGGTGTCCTCGGCGCTCACGAGGTCGGTCTTGGAGAGGAATATCTGGTCGGCAAAGCCCACCTGGCGCCGCGCCTCCTGGCGGTCGTCGAGCTGCTGCTGCGCGTGCTTGGCATCGACGAGGGTGATGATCGAATCGAGCAGATAGCTCTGGACGACCTCGTCGTCCATGAAGAAGGTCTGCGCCACGGGGCCCGGGTCGGCCAGGCCCGTGGTCTCGATCACGATGCGGTCGAAGTCGAGCAGGCCCTTGCGCTTCTTGGCGGCCAGCAGCTGCAGCGAGGCACGCAGGTCTTCCCGGATGGTGCAGCAGATGCAGCCGTTGCTCATCTGCACGATCTGCTCCTCGGACTGGGTCACGAGGATGTCGTTGTCTATGTTTTCCTCGCCGAACTCGTTTTCGATCACGGCGATTTTCTGGCCATGGGCCTCGGTGAGCAGGCGCTTGAGCAAGGTGGTTTTGCCCGACCCCAGAAAGCCGGTCAGGATGGTCGCGGGAATGAGGGACATAGGCTTGCTTTCTCCAAAAAACCAGGACACAGCACGCGCCACTGTGCCTGCGCCCGAAAGGGGCAAGTGTAGTGGCGGAATCCGGCGCGTGCTCGCGCGCCACACGCCCACGCAACCCTTGCGGCCTGCAATGGCCGTCTACAGTGGCCTGCCCAAGCGCTTTTCGACTTCGCGCTTTTCCCACTGCGCGCCCAAAAATGGCAGCCGGTCGAACACCACGGCAGCGTGCATCAAAAGCCCCATGCCCCAGCCCAGCGCGGGCCAGAAAAACCATAACTTCTGCGGATGGGTCACCAGATTGATGATGCACAGTGCCGTGATTACCACGAGGTACTGCGTGAGGTGGATATAAAAGCGCTTGATCTTGCGCACGTGCGCCAAGGCCAATTGCTCTTCGATGTTCGATGGGGTGCTGGATTGCATTTCGGGCTCACTGGTGAGTTGCGAGAAGTCGATCTCGAAGACCGACGCCAGTGACTTCAAGGTCTCCGCACTGGCGGGCTGGCCTTTTTCGATGCGCTGAATGGTGCGCACGCTGAGGCCGCTCAATTCCGCGAGCTGCTGCTGTGACCAGCCACGTTGAAGCCTGAGTTTCTGGATAAGCATGGGGACTCCTTGAATTCACCGCCGTCAGTGTCAACAAAATCGCTGCCCGAAGAAACGCCAGCAGCGCGACATGAAGGCGACAAGAGCATGACAATGCCGCGTCAGACACCCGCAAGCAGCGCTCTGAAACGCTCGAACGCTACCCTTTTCGCATCACCACCAGCCCCTTGAGGTACTCGCCCTCGGGGAAGGCCAGTGTCATCGGGTGGTCGGGCGCGCCGCCCAGGCGCTCGAGGATGTAGGCATCGACACCCGCGTCGGCGCCGGCCGCGGCGACGATTTTGTGGAACAAATCGGCGCTGATGCCGCCCGAGCACGAGAAAGTGAACAGCACTCCGCCCGGCGCGAGCAGCTGCAGCGCGAGGCGGTTGATGTCCTTGTAGGCGCGCGCGGCGCGCTCGGCGTGGGCGATGGTGGGCGCGAGCTTGGGCGGGTCGAGCACGATGGCGTCGAAGCGCTCGCCCTGCTGCAAGAACTCTCGCAGCGCGGCGTTCACGTCGGCGTCGAGGAAATGCGCCTGGGCCGTATCCAAGCCGTTGAGCTCCACGTGCGCGCGCGCCCGCGCGAGCGCCGGGGCCGAAGAATCGATCGACCAGACCTGTGCCCCCTGCACGCCCTGCACGCCCGCCGCGCGCAGGCCCGCGAGCGCGGCCACGGTGAAGCCGCCGGTGTAGCAGTAGCAGTTGAGCACGCGCGCAAAGCGCAGGCGCTCGGCGTAGTCGGCAAAGCGCCGGCGGTTGTCGCGCTGGTCGAGGTAAAACCCCGTCTTGTGCCCTTCGGCGATGTGCACCGTGAACTGCCAGGCGTGCTCGCGGATGCGCAGCTCGAGCGGCGGCGCTGGCGCCTCGGCGCTGGCCGGGCCGCCGCGCAGCCAGCCCGTCGCGGGCGGCAGACCTTCGAGCTTGCGCGCGCTCGCGTCGGAACGCTCGTAGAGCTTGTGCAAGCCCGTGGCGCGCAGCAGCGCGTCGGCCAGCGTCTGCTTGTGGCGCTCGGCGCCGGCGCTCGTGAACTGCGCGACCAGCGTGTCCGCGTAGCGGTCCACGACCAGGCCGGGCAGCCCGTCGGACTCGCCGTGCACCAGGCGCAGGCCGTCGCTTTGAATGCCAAATCTGGCTCTAGCGCCCACGGAACGGGCGCAAGCAGCTTCTAAAAACGAAGCGTCTATGCGCTGCGCCTCGTCAAAGCTCCAGACCCGCGCGCGGATGCGTGAGTGCGGGCTGAACGCCGCCCAGGCGAGAAACTGCCCCTCGTGCGAGACCACGCGCACCGTCTCGCCGCTGTCGCCGCCGCCGCGCGCGATGGCCGACTCGAAGATCCAGGGGTGGCGGCGCAGCAGCGAGCGCTCTTTGCCGGGGTGCAGGCGGATGGTTTTCATGGTGCGTGGTGCGCCAAAGCAGAACTATGGCTTGCGCCGCGCGCGCGGATGCGCGGCGTCATAGACCTTGGCGAGGTGCTGAAAGTCCAGCCGCGTATAGACCTGCGTGCTCGCGATGCTCGCGTGGCCCAGCAGCTCCTGCACGGCGCGCAGGTCGCCGCTGGACTGCAGCACGTGGCTGGCAAACGAGTGGCGCAGCATGTGCGGGTGCACGGGGCTGCGCAGGCCCGCCTGCTGGCTGCGCTGGCGCACGCGCGCCCAGATCGATTGCGTGGTGAGGCGCTTGCCGCGCCGCCCGAGGAACAGCGCAGCGTCCGGCGCACCGTTCGCAAACGGCACGGCGCGCAGCACAAGCCAGGCCTGCAGCGCCTGCTGCGCGGCGGCGCCCACGGGCACGCTGCGGCGCTTGCCGCCCTTGCCCAGCACCTGCACTTCGCCGGCTTGCAGGTCGATCCAGCCGCGCCCCTGCCGCTCGGCCTCGGGGCTGGGCGCCACGTCGAGGCCCGCGAGCTCGCCCACGCGCAGGCCGCTGCCGTAGAGCAGCTCAACCATCGCGGCGTCGCGCGCTTCGAGCCAAGGGTCGGCCGCAGGCTGTGCGAAATCGGCCAGCAGCACGGCCTCATCCACGCCCAGCGCCTTGGGCAGCGGGCGCGGCGCACGCGGCGCGCGCACGCCCTGCACGGGGTTGTGCGCTACCAGGCCCTGGCGCGCAGCCCAGCGGAAAAAGCTGCGCCAGCCCGACAGGATCAGCGCGATGCCGCGCGCGCTACGCCCCGCGGCGTGCATCTGCGCGACGCTGCGGCGGATGTGCGCGCTTTGCAGCTGCAGCAGCGGCACGCCCGCATCGGCCGCACAGCGCGCGAGCTTTTCGAGGTCCAGCGCGTACAGCGTGCAAGTGCGCTCGGCCAGGCGCTTTTCATAGCGCACGTAGTCGAGGTAGCGCTGCACTGCGGGGTCCGAGGATGCGCCGGGTGCGGCAGGCGCGTCATCGCTGCGGCCCCGTGTTGTTTGAACTCCGTGCGGGCTGCGCTCGTCCAAGCCCACCCGGCCGTCGGCCAGCCCGTCCTGCGCTTGGGCGAACGACTCAGGGCGCACGGCGTCAACCTTGCGCGGCGCCGGATCTCCAGAAGAAGCGGGTTCGGACACAGCGGTGGCGAAAGAAAGTGGCTGCGGCCCAGCGCGACGATCCAAGGCGCTCAGCGCAGGCGCAAGAGCGCCGCGCTCGCGAGCTCGGCGATGCGCGTGAGGAATTCCGTGCCCATGGTGGCCTGAAAGCGCTGCGCGTCGGGCGAGCCCAGCACCAGCAGGCCCAGCGCCGGCGTGGCGCTTTCCAGGGCGCCTACGCGCAGCGGCAGCAGCGCGACCGACGCCACCTGCGCCGCGTCGGGCAGCCAGGCCGTGGCCTCGAAGCCCAGGTTGGGGCCGCAAAACGGCATGGTCAGCGAGGTCGCAAAGGCCTGCACGTCGGCGCTCGCGCCCTGCGCGAACGGCGCTTGCGCGTAAGGCGCGGCCACATCCCACACGCGCAGCGCCACCTGCGGCAGGTCGAACAAGGCGCACAGGCCATCGACCACGGCCTGGGGCAGGTCGTGCGCCTCGGCCGTCTGCAGCAGCGCCAGGCTCCACTGGTGCACCTTGTGTGCGATGGCGGCGTTTTCGCTGCTGTGGCGCACCATGTCCATGGTGCGCAGCTCCAGGCCCTTGATTTTTTCGCGCAGCAGCTCGGCCTGGCGCTCTTGCAGGCTCACGGCACGGCCGCCGTGCGGGCTCGTGAGCTGCACGCTCGCGAGCACTTCGGCATGGCGCTCGAAAAAGCCCGGCGTCTGGATGAGAAATTCGGCGATGTCGTCCTCGGTGATCGGGGCGATGGGCGGGGTGGTCGGTGGCGTAGGGGTGGTCATAGGGTGTCGGGAAGTTGCATCTGGCCCTCGAACACAGTGGTGGCCGGGCCGGTCATGAAAACGGGGTCGGCCTCGCGCCCGCCCCAGGCGATGCGCAGGCGCCCGCCGCGCGTGTCCACCTGCACCTCGTGGTCGAGCAGGCCCAGGCGCACGCCCACGGCCACGGCGGCGCACGCGCCCGTGCCACAGGCGAGCGTCTCACCCACGCCGCGCTCGTACACGCGCAAGCGCACATGGTGGCGCGCCACGACCTGCATGAAACCCACGTTCACGCGCTCGGGAAAGCGCGGATGGCTCTCGATCCAGGGCCCGAGCTGCGCGACCGGGGCCGTGTCCACGTCTTCGACGAGCAGCACCGCATGCGGATTGCCCATGGACACGACGCTAACGAAAACAGGAGCAGCCTGCGCTTGTCCCTCCTGCGTTAGCGGCCATTTTTGCCCTAAACCCTGGGGCACGGGCTGCAGGCCACGCGTGTCGAAGGGCACGCGCGCCGGCTCGAACACCGGGCGGCCCATATCGACCGTCACCCCGCCGTCGGGCGTGAGCTGCAGCGTGATCACGCCGGCGCGGGTCTGCACGCGGATGCAGTCTTTGTGCGTCAGGCCGCGCTCGCGCACGTAGCGCGCGAAGCAGCGCGCACCATTGCCGCATTGCTGCACCTCGCCACCGTCGGCGTTGTGGATCACGTATTCGAAATCGACCTCGGGCGTGGGCGCGGGGCGCACGCTCAAAATTTGGTCGGCACCCACGCCGAAGTGGCGATCGGCCAGCAGGCGATAGTGCGCGGGCGTGAGGTTCAAGCGCCCCTGCGTCTCGTCGAGCACGATGAAGTCGTTGCCCGCGCCCTGCATCTTGGTGAAGCGGATCAGCATGGCATGGATTATCGCGGCTCGCCCGCCGCCGGGCACCTTTGCGAAAGCCAATCTTTGCGCCCGGGGCAAGCCGAACGATCGTTAGACAAGTGCCGCGGCAGTCTTCATAATGCAGCGCATGCCACGCCCCAGCCAATACCTGCACCTCCAGCGCGCGCTCGTCACGCCGCGCCCCGCCGCCACCGTCCTGCTGCTGCGCGACGCGCCCAGCCCCGATGGCAAAAACCAGTTCGAAGTGCTGATGACGCGCCGCTCGGCCAAGGCCAGCTTCGTGCCCGGCGCCTACGTCTTCCCCGGCGGCAGCATAGACGCCGAAGACGCGCAGGCGCATGCGCTCGCCGACCGCCGAGCGACGCAAGACGACGCGCAGCTCACCCAGGCCATCGCCGCGATCCGCGAGAGCTACGAAGAGCTGGGCGTGCTGCTCGCGCGCCACGCCGACGGCCGCATGGCGGGCGAAGCCGACCTCGCAGCGCTGGATCGGCACGCGCCGTTCTTTGCGCAGTGCCAGGCGCGCGGCCTGCGCCTGGCGGCCGACGGCGTCTATACGCTCGCGCGCTGGATCACCGACCGCGACATGCCCAAGCGTTTCGACGTGGCTTTTCTCATCGCGCGCATGCCGCCCGGGCAAACGCCCGTGGCCGACGAGGCCGAGCAGTTCGAGCCCGTCTGGGTGCGCCCCGCCGACGCGCTCGCACGCCACGAAGCCGGGCAGTTTTTCATGATCTTCCCGACCATACGCACGCTGCAACGCCTCGCACGCTTCGACAGCGTCGATGCCGTGCTGCGCGCCTGCGCGAGCGAGCAACCGCTGTGGACCAGCTGCCCACGCGGCGGCATGCTCGCGGGCAGGCCCGCGCACTACATGGAAGACGAAATGCCCTACGGCGAGCTGGCCCTGGTCTGCCCCGACGGACAACTGCTCCATACGCTCGACTGGCAAAGCGAGCAGCCCGTGCCGCTTTTGAAGAATCTGCAGCGCCTCACCGCCCCCAACCCGGGCGTGATGACCGGCCCCGGCACCAACAGCTACCTCGTGGGCGACCCGGCCACGGGCTACATCGTGATCGACCCCGGCCCGGCCGACCCCGAACACCTCGAAAAACTCTGGCGCGCCGCGGGCGGCGACATCCGCATGATCGTGTGCACGCACTCGCACCCCGACCATTCGCCGGGCGCCGCGCCGCTCGCCGCGCTGGTCGCGCAATACGGCCGCCCCAGGCCGCCCGTGCTGGGCCTGCCCTCGGCCCCCACAGCGCAAGCCGCCTGGGCCTTCACGCCCGACCGGGCGCTACAAGACAATGAGCTTCTCACGCTGGAAGGACAAGGGCCAGACGGCAAAATCACCCATACTTTGCAGGTGATCCACACGCCCGGCCATGCGGCCAACCATCTGTGCCTGCTGCTGCGCGAAGACGCCTTGCTGTTCAGCGGCGACCACATCCTCAACGGCAGCACCACCATCATCAACCCGCCCGACGGGAACATGACGGACTACCTCGATTCACTCGACAAGCTCGATGCGATCTGCGTGCAGCACGGCGTGGACTTCATCCTGCCCGCGCACGGCCACGTGCTCGGCTTTGCGCGCCAGGCGATCGCGCACCTCAAAGCGCACCGCCTCGCGCGCGAGGCCAAGGTGCTCGCCGCGATGCAGGCCCATCCCGACGGCAGCCTCGAAGACTGGGTGCGCATCGCCTACGACGACGTGCCCGAGCAGCTCTGGCCCATGGCGCAGCGCTCGCTGCTCGCGCACGTGGAGCGCATCGAAGCCATGCAGCCGGGAAACGACTGACGTGGGGAAAAAGAAACACGACTTACGCAAATCGGGGTTAGGCAGGGCGTTCGCCCCATGGCAAAACACCTCGCTGCATCCTTGTTTGCGCAAGTCCAGAGAAAAAGTGAAGCACGCCGATAGGCCGGATTCTGTGGCTTCGGTTGCCCGAAGCTGACCGCCATTCATCTGGGCCGGGTGTCGCCACCACGGCTCGGTGCTACCTACCCGCCAGCGCTCCCCGCGGAACCACGGGGCGAAGCCGCAAGGGCTTCAGGCTGGCCTACTTGGTATTGCTGCGCGTAGAGATTGCCCGTTTCACCCTGGGTGCTGCGCACCCAGACTCGTCTCTGTTGCTCTGATCCTCACCTCACGGTGGACAGCCGTTAGCTGCTACGCCGTCCTATGCAGTCCGGACCTTCCTCCAGTGCCTGGTTTCCCAGCTTGCACCAGCGGCGGTCTGGCGTGCTTCACGGGGTGGATTATCTCAGGGCTGATAAAGCAGCCCATAAATGTTGTAAGCAATCATGAACAGCAAGCCGATGATGCCCACGAGCATCACCCCCGGCCCCCAGCGGTATCTGCGGCCCGAAAAGCCAATCAACAGCAGCCCGCAGCCTATGGTCAGCAAAATGATGTTGTGGTGCAGCAAATTCATGGTTCTGTCAGAGGCCCGAACCCAAGCAAGAACACTCCAACAAATGAGTAAGATGGTCATAGAACTAACGACTGCCTCTCAAATAATCACAGCAAGGGCTTTAAATGTCTCCCTAGGAGCGGTAAACTCCGAAAAGCATTCAGAAGAAGGACTAGCGAAGCTCTCGGTAATTCTATCAACTATGGAGGAAACCAATAATTCTGTGAATAAATCGGTCAAGACAATTGAGGATTTAGCTAATCAATCCAATCGAATTGGATCTATTACTGAAACTATTTCCCAAGTTGCGTCCCCTCCGGACCGATCGCCGTGTCGACCGCCATGACGATCGCCTCGCGGTCCGCGTCGACCGGCGGGTTCGTCACCTGGGCGAAGAGCTGCTTGAAGTAGTCGGAGAGGAGCTGCGGCCCCTCCGACAGGACGGCGAGCGGAATGTCCGTCCCCATCGAGCCGATCGGCTCCGTCCCGGCGGCGGCCATCGGGTTGACGATCATT
>CAVPUD010000074.1:0-13245 GCA_963708545.1 uncultured beta proteobacterium | reverse complement strand
ACCTCGCGGCAGCGAGCGCGGCGCTCAACAAATACTTCGACCCCACGTCACGGCGCACGCAAAACGCCGCCACGCTCCTGCAGCAGGCGCAGGCGAGCATCAAGGCTGCCGAGCTGCCGCGCGTGGACGACACGCTGGCCGCGCTGGCCACGGCCGCGGCCGGGCGCTGAGAACGGTGAAGGGCTAACCCATGCGCGCTGCACTGTGGTTTCTGATCCTTTTCGGCATGGCCGCGGCTGCGGCCCTTTTTGCGGGCAACAACCAGGGCAGCGTCACGCTGTTTTGGCCACCGTACCGCATCGACTTGTCGCTGAACCTCGTGCTGCTGCTGCTCGTGCTCGGCTTCGTCACGCTGTACGCGGCCCTGCGCGCACTCGCGGCGCTGCTCGAGCTGCCGCGCGAGGCACGCCGCTGGCGCTTGCGCCAAAAAGAGCGTGCCATGCACGGCGCCTTACTCGACGGCCTGGCCCATTTGCTCGCCGGGCGCTTCGTGCGCGCGCGCCGCGCTGCCGACGCTGCGCTGCAACAAGAGCAAGCGCTGCAGGCCGGCGGTGAGACCGTGGCCCACGCCGTGGCTTTGCGCACATTCGCGCACGTGGTCGCAGCCGAAGGTTCGCACGCCCTGCAAGACCGCAGCACGCGCGAAACGCATTTGCGCGCCGCCCTCGCCAGCGCTCCCGCGCAAGGCCCCGTGCGCGTGCAGGAGTTGCGCGAAGGCGTGCAACTGCGCGCCGCGCGCTGGACGCTCGACGACCGCGACCCCGCAGGTGCGCTGGAGCAACTCGCAGCGCTGCCGCACGGCGCGGCGCGGCGCACGCTGGCGCTGCGCATCAAGCTCAAGGCGGCGCGGCTCGCGGGCCGTACCGGCGATGCGCTCGAGACGGCGCGCCTGCTCGTCAAACACCGCGCGTTCTCGGCCACGGCGGCACAAGGCATTCTGCGCAGCCTGGCCACCAATCTGCTCGATGGCGCGCACGACGCGGCCCAGCTGCAGCAGCTTTGGGCCGCGCTCGAGCCCGCCGAACGCAACATGCCTGAACTCGCCATCCACGCCGCGCAGCGCCTGGCCGCACTGGGTGGAGAGCCCGCGCAAGTGCGCGCTTGGCTGCTACCGGCATGGGAGCGCCTGGTGGAGCTGCCGCACGCCTTGCCGGACGCGCAGGCCCTCAAGCTCGTGCGCACGCTCGAAGCCAGCCTGGACAGCCTGGACGCCGCCTGGCTCGCGCGCATCGAGGCCGCGCAGCAGGCCAACCCACGCGACAGCCGCCTGCAGTACCTCGCCGGCGTCGCCTGCCTGCGCCGCGGCCTCTGGGGCAAGGCGCAGCAATTGCTCACCCAGGCCATGACGCAGCTGCACGACGCCAGCCTGCGTGCCAGCGCCTGGTGCCACCTGGCCACCCTGGCCGAGCAGCGCGGCGACGCCGAAGCCGCTGCGCAGGCCTGGAAAAGTGCGGCCTTGCAGGTGGTGGCGCAGTAGCGTGTTGTATTTTCAGGGCCCCTCAGGCTCGAAAAACGCATCCAGCAAAGGCACGAGCGTCGCAAACTCCTGCGCAAAGCGCGCGCGATTCACGAAATACGCCTCGCAGGCCACGGCAAAAAACTCCGCGGGGCCCGTGGCCGCGTAGGCGTCTAGCCAGGGCCAGTCGGCGCCGAAGCGTTCGGCCAAGATCACACGCTCACGAAAATCCGCGTAAGCCGGCGCCCAGGCTGCATGCCAGCAGGCGCGCGCGGCCTTCGCGCTGGGTGCGCCCATGAAGCCCTTGGGCAGCGGCGGGCAACCGTCGGCCGCGCCGTCGCGCATGTCGATCTTGTGCGCGAACTCGTGGATCACCACGTTCGTGCCCTGCGCCGCAGTGTGTGCGCCGGCGGCCACGTCGGGCCAGCTGAGCATCACGGGGCCCTGCTGCATGGCCTCGCCGGTCAGCACCTCGCGGTAGCGGTGCACCACGCCCGCTTCGTCCATGAGCTCGCGCCGCGCCACGGCCGGGCCGGGGTGCAGCACGATGCCCACGAAGTCATCCCACCAACGCAGCGCCTGCGCGGGCGGCCCCCAGTGCAGCAAAAGCACGCAGGCTTGCGCGGCGACCTGCAGCGCCATGGCGTCCGTCACCTGCAAGCCGTGCGCGCCGTGGAATTCCTTGTGCTGCAAAAACAGCGAGCACAAGGTGCGCAATTTCTCCTGCGCCTCGGGCGCCAAGGCGGCTAGGAAGGGGTAGGTGTGCAGCGTCTGCTGCCACAGCGCTGGGGCGATCTCTGGCACGCTACGCCAGCGCGCAAGCAGCGCCTGCGCGCTGCGCCGCCAAGCCTGCCAGAACGTCGCCATGGCTGCGGAGCGGGCCTTGGTTCAGCCTTGCGGCGATGCTTCGCGCGTCAGATCGTGGCGCGCGAAGCCTTTCGCTTCGAGGCGCAGCACTTCGGCGCGCGGCGGCGTGGCGGACATGTCCCAGTCGCTGAGCACCACGCGCCGGCCCTCGGGCGCGAGCACGTGTTCGCCCGGGCGGTGCGTGTGGCCGTGCAGCAGCCACTGCGCGGGCGCGGCGCGCAGCCAGGCGCGCGCGGCGGCTTCATCGACGTCGGCATACCCGGCGCCTGATTCTGATTGTTTGCGCGCACTGCTTTGCGCGCGCATGCCGCGCGCCTGCGCCCGGCGCGCGGGCAAAGGCTGGGCTAAAAAGCGCTGCTGCCACGCCGCCGCGCGCGCCTGGGCGCGAAAGCGCTGGTAGTCCACGTCGTCCACGCAGAGCTGATCGCCGTGGCTCAGCAGAATGCGCTGCCCGGCGAATACCAGCACCGTGGGGTCGGCCAGCAGCGTGAGGCCGCAAGCGCGCGCAAAGCCGGCACCAGCCAGAAAATCGCGGTTGCCCACCATGAAATACACGGGCAGGCGCTGCGCCGTGGCGCGCAAAATGGCGCAGCATTCGGCCTCGAAGCTGACTCCATCGACCGCATCGACCACAGCGGATGCCTGAGAAGCCGCTTCGCTCTCCGTGTCTTCGATCGCATCGTCGCCGACCCAGACTTCGAACAGATCGCCCAGGATGAACAGTGCGCTGGCCTGCGTGCGCTGCATGTAGTCGCGCCAGACGGCAAACGTGGCGCGTTCCCGTGCCTGCAGATGCAGGTCGGAGATGACGTCGAGCGTGTGCCAGCCTGCGGGGGCGACGAGTTCTTCGAAGCGCGGCAGGCCGAGCGACATGGCGCAAAAAGTCAGAGCACGACGGCTTTCTCGATCACCACGTCGGTCTTTGGCACGTCGTCGTGGAAGCCCTTGCGGCCCGTGGGCACGGCCTTGATTTTGTCCACCACGTCGGTGCCGTCAATGACCTTGCCAAACACCGCATAGCCCCAGCCCTGCGCGGTCGGCGCGGTGAAGTTCAAGAAGCCGTTGTCGGCCACGTTGATGAAAAACTGCGCCGTGGCCGAGTGTGGGTCGCTGGTGCGTGCCATGGCGATGGTGTAGGCGTCGTTTTTCAGGCCGTTGTTGGCCTCATTGTCGATCGGCGCATCGGTGCCCTTTTGCTGCATGCCGGGCTCGAAGCCGCCACCCTGGATCATGAAGCCCGGGATCACACGGTGGAAGATGGTGTTGTCGTAGTGGCCTTTTTGCACGTACGACAAAAAGTTGGCCACGGTCTTGGGCGCCTTGTCGGCGTCGAGTTCGAGCGTGATGGTGCCGTAGCCGGCGATGTGCAGTTCGACGCGGGGATTGCTCATGGTGGGGGGCTTTCTTTGAAAAAACAGGAAGGGAAGTTACTTGACTTCGGTGGCAGAAAGAATGGTTACGGGCGTGAGCGGCACGTTCTGGTGCATGCCGCGGTTGCCCGTGGGCACGGTCTTGATCTTGTCCACCACGTCCCTGCCGCGCACTACCTTGCCGAACACGGCGTAACCGTAGCCGTCGGGCTGCGGGGCGTCGAGCATGGGATTGTTCTGCACGTTGATGAAAAACTGGGCCGTCGCGGAGTTGGGCGCCGCGGTGCGCGCCATGGCCACGGTGTAAGCCTCGTTCTTCAGGCCGTTGCCGGCTTCCAGCACGATGGGTGCGCGCGTGGGTTTTTGCTGCATGTCGGGCGTGAAGCCGCCGCCCTGGATCATGAAGCCGTCGATCACGCGGTGGAAGATCGTGCCGTCGTAATGCCGCTCACGCACGTATTGCAAAAAATTCTCCACGCTGCGCGGCGCCTTCGCCGGGTTCAATTCGAGCACGATCTCGCCCATGCTGGTGGCAAGTTGGACGCGCGGCGCGGTTTGCGCCTGTGCCGTAGAGACTCCCGAAACAAGAGCTGCTAGCGCAATACCAGCAAGGGTAAACGTGGTTTTTCGTTTGGAAATCATGGCAAGCTCGTGAGGGAAAAGCCGCAGTTTGTGGCGCCGCTATGGAGCCGCCGTGTTTTTGCCACCGCAGACGGCTGCAACGCCCGAAAAAGTTTACTTGCGCGGCGTCGAGGCTGCAGCACGCGCGGCAGGTGCAGGCCGTTGAAAGAGCTCACGCAGCAAGGCCAGCTTGGGCTTGACCGTGGTGTTGTTCGGGTCGAGCTGCATCGCCTTGGCGTAGGACTGCTGGGCCAGGCGTGCGTAAATGTCGCCCAGGTTCTCGTGCGCCGTGGCGTAAGAAGGGTTGTTGCGCACGGCCATCTCGAGCGCGATGCGCGCCTTGTCGAGCTGGTTTTGCTGCGCATAGAGCACGGCCAGGTTGTTGTACGGCTCGGGCAACTCGGGATAGTCCTGCGTGAGCTGGGTGAAGGTGGCGATGGCGTCTTCGGTTTTGCCGGCATCGGCCTGGGCCACGCCGCGCAAAAAGCGCAGCTGCGGATCGCGCGGGTTGGCGGCAAGGCGCTGCTCGATCTGCGTGAGCGCCTCGCCGGGCTTGCCCGCCCGGAGCAACTGGGTGATGGCGGCGTAGTCCCCGACAGTCTGCGCCTGCGCCACGCCAGCGGCCAGCGATGCTGCCAAGGCCAGCAGGCGCAACAGCCATGAAAAAGTGCGATGGGCAGGCTTCATGAGCGGAAAAGATAGGGTAGATAAGGCAGGGTTCTGGCTCGCGCCACGTTCTCTGCGGGCAAGGAGCGGGCTTTATACTGCGGCCGATTGTAGCGAAGGGGGGCATGGCGATGCCGCGGTGCTGCCGCCTCGGATTGCTCTGCGAGTCTGGCTGCGGTCTGCCTTTCGAGGGGTGTTTTGCGCGCCGTTGCGCAATCGCCCGAGCCCGCGACGGCCATCGCCCCTGCCCACGCTTGCGGCCTTTTCCCCTGGATTTTCATGACCTTGCGTATCTACAACACGCTTTCGCGTGCTTTGGAGGAGTTTTCCCCGCTCGAGCCCGGCCATGTGCGCATGTACGTGTGCGGCATGACGATTTACGACCTGTGCCACATCGGCCACGCGCGCATGATGATGGCTTTCGACGTGGTGCAGCGCTGGCTCAAGGCGAGCGGCTGGCGCGTGACCTACGTGCGCAACATTACCGACATCGATGACAAGATCATCCGTCGCGCGCTCGAGCGCGGCATCACGATCCGCGCGCTGACCGACGAGATGACTGCCGCCATGCACGCCGACACGGCCGCGCTGGGCATAGAGCCGCCCACGCTGGAGCCGCGCGCCACCGACTACATCCCGCAGATGCTCTCCCTGATAGGCACGCTGGAGCACAAGGGCCTGGCCTACCGCGCGCGCAGCGGCGACGTGAACTATGCCGTGCGCAAATTCCCCGGCTACGGCAAGCTCTCGGGCAAGTCGCTCGACGAGCTGCGCGCCGGCGAGCGCGTGGCCGTGAGCGATGACAAGCAAGACCCGCTGGACTTCGTGCTCTGGAAGTCCGCCAAGCCCGAGGAGCCGCCCGAGGCCAAGTGGGACAGCCCTTACGGCCCAGGCCGCCCCGGCTGGCACATCGAGTGCTCGGCCATGAGCTGCGCGACGCTGGGCGAGACCTTCGACATCCACGGCGGCGGCGCCGACCTGCAATTCCCGCACCACGAAAACGAAATCGCCCAGAGCGAAGGCGCCACGGGCAAGCCGCCCGCGCGCTTTTGGGTGCACAACGGCTTCGTGCGCGTGGACAACGAAAAAATGAGCAAATCGCTCGGCAACTTCTTCACCATCCGCGAAGTGCTGCAGCGCTACGACGCCGAAACCGTGCGCTTTTTCCTCGTGCGCACGCACTACCGCAGCGCACTCAACTACAGTGACGCGCATCTGGCCGACGCGCGCCAGGCACTCAAGCGGCTCTACACGGCGCTGAGCCTGGCGGCGCCCGCCCAGCCCACCGCGCCCACCGCGCCCACCGCGCCCACCGCGCCCGCGCAGATCGACTGGGCCGACCCGTGGGCCGCGCGCTTCAAGGCCGCGATGGACGAGGACTTCGGCACGCCCGAGGCCGTGGCCGTGCTGTTCGAGCTCGCGAGCGAAGTGAACAGGACGCGCTCGGACGCGCTCGCCGGGCTGCTGCAGGCGCTGGGAGGCTGCCTGGGGCTGCTGCAGGGCGATCCCGAGGCCTTCCTGCGTGCCGGCGCCGGTCTCGACGAGGCGGCCATCGCGGCGCAGATCGCTGCACGCGCCGCCGCGAAAAAAGCCAGGAACTTCGCCGAGGCCGACCGCATCCGCGCCGCGCTGCTGGCCCAAGGGATCGCGCTCAAGGACACGCCCGCGGGCACGACCTGGGAGGCCGTGCGCTGATGCCTTTTTTGTATGAACCCAGATTGTCCATTAGGCGGTGCTGCGCACCTACACGGGCGCTGGCGGACGTCTGCCGGCCATTTTGGCCGCTGCTTCGGCGCCCATGGCACCGGCCATGGGCTTCTCACCCGCGACCAAACTGCCGCGCCAGCCGCCTCGCCATCATCCCACGTCCTCATGAACAATCTGGGTTGAAATATGCCCTCAGCGCCCGTGGAACATGCCATGACAGCTTCTGAAAACGCAGCGCATGGGCCTGCCGCCACGCCATGCACGCCAGCATCCACCACCCCCCATTACTGGGGCGATGCGTGCAAGCACCTCATGCGCAAAGACCGGGTCATGAAGCGCCTGATCCCGCAGTCCGGCGATGCGCGGCTCGCATCGCGCGGCGACGCTTTTTCCACGCTCGCGCGCAGCATCGTCGGCCAGCAGATCTCGGTCAAGGCCGCGCAATCGGTGTGGGAGCGCTTTGCCGCGCTGCCCGAGCGCATGGCGCCGGCGCAGGTGCTCAGGCTCAAGGTCGATGACATGCGCGCCGCGGGCCTGTCGGCACGCAAGGTCGATTACCTCGTCGATCTGGCGCTGCACTTCGAGCAGAGGCAGCTGCACGTCAAGGACTGGTCGGCCATGGAGGACGAAGCCATCATCGCCGAGCTCGTGGCGATCCGCGGCATAGGCCGCTGGACGGCCGAGATGTTCCTGATCTTTCACCTCATGCGCCCCAACGTGCTGCCGCTCGACGACGTGGGCCTGCTCAAAGGCATCAGCCACAACTACTTTTCCGGCGAGCCGGTGAGCCGCAGCGACGCGCGCGAGGTGGCCGAGGCCTGGAAGCCCTGGTGCAGCGTGGCCACTTGGTATATTTGGCGCTCGCTCGACCCGCTGCCCGTGGTGTATTGACCTGTCCATTCCCGCATGCAGTATGGCAGCGCGGGACATTCGCGTGCCTCGATGGCACGCGCCCCTAGGAGAACGACGTTGGCCAAAAAAACCTTTCTCGACTTCGAGCAGCCCATTGCCGAACTCGAAACCAAAATCGAAGAGCTGCGCTACGTGCAAAACGAAAGCGCCGTCGACATCTCGGAAGAAATCGAACAGCTCAGCAAAAAAAGCCAGCAGCTCACCAAAGACATCTACAGCCACCTCTCGCCCTGGCAGATCACCAAGATCGCGCGCCACCCCGAGCGCCCCTACACGCTGGACTACGTGCGCGACATCTTCACCGACTTCGTCGAGCTGCACGGCGACCGCCACTACGCCGACGACCAGTCCATCGTCGGCGGCCTGGCGCGCTTCAACGGCCACGCCTGCATGGTGCTGGGCCACCAGAAAGGGCGCGACACCAAGGAGCGCACGCTGCGCAACTTCGGCATGAGCAAGCCCGAGGGCTACCGCAAGGCGCTGCGCCTCATGAAAACGGCCGAGAAATTCCACCTGCCCGTGTTCACCTTCGTGGACACGCCCGGCGCCTACCCCGGCATAGACGCCGAAGAGCGCGGCCAGTCCGAAGCCATAGGGCGCAACATTTTCGAGATGGCGCAGCTCGAAGTGCCCATCATCAGCACCATCATCGGTGAGGGCGGCTCGGGCGGCGCACTCGCGATCGGTGTGGGCGACCAGGTGCTGATGCTGCAATACGCGATCTACTCGGTCATCAGCCCCGAGGGCTGCGCCTCCATCCTCTGGAAAACCAACGAAAAAGCCCAGGATGCCGCCGAGGCCCTGGGCATCACGGCACATCGCCTCAAGGCGCTCGGACTCATCGACAAGATCGTCAGCGAACCCGTGGGCGGCGCGCACCGCGATCCCAAGCAAATGTCGGCCTTTCTCAAGCGCGCGCTCGGCGAGGCGTACCGCCAGCTGGCCGACCTCAAGCCCAAGGAGCTGGTCGAGCGCCGCTACGAGCGCCTCAAGAGCTACGGCCGCTTCAACGACACCAAGGCGGAAAGCCAATGACCCGCAGGGGCGTTGCGCTGCGCAATGCCCATGAGGACGATAGGCGCCGCGGCACGCGAAAGCGCCGGGCACCGGGCGCTACCCAGCCATCCTGCTGCGTTGGCATGGCGGGGCACGGCTATGACCGGCCGCGCCTGCGGGCCATGCTTCCTCGCAGGTGCGCCTGTTTCGCCGCTGCTCCTAGGAGCCTGTCGGACTTTGGGCGTCGAAAGCGAGAATGCGCCCCAGCGAGACCAGTTTTTGCCGGATTCGCCGCCCCATAGCGGTGCTATGAGGCAAGAAGACGGTAAAAAATGGGCCGCTGCGGCGCATTCGCAGCCGACGATTCCAAAGTCCGACAGGCTCCTGGGCCCTCTTCTTCGCCATGACGCAATCCTTCGACGCCGCCATGCGGGCCTTTGCCCCGCCGCTGCCGCTGGCCGTGGGCCTGAGCGGCGGTGCCGATTCGAGCGCGCTGCTGCTGGCCTGCGCGCGCCGCTGGCCCGGGCAGGTGCAGGCGATCCACGTGCACCACGGCCTGCAGGCGGCGGCGGACGACTTCGAGCGCCACTGCATCGCGCTGTGCGCGCGCCTGGGCGTGCCGCTGCACCTGCAGCGCATAGACGCGCGGCCCGCGCGCGGCGCCAGCCCCGAGGATGCCGCCCGCCGCGCCAGATACCAGGCTTTTGAGGCTGTAGCGAAGGATAGCCTTGCGCAAGAAGCTATTCAATCAATAGCGTTGGCGCAGCACGCCGACGACCAGGTCGAAACCCTGCTGCTCGCGCTCTCGCGCGGCGCGGGCGTGGCCGGGCTCGCGGCCATGCCCGCGCACTGGCAGCGCGGCGGCCTGCATTGGTGGCGCCCCTTGCTGCGCGTGGCCGGCGCCGACGTGCGCGCCTGGCTGCGCGCGCAGGGCGAGGGCTGGATCGAAGACCCGAGCAACAGCGACGAGCGCTACACGCGCAACCGCATCCGCGCGCGCGTGCTGCCTGCGCTCGAAGCGGCCTTTCCGGCGTTTCGCGACACCTTCGCGCGCTCGGCTGCGCATGCCGCGCAGGCCAGCGCCCTGTTGCACGAACTGGCCCGGCAAGACTTGGCCCTGGTGGGCGTGCCGCCACAGCTCGCCGCGCTGCAAACGCTGGGCCCCGAGCGCCAGGCCAACGTGCTGCGCCACTGGCTGCGCAGCGCGCACCACACCACGCCCAGCGCTGCCCAGTTGCAGGAGCTGCAGCGCCAGATCACCGCCTGCCGAACGCGCAGCCAGCGCATCCACATCAAGGTCGGCAACGGCTTCGTGGTGCGCGCGGGCGAGCGGCTCGATTGGTACAATCCTGCGCTTTTTCCGCCACCCGCCGGCACACGCTGAGCCTCGTGCGACAGCAGTTTTGCGGCGGTTTTTTGGGCTTTTTCCTTTATGGCATTGATCGTTCATAAATACGGCGGCACCTCGATGGGCTCGACCGAGCGCATCCGCAACGTCGCCAAGCGCGTGGCCAAATGGGCGCGCGCGGGCTACCAGATGGTGGTCGTCCCAAGCGCCATGAGCGGCGAAACCAACCGCCTGCTCGGCCTGGCCAAAGAACTCGCCCCCGCACGCGTCATGCCGGCCTACCAGCGCGAGCTCGACATGCTCGCCGCTACTGGCGAACAGGCTTCGTCCGCGCTGCTCGCGATCGCGCTGCAGGCCGAGGGCATCGACGCCGTCAGCTACGCGGGCTGGCAGGTGCCCATTCGCACCGACAGCGCCTTCACCAAGGCGCGCATCGAATCGATCGACGACCAGCGTGTGCGCGCCGACCTCGCCGCGGGCAAGGTGGTCATCATCACGGGCTTTCAGGGTATAGACAGCGAGGGCAACATCACCACGCTGGGGCGCGGCGGCTCCGACACCTCGGCCGTGGCCGTGGCTGCAGCGCTCAAAGCCGACGAATGCCTGATCTACACCGACGTCGATGGCGTCTATACCACCGACCCGCGCGTGGTGCCCGAAGCGCGCCGCCTGCGCAGCATCAGCTTCGAGGAAATGCTCGAAATGGCGAGCCTGGGCTCCAAAGTGCTGCAGATCCGCTCGGTCGAGTTCGCGGGCAAATACAAGGTGCCCATCCGCGTGCTCTCGAGCTTCACGCCCTGGGACATCCCCATCGAAGAAGAAGCCCGCTCGGGCACGCTGATCACTTTTGAGGAAGACGAAAACATGGAACAAGCCCTTGTATCCGGCATCGCTTTCAACCGCGACGAGGCCAAGATTTCCGTGCTCGGCGTACCCGACAAGCCCGGCATCGCCTACCAGATCCTCGGCGCCGTGGCGGACGCAAACATCGAGGTGGACATGATCATCCAGAACGTGAGCAAGGACGGCAAAACCGACTTCAGCTTCACGGTGCACCGCAACGACTATGCACGCACCGTCGATCTGCTCAAGGAAAAAGTGCTGCCCAAGCTGGGCGCGGAGGCCGTCATAGGCGACACCAAGATTTGCAAGGTGAGCATCGTCGGCATCGGCATGCGCAGCCACGTGGGCGTGGCGAGCAAAATGTTTCGCACGCTGAGCGAAGAGGGCATCAACATCCAGATGATCTCCACCTCCGAGATCAAGACCTCGGTCGTGATCGACGAAAAATACATGGAGCTCGCCGTGCGCGCCCTGCACTGCGCCTTCGACCTCGACCAGGAACCAGCCGCGGCATGAAACTGCTCCACAAGACACTGAAAATGTGCCGGGACAGCGCCTGAACTGAGGCATAATAATGCGATTGGAAACGTGACCGAGTGGCCGAAGGTGCTCCCCTGCTAAGGGAGTATGGGGTGTAGAGCCTCATCGAGGGTTCGAATCCCTCCGTTTCCGCCAGTAAGTCAATGGAATCAACAACTTACAGCGGTTTTCAGTATTTGCCCCACATAAAAGCCCACAACGTGAGGCCCGTTGCAAGTGCTCGATTTCCGCCCTCAGTCCAGCGCCATCGCTCCCTTGTCACTGACTGAGCCACGCCAAAGGCCTCGCGCGCGCGCGTACTGGTGCAAAAACTCGGGGCTTCGGGTTCGCCCCAAAAGCGCGCTAACCACCGCGCCAGCTTGCCCAGCACAAACCCAAGGCTCCGTGCGTACCGGCCTGCGTACCAGCCGAGGCGTACCTGCTGAAAACATGGGTTTCCGTGGAAGCGCCTTGGAAACCATGCGCTGGTAACCATCCAGAAAATGCCCGATTGCGTGGATACCAGCATGGATACCCGTAGCAGCGAGCATTCTGCGGCATGGCAGGCAGAGCGCAAGCGCATTCAGGACGAAGCGAACAGGAAGCGGGCTGAAGCGGCGAAGGCGCAGCACGAAGTCAGTAACCCGCGAGCTGGTGAGGTTTTGGTGCCTCCACAAGTTGTGGAGCGACCAAAAACAGAAAGCAGAGAGAACTACGGTGTAACCGCCAAAGCCGCCGCCAGCCACACGAACCGTGGCGCGGTGGAGCGCGGCGACAAGCTCGCCAGCGAGCGCCCAGACTTGGCTGAAAAGGTGAGGATGGGCGAAGTAAAGCCAGCCGAGGCGTACCGCTGCGTGGCCCGTCCTTTGTGCCGCCATCCGCTGCGCCGGTATTCAGGCCGGCGCCCCGGTAAAGGATATGGAAAGAATAATAAGGATATTCTTATTCTTCTTATCTTTGGCGTGGTGGGTATCTGGGGTGCAGCCGCTTATGACCGGTGCCGTCACGCGCGCGGTGCCCGCCAATGGGGGCGCTAAAACGCCGCCCCCTTCACCACGCCTGCACCGGTGCTGCAACGATGGGGTAGTGTTTCGCTACCCCCCGGCAGCTCTGCGGTATCTGGGGCCGTGCCTGCGCCAGTCGCCAGCAAGCCATCGCGCGCTGCGGGAAATACGCCAATTTGCGGGCTTGTGCTTGGGTTCTGTAACCCCTGTTTTTGGCAATGTCCGTGGAAAAGTTCAGGATGCAGGGCCGGCGTGGGATGGGGGTGTCCAAAGACTGGAGACCCTCCGGGTCATGGTGTCTCGGTACCCCGCTTTGAGGCCAGTCAGCCGGCGTTGCTTCCTCGCGCGCGCGCGTACTGGTGCAAAAACTCGGGGCTTCGGGTTCGGGCAATGGCCTGTTTGTTGGCGCCGATTCAAAATTGAGCCACCGTGCCGATTGAATTTTGAGCCAGGGCTATTGGCCAACCTGTGAAGGCTGGCTGTGGATAAGTGTAGCGCCTGAGTTTGTTTTTTCCTTGTTGGACTGACTCGGTGGTCGTCGTTGAGGGTAAGCCGTGCAGGGCGTAGCCCGTAGCGGCTTACCCTTTCACCGCTCAGAACGGCTCAGCTTTCTTGGCCTGTTCGCGTGCCTTGATGCGTTTCTTGGCCACAGCCGTGCTGTGCATGAAGCGGTGCGATTCGTTGCCCGTCTCCACGATGTGGCAGTGGTGGGTCAACCGGTCCAGCAAGGCCGTGGTCATCTTGGCGTCGCCGAACACGCTGGACCATTCCTTGAAGTCCAAGTTGGTGGTGATCATCACGCTGGTGTGCTCGTACAGCTTGCTGAGCAGGTGCAACAGCAAGGCTGCGCCCGCCTGACTGAAGGGCAGGTAGCCCAGCTCGTCAAGGATGACCAGGTCCATGCGCTGCAAGCCCGCAGCAATGCGCCCAGCTGTT
>CAVPUD010000073.1:0-14126 GCA_963708545.1 uncultured beta proteobacterium | reverse complement strand
CAAAAGCCAACGCCGCGGCCAGATGGCTGCGGGGGAGCGAGGGCGAGTCGGCAATGACCGCCCGCATGCGCCCGCCGAGCACCTGGCGCGCGCTCCAGGCCAGGAAGGCGGAATCGACTCCGCCGGAGTAGGCCACCAGCACGCCGTCCAACGCCCGCAGCCGGTCCTCGAGCCGGCGCCGTTGGGGGAGCAGTTCGACGGTGGAAACATTCATGGAAATTGGCAGTGGCGTCATGGCAACGACCCGGGCGGCATGAGGCGGGCTTCCGTTGATTCCCGCGCTCGCCTCCGTTCCGTCAGGGCTGCACCGGAGGTTTTTTGGCGAACTTGTTCTCGGTGCCTTGCAGGAGGCGCGAGATGTTTTCGCTGTGCCGGACGATCACGAAGAGGCCCAGGATCGAGGCCACGATGTTCAGCGGCAGCGGATTGCCCCGCAGCCAGCTCGCCGCCGGCACGGCCACCGCGGCCAAAATCGAGCCGAGCGAGACGTAGCGGGTCACGAGAAACGTCACAACCCACACCCCGGCGCCGATGAGGCAGGACACCGGCATCAGCACGACAAGACCGCCGGCGGCGGTGGCGACGCCCTTGCCGCCCTTGAACCTGGTGAAGACCGAAAACGAGTGGCCGAGCACGGCGCCGATGAGCCGCGAGGACGCCTGATCCGCGGATCAGGCGCCATCCAAAACGGCCAGCAACGGCCAGCCGGTGGCGACGGTGCCCTTGAGAGCATCGAGCACGAAGACGATGTTGCCCGCCTTGGCCCCGAGCACGCGCTTGACGTTGGGCGCGCCGGGATTGCCGCTGCCGGCCTTGAAGATGTCGACCCCAGTGCGCCGCCGGCCACGAGGTAACCGAAGGGCAGCGACCCGAGCAGGTAGCCGACGGCACCGGCGATGATCACGGGCAGCGTCATGCTTGCGATTTTGGAGCCAAGGGCGCCCCGCCGCTTTGGTGGCCTGCGCATGCTGCGCGGGCTCGGGCGGCACCCACCACAGCACCACGGCCACGCCCGCGAGCGCGAGCGCGCAGGTCAGGCCGAACAGACCCGCAAGGCCTATGCGCGCAGCCAGCGCGGGCGCTGCCACGAGCGCAATGGCAAACATCAGGCCGATGCTGCCGCCCACGAGCGCCATGGCCTTGGTGCGCACGCCGTCGCGCGTCTGGTCGGCCAGCAGCGCGGTGACGGCCGCCGAAACCGCGCCCGCACCCTGCAGCGCGCGGCCCGCGAGCACGCCCGTGAGCGTGTCCGCGAGCGCCGCGATCAAGCTGCCCGCGGCAAACACCAGCAGCCCCGCGACGATCACGCGCTTGCGCCCCCAGCGGTCCGAGGCCATCCCCAGCGGCAGCTGAAACACCGCCTGCGTGAGCCCGTACATGCCCATGGCCAGGCCCACGAGCGCCGGGTCGTCGCCGCCGGGGTACTTGCGTGCCTCGAGCGCGAACACCGGCAGCACGAGGAACAGGCCCAGCATGCGCAGCGCAAAGATCAGTGCGAGCGACACGCTCGCGCGCCGCTCGAGCGCCGTCATGGTGGTGTCGGGGCTTTTCGGCCGTGCCGCAGCGGGCGCAGGACGGGAGCGAGAAGTGGTGGGCGAGGACACGATGGGTTCTGGCATGCAAAAAACGGACCGCGAAAAGCGCAAAAAACAGGGCGCAGGGTGGGCACAGCAGCAGCGGCCAATCAGGCCGCAAACGCGCGCCCGGATTGTGCGCCCATCGGTGTCAGTGTGCATCCACGACTGGAAGTTCCGCGGCGCGCATCTTGCAGGCCCGGCAAATGCCAGGGCGCCTCACTATCATGAGGGGTTTTCCTTGATCAAGCCCTCGTGTCCCACCCTACCGCCGATTCCGCCGACCGCGGCCTTGCCGCGCCTGGTGCACCTTCTAGCGCGGCGCCTGCGCAGGCATCCATACGCATCCGCGGCGCGCGCACGCACAACCTGAAAAACATCAGCCTCGACATTCCGCGCCACCAGCTCGTGGTGATCACGGGGCTGTCGGGCTCGGGCAAGTCGAGCCTGGCTTTCGACACGCTCTACGCCGAAGGCCAGCGCCGCTACGTCGAGAGCCTTTCGACCTATGCGCGGCAGTTCCTCGGGCGGCTCGACAAGCCCGACGTCGATGGCATCGAGGGCCTGTCGCCCGCGATCAGCATCGAGCAAAAAGCCAGCAGCCACAACCCGCGCTCCACCGTGGGCACGGTGACCGAGGTGCACGACTACCTGCGCCTGCTCTGGGCGCGCGCCGGCACGCCCTACTGCCCCGAGCACGGCCTGGAGCTCGCGGCGCAGACCGTGAGCCAGATGGTCGATGCCGTGCTCGCGCTGCCCGCGGACACGCGCATCCTCGTGCTCGCGCCCGTGGCGCGCGGCAAAAAGGGCGAATTCACCGAGCTGTTCACACAAATGCAAGCGCGCGGCTACGTGCGCTTTCGCGTCGATGGCAAGGTCTATGCCCACGAGGAACTGCCCGCGCTGCGCAAGACCGAGAAGCACGACGTCGACGTGGTCATAGACCGGCTCAAGGTGCGCCCCGAGGTGCAGCAGCGCCTGGCCGAGAGCCTCGA
Organism: uncultured beta proteobacterium; assembly: GCA_963708545.1. Lineage (GTDB taxonomy): Bacteria > Pseudomonadota > Gammaproteobacteria > Burkholderiales > Burkholderiaceae_C > Extensimonas. The sequence continues at coordinate 11,557 of CAVPUD010000073.1, read as the reverse complement.
AGCCGCGCTGCGCCTGCTGGTCGAGCTGGGCAGCGAGGGGCGTGGGCGCGTGCTGGTGCTCGAGCAGGGCAGCGGCAGGGAACACTGGTTCAGCAGCCAGTTCGCGTGCCCGGTGTGCAGCTACAGCGTGCCGCCGCTCGAGCCGCGGCTGTTTTCGTTCAACTCGCCGCAGGGCGCCTGCCCGGTGTGCGACGGGCTGGGCCACTGCGAGGTGTTCGACCCCGCGCGCGTGCTCGCCTTCCCTGAGCTGAGCCTCGCGGGCGGCGCGATCAAGGGCTGGGACCGGCGCAACGCTTATTACTTCAGCCTGCTCGAAAGCCTGGCGCGGCATTACGGCTTCGCCCTCGAAGCGCCGTTCGCGTCGCTGCCGCCCAAGGTGCAGCAGGTGATTTTGTACGGCTCGGGCACCGAAGCCATCCCTTTCAGCTATCCACTCGATAGCAGCCCAGGAAAGTCTGGTGCCGCGCGCACGGTGGTCAAGGAGCACCCGTTCGAAGGGATTTTGCCGAACATGGCGCGGCGCTACCGCGAGACCGACTCCGCCGTGGTGCGCGAGGAGCTCGCACGCTACCGCAGCACCCAGCCCTGCCCCGAATGCCAGGGCGCGCGCCTGCGCCGCGAGGCGCGCCACGTCAAGGTGGGCGAGGGCGCGCAGGCGCGCACCCTCCACGAGGTCAGCCGCGCCACGCTCGGCGAGGCGCACGCCTGGTTCGCGCAGCTGCAGCTCAGCGGCGCCAAGGCCGAGATCGCCGCGCCCGTGGTGCGCGAGATCGCCACGCGGCTGCAGTTTTTGAACGGCGTAGGGCTCGATTACCTCAGCCTGGAGCGCAGCGCCGAAACGCTCTCGGGCGGCGAGGCGCAGCGCATACGCCTGGCGAGCCAGATCGGTTCGGGCCTCACGGGCGTGATGTACGTGCTCGACGAGCCCAGCATAGGCCTGCACCAGCGCGACAACGACCGCCTGATCGCCACCTTGCAGCGCCTGCGCGACCTGGGCAACAGCGTGATCGTGGTCGAGCACGACGAGGACATGATGCGCGCCGCCGACCACCTGATCGACATGGGGCCGGGCGCGGGCGTGCACGGCGGCTGCGTGATGGCGCAGGGCAGCGTGGCCGAGCTGTGCGCGCACCCCGACTCGCTCACGGGCCGCTACCTCGCGGGCACGCTGCGCATCCCCGTGCCAGCGCGGCGCACGCCCTGGCTGCCGGTGCGCGCCGCGGCGCAGCACGAGGACAAAAAACACGGCAAGGGGCGCGGGCGGCGTGCCAAAAGCGCCGCGGGCGACGATGCGCGCGAGGGCAGCCCGGCGCCAGAAGGCGCACGCGCCGCCGCCGGCGTTGGTGGCACCGTCCCCGCCGTCGAACCCTCCAGCGCATCCGGCGGCCTGCAAACGCTGCGCATCGTCGGCGCCACGGGGCACAACCTGCAGGACGTGACGGTGGACTTTCCCGTGGGGCTGTTCACCTGCGTCACGGGCGTGTCGGGCTCGGGCAAGAGCACGCTGGTCAACGACACGCTCCACAAGGCCGTGGCGCGCCAGCTCTACCGCGCGCACGACGAGCCTGCGCCGCACCGCGGCATGCAGGGCCTCGAATACTTCGACAAGGTCATCAACGTCGATCAGTCGCCCATAGGGCGCACGCCGCGCAGCAACCCGGCCACCTACACGGGCCTGTTCACGCCGATCCGCGAACTCCTCGCCGAAGTGCCCACGGCGCGCGAGCGCGGCTGGGGGCCGGGGCGCTTTTCCTTCAATGTGCCGGGCGGGCGCTGCGAGGCCTGCGAGGGCGACGGCGTGGTCAAGGTGGAGATGCACTTTTTGCCCGACGTGTATGTGCCCTGCGAGCTCTGCCACGGCCAGCGCTACAACCGCGAGACGCTCGAAGTGCAGTGGAAGGGGCGCAACATCGCGCAGATCCTCGACCTCACGGTGGAAGACGCGCTGGGCTTTTTCAAAGACCAGCCGGCGATTGCGCGCAAGCTGCTGACGCTGCGCGACGTGGGCCTGTCGTACCTGCGCCTGGGCCAGGCCGCGACCACGCTCTCGGGCGGCGAGGCGCAGCGCGTCAAGCTCGCGCAGGAGCTCTCGCGCCGCGACACCGGGCGCACGCTCTACATCCTCGACGAACCCACCACGGGCCTGCACTTTGCCGACGTCGCGCTGTTGCTCGACGTGCTGCAGCAGCTGCGCGACGCGGGCAACACCATCGTCGTGATCGAGCACAACCTCGACGTCATCAAGACCGCCGACTGGCTCATAGACATGGGCCCCGAAGGCGGCGCGGGTGGCGGCCGCGTGGTCGCCGTGGGCACGCCCGAAGCCGTCGCCGCGAATCCGGCGAGCCACACCGGGCGCTACCTGCAAAAATACCTATAAAAAATGGCATTTGTGCAGGCGCAGCAAGCACAAGCAGCTATTTATTGTGAAGCATCTGCACGCGCCGCGTTGAGCGTGTCGCGCGTGTGCAGGGCCGCGGCGCGCGCGGCCGCGGCGAAGTCCTCCTTGGCCGAGGCGTAGAGGATGGCGCGCGAGGAGTTCACGATGATCGGCCCCTCGGCGCGCAGCCCGGCGCGCACCGTGGCCGCGGCGTCGCCGCCCTGCGCGCCCACGCCGGGGATCAGCAGCGGCAGCGTGGGCGCGAGCGCGCGCACGCGCTCGATCTCGGCGGGGTAGGTCGCGCCCACCACCAGCCCGAGCTGGCCGTTGCGGTTCCACGGCCCTTGCGCCAGGCGTGCGATGTGCTCGTACAGCAGCGGTTCGCCGGGCACGCTCGCGAGGCGCTGGTTTTGCAAGTCGTCACCGCCGGGGTTGGACGTGCGGCAGAGCAAAAACGCGCCTTTGCCGGGGTAGTCGAGGTAGGGCGCGATCGAGTCGAAGCCCATGAAGGGCGAGAGCGTGACGGCGTCGGCGCCGTAGCGCTCGAACGCCTCCTTGGCGTATTGCTCGGCCGTGGCGCCGATGTCGCCGCGCTTGGCGTCCAGGATCACCGGCACCTGCGGCGCGTGGCAGCGGATGTGCTGCAGCAGGCGTTCGAGCTGTTCTTCCGCGCCGTGCGCGGCAAAGTAGGCGATCTGGGGCTTGAACGCGCACACCAGCTCGGCTGTGCTGTCCACGATGGCGGCGCAAAAATCGTACATCTTGCGCACGTCGCCGCGCCAGGCCTCCGGAAAGCGCTCCGGGTCGGGGTCCAGCCCCACGCAGAGCATGGAGTCGTTGCGCGCCGTGGCCGTGCGCAGCAGCTCGAGAAAGTCCATGGCGTATCTCTTTGCAGTGATGTCAGGCCCGGGGGAGCCCCTCGGCCGCGCGTTTTTCGAGGATTTCGAATGCCGGCAGCGTCTTGCCTTCGAGCACTTCGAGAAACGCGCCGCCGCCCGTGGAGATGTAGCCGATCTGCTTTTCGATGCCGTACTTGGCGATCGCGGCCAGCGTGTCGCCGCCGCCGGCGATGCTGAACGCGGGCGAGGCGGCAATTGCCTGCGCGATGGTGCGCGTGCCGTTCTCGAACGCCGGGAACTCGAACACGCCCACGGGGCCGTTCCACACGATGGTGCCCGCGGTCTTGAGTTGCGCGGCCAGGCGCGCTGCGGTTTCGGGGCCGATGTCGAGGATCATGTCGTCGGCCTCGACGGCCGTGGCCGGCTTCACGCTGGCCGGCGCATCGGCGGCAAAGACCTTGGCCGTGACCACGTCGGTCGGAATCGGCACCTCGGCGCCGCGCGCACGCATGGCCGCCATCACGGCCTTGGCCTCGTCCACGAGGTCAGGCTCGGCCAGGCTCTTGCCTATGGGCAGGCCCGCAGCGAGCATGAAGGTGTTGGCGATGCCGCCGCCCACGATGAGTTGATCGACCTTTTGCGCCAGACTTTGCAGGATGGTGAGTTTGGTCGAGACCTTGGAGCCCGCGACGATGGCCACGAGCGGGCGCTTGGGCTGGGCGAGCGCGCGCGTGATGGCGTCGATCTCGGCGGCAAGCAGCGGCCCTGCGCAGGCGATGGGCGCGTACTGCGCGATGCCGTAGGTGGTGGCCTCGGCGCGGTGTGCGGTGCCGAAGGCGTCGTTCACGTAGATGTCGCACAGCGCCGCGAGCTTGCGTGCGAGCGCGGGGTCGTTTTTCTTCTCGCCGACGTTGAGGCGGCAGTTTTCGAGCAGCACGACTTCGCCGGGCGCGACCTGCACGCCATCGACCCAGTCGCGTAGCAGCGGCACCTTGCGCCCGAGCAGTTCGGAAAGGCGCTCGGCCACGGGCGCGAGCGAGTCTTCGGGCTTGAACTGGCCCTCGGTCGGGCGGCCCAGGTGGCTCGTGACCATCACGGCCGCGCCGGCATCGAGCGCCAGTTGGATGCAGGGCACGGAGGCGCGGATGCGCGTGTCTTCGGTGATGCGGCCGGCGTCGTCCTGCGGCACGTTGAGGTCGCTGCGGATGAAGACGCGCTTGCCGCGCACGAGGCCCTGCGCGCACAGGTCGGAAAAGCGAAGAATGTTCATGGCGAAAGGGCGGATGAGAGGTGGAGACAGGCGTCGATTCTAGAAGCGTAGCGATCGAAGCCTGCAGCCTGCAGCCCTCACCACCCCAGGCCGATGTGTAGCGGCAGATATACCAGCATGCCTACGACGATGGTGCCCAGGATGCCGCGGCGCCAGAAGTAGTAGGCGCCCGCGCACAGCAGCGCCGGCAGGCGTGCGTCGCGCAGCGTGGCGATGAGGTGGCCATTGCTCATGAAAAGCTCGGGCGCGATCACCGCCGTCAGCGCCGCGAGCGGCGCGTACTTAAGGCCGCGCTTGAACCATTCGGGCAGCGGCATCTCGCGCTGCGAGAGCATGAAGAAGGAGCGCGTGAACACGGTGATCGCGGTCAGGCCCAGTACGGCCAGCAGGTATTCGCCCCAGCCCATGTTCATGGCGTGCGCTCCGTAGGCTGGGCGTTGCCGGACGCGGTGGATGCGCAGGCCGCGGTTTGCGCAGGATGGGCCTGCGGCGAGCCTGCATCGCTAGCCACGTTCGAACCCGCCGGGTGAAAGACCACGGCAGGCTTGCGCAGCCGGCGTTCGGCCGCCTCGGCCAGCAGCCCGGCCGCGACGGCTGCGGCGATGGCGACCAGGATGTTGAGCTTGAGAGGCAGCGCGAACGCCGCGATCGCCGCCGCCGCGGAGACCACCGTCGCGATCCAGGCGGGGCGATCGACCAGCATGGACAGCAGCACGCCCAGCAAGGCCAGCACGCCGGCAAAACCCAGCCCCCACGACAGCGGGATGGCGTTGGCGAGCACGATGCCCGCGATCGAGGGCACTTGCCAGGCCAGCCAGTTGAGCAGCGACGCGCCCCAGAAATACGCGAGCTGCCCCGGCGCGGGGCGCGGCTCGGGGTAGCGCTGCATGAAGAAGACGAAGATCGCGTCGCCGCTGAAGTAGCCTATGGTCAGCCGCTGCAGCAAAGGGCGGTGCAGAAAATAGCTGCGCCAGAGGTTGCTGAAGATGACGAAGCGCAGGTTCACGCAGGTCGCCGTGAGCCAGACCACCCACAGCGGTGCGCCCGTGGTCAGCAGCGGCAGCACCGCGAGCTGCGCGCTGCCCGCATAGACGAACAGCGACATGACGATGGCCATGGATACCGGCATGCCGCTCTTGACCATAGCCACACCTGTGACCAGCCCCCAGGCGCTGATGCCCAGCGCGGTGGCGAGCATGTCCTTGGCGGCGAGGCGAAACTCGGGCTCGCGAGCGAGCGCGCGCAGTAACTGCGGGGTGCGCACCCCGTCGCCGTGTGCGTGCTCGCGTCCGCTGCTCATGCGCTTGCGCTCATGGCACCGGGGTAGCGCCCAGCACCTGTCCGGGCTGCAGCGCAAAGCCGCGCAAGAACTCGGCCGCCGCCAGGCGCTTGCCACCCGTGCGCTGCAGCACGGTGAGGCGCAGCGCATCCGTGCCGCAGGCCACCGTGATGCCCGCGTCGTTTACAGACAAAATCTGGCCGCAAGGCACATCTGACGCGCGCTGGTAGCTCATGATTTCAGAGCCCCAGAGCTTGAGCACGGTGCCGCCCAGCGTGCTGCTCGCACCCGGAAAAGGGTCGAAGGCGCGGATACGACGCTCGATGACCGCTGCGGGTTGCGCCCAGTCGATCAGGCTCTCGGCCTTGTCGATCTTGGGTGCGTAGCACACCCCTTGTTCAGGCTGCGGCCTGGGCTGCAGCTGCCCGGCCTCTGCCAGCTGCAGCGCCTGCACGATCAGGCGCGCACCGATGGCGGCGAGCCTATCGTGCAGCGTGCCCGTGGTGTCGTGCGCCAGGATGGGCGTGGCCTCGGTGAGCAGCATGGGGCCGGTGTCCAGGCCCGCGTCCATTTGCATGAGGGTCACGCCGGTTTCGGCGTCGCCCGCCTCGATGGCGCGGTGTATGGGCGCGGCGCCGCGCCAGCGCGGCAGCAGGCTCGCGTGGATGTTCAGGCACCCGAGCCGCGGCACGTCAAGCACCCATTGCGGCAGGATCAGGCCGTAGGCAGCCACCACCATCGCGGCGGGCCGGGCGTCCTGCAGCGCAGCACGCGCGGCTTCGGCGTCCTGCGGGTATTTGCCGTCCAGACGCAGGCTGCGCGGCTGCGCCACGGGGATGCCATGGGCTTGCGCCAACTGCTTGACCGGCGAGGCCTGTAGCTGCATGCCGCGCCCCGCGGGCCGGTCGGGCTGCGTGAGCACGAGCGGCACACTATGGCCCGTTGCCAGCAACTGCGCCAGCGCCACACTTGCGAATTCGGGGGTGCCGGCAAAGACGATGTTCATGCGCGGTGCTTTGGGGTAGTCAGAAGTCGTGTTCTCTGCCGCCGGAGAATTCGTCGGCAAACATCACCCGGCGCACCACGCCTGCGCGGTCTATGTGGACGTAGGCGAAGCGGCGCGTACCCAGCTCGTCGATGAAGTGGTACTTCCAGATATCGCCGTCGAAGCGTGCGACCTGCTCGAGCCGGATCGGCGGGCCGAAGGTGGCCTCGACGTCGCGCGCGCTCCATTGGTCGATGGCGATGTCCTGAAAGCGTTGCTGCGTGAGCACCTGCGTGATGCGCACGAGGTGCCCGCTCGCGTCGAAGTCAAGGTGGAACACCTGGTAGCCCGCGGGCAAGCTCGAATACAGCAGGCGCTGGCCGCCGTCGGGCAGGCTCTGCGTGCTGCGCGGCGCACCCAGGCGCGCGAGCACGTCCTCGCGTAGCGCGCCGGGCTTTTCCCAGTCGGGTGAGGCGCAGGCGGCGAGCAGCAGCAGCGCCAGGCTGGCCGCGGCGCGGCGCAGCGCCGGCCTGCCAGAATGTGCCACCCCGCAGGGTTTCATGCGCGGGCCTCCTCGCGCTGCTGTTTGAGCAGCTTGGTCTTGATGCGGTTGCGCTTGAGCGGCGAGAGGTATTCGACGAACACCTTGCCCAGCAGGTGGTCGAGCTCGTGCTGTATGCACACCGCGAGCAGCCCCTCGGCCTCGATGACTTGCTCCTGCCCCTGCGCGTCGAGCGCGCGCACGCGCACGGCTTGCGCACGTTCCACGCCGTCGTAAATGCCGGGCACCGACAGGCAGCCTTCTTCGCCCTCTTGCTTTTCCTCGCTGGCCCAGATGATCTCGGGGTTGATCAGCGCCATGGGCTGGTTGCGCTCCTGCGACACGTCGATCACCACCACGCGCTCGTGCACGTCGATCTGCGTCGCCGCAAGGCCTATGCCCTTGGCGTCGTACATGGTCTCGAGCATGTCGGCAACCAGCGCCTGGATGCGCGCATCCACGCTCGCCACCGGGCGCGCGACGGTGCGCAGGCGGGGGTCTGGGTAGCAAAGAATCGGAAGGGCGGCCATGGCTCTGGGCAGGGGAAATAAATAGCAAAAGCGGCGCGGCGGGCGGCGCCTGTGCGCGAAAAATGTCGCTATTTTCGCTACTTTCAAGCGCTCTTGCGGCGTCCAGGCGCAATAATCATTGCCCCGGCGAGGGCTTGCACAGAGAATTCCGGGTGATCTTCATCGAACAAAGGAATCCCATGATGGTGGCATCGATGCGCATGCAATGTGCTGGCTGGGGGAGGGCCGCGGTGCTGGCCGCGGCAACGGGCGTCGCCTTGGCGGCCGCCTTGTATGCGCCCAAGGCGCAGGCGCAGAAATACCCCATCACCAGCGGTCAGCGCGCCACGGCGCAGCAGGTTGCGCAGCGCGGCGTGCCCCTGTCCGAGCTGGCGCCCAACACGCCCGACAAGTACGTGGTCAAGCGCGGCGACACCTTGTGGCGCATCTCGAGCATGTACCTCCAGCAGCCCTGGCGCTGGCCCGAGCTCTGGGGCATGAATCTGCAGTCCATCCGCAACCCGCACCTGATTTATCCGGGCCAGACGCTGTACCTGCTCAAGGACGGCGGCTATGCGCGCCTCGCCACCAGCCCCGCGGGCGAGCCGGAAACCGTGCGCGTGACGCCGCGTGCGCGCACCGACAGCCTTGCCGACTCGGCCCTGCCCACGCTGGACCCGAAAGTGATAGAGCCCTTCCTCGAAGAGCCGCTGATCGTCGATGAAGATACGCTGGCAAACGCCCCGCACATCGTTGCCACCACCGAGGATCGTGTGCTCATGGCCGAGGGCAATCGCATCTATGCGCGCGGCCCGGCCGATGCGCCCATGCAGCTCGGGCCCGACAAGCCGCGCTACTTCCGCATCTACCGTGATGCCAAAGCGCTCAAAGACCCGGAAACCGGCGAAATTCTGGGCTACGAAGCGCACTATCTGGGCAAGGCCGAGTTGCTGCGCAGTGAAACCCCGGGCTCGGCCGGCACCGAGCAAACGCCCGCCGCCGACCCCATCCCCGCCACCCTGCAGCTTGGGCAGACGAAGGAAGAAGTGCGCGCCGGCGACCGACTGCTGCCCGCGCCGCCGCGCGAATTCCTCAACTTCACGCCGCGCGCACCGCAGATGCCCGTCGATGCGCGCGTGGTGTCGGTCTATGGCAGCGCCGCGCTCGCCAATGCCGCGCAAAACCAGGTTATCGCCATCAACCGCGGCAGCCGCGACGGTATGGAATCCGGCCAGGTGCTAGCGATTCTGAGCAAGGGCGCGCGCATCGTGGACAAAGCCGACCCCGACCGGCCCATGGTGCAGCTGCCCAGCGAGCGCAACGGCCTGGCCGTGGTGTTTCGCACCTTCGAGCGCGTGTCCTATGCGCTCATCGTCGAAATCCACACGCCCGTGCGCATAGGCGACAAGCTGGCCAATCCGCAATAAAGCTGGGGCCAGCGCCAGCACTCCCCAGACACCGCCAGCCCCCATCCGTCGGCATGGAGCGCGAAGAACTCAACGCCTGGCTGCGCCTGAGCGTGACGCCGGGCGTGGGGCGCGCTGCGGCGCGCAAGCTGCTTGCGGCCTTCGGTCTGCCGCAGGCGGTGTTCGCGCAGTCGGTGCAGATGCTCGAGCGCTGCGTGAGCCCGGCGCAGGCGCGCGCGCTGCGCACCCTGCCAGAAGGCTTCGAGGACTTGTGCGCGCGCACCTGGGCCTGGCTGCACGCGGCGGACGATGGGCCGACGCCAGGGCCGGCGCATGCGCTGCTGAGCCTGGCCGACGCCGCGTATCCGCGCGCGCTGCTCGACACCGAAGACCCGCCGCTGCTGCTGTACGCACTCGGGCCCGCCGAAGTGCTGCAAGGCGACCCGTTCGCCCAGGGCCGCTGCCTGGCCATGGTGGGCAGCCGCAACCCCACGGCGCAAGGCGCCGAAAACGCGCGCCAGTTCGCCCGCGCGCTGCACGCCGCGGGCCTGTGCATCGTCTCGGGCCTGGCGCTGGGCATAGACGCGGCGGCGCACGAGGGCGCCTTGGACAGCGCGGCAGCGGGGGCGCAAGCCCGCTCGTGGCCCGCCACCATCGCCGTCGTCGGCACGGGGCTGGACCGCGTCTATCCGCGCCGCAACCTCGAGCTTGCGCGGCGCATCGCGGCGCAGGGCCTGATCGTGAGCGAGTACCCGCTGGGCACACCCCCGCTCGGGCCCAACTTTCCCCAGCGCAACCGCATCATCGCGGGCTTGTCGCGGGGCACGCTGGTCGTCGAGGCCGCGCCAGCCTCGGGCTCGCTCATCACGGCGCGGCTCGCGGCCGAGCAGGGGCGCGAGGTGTTCGCGATCCCCGGCTCCATCCACGCACCGCAGTCGCGCGGCTGCCATGCGCTCATACGCCAGGGCGCCAAGCTCGTCGAAAGCGCGCAGGACGTGCTCGAGGAGCTGCGTCTGCCCACCCCCGCAGCGGCGCCAGCCCAGGCGCAGCGGGCCACGGATGCGCCCGCGCCCACCGAGGCGCCCGAGAGCCCCTTGCTGCAGGCGTTGGGCTTCGACCCCATGGGACTGGACGCGCTGCTGGCCCGCACCGGCCTGGACGCGGCCACGCTGCAGGTGCAGTTGCTCGAACTCGAACTCGCGGGCAGCGTGGCGCGCCTGCCCGGCGGGCTGTTTCAGCGCATGGGGCGCGCCTGAGCAGGCAGGCTCCTGGATCGCTTTGTTGGACAATGCGAGGGTGTCTGTCCAAATACCTCTCGAGCCATAACGAAAAGGGCTTGCAGATCTTGCGTATCCCATTTCGGAATATAGGAGATCGTCTCCTTCCCTTCTGCCTTTAGTGTATCATTAAGAAGATCGAGGACAAAGAAGGCGACCCCTTCCGGATCGTCCATGATTGCCTCTTCACTCAACCTGCCAAATGCGCGCCGGTCTTCAATAATCTCTTGATGATCCTCATAACGATCTCTAAAGACATATTTGGAAGAGAGGGCGCGAAGGAACGGGTTTGTGATCGGTCTTGCGAACTTCTCCGCCTCTTCCAGAGTGTTTTTTTTCCATTCTGAAGGAAAGATGTCGCTCCCGTAAATATTATAACCTTCATTACCGGCGCGGTAACCTTGTAAGTACGGCTGAGACAAATAAACGCGTCTTAAATCCCTCAGATATTCAGGATTAACATAGCCCGGCTGCACAACACCTGAAAGGTCTTTAAAAAAAGGCATCTTAGTTTTCAGATAACCGAGAACGGTATCAATCGCTTCAACTTTCACAGAGTTGCGATATAAAAACTGTAAGATACCTAGGAGTTTTGCAAGAGCTGCGAGGTTCGCCGGGTGATCCGCATTATCAATATTTTTATAAGCATTAAGCTGATTCACGAATTTAACATATAACTTATCCCAAAGCTCTTGCGCCCTCTTGAAGCTGGCCGAAGCTGAATCCGTACGCCAGGATCATCGCCGACGAGGCAATACTGCGCGGCATCGCGGTGCAGGTGCTCGATGCGCAGGGCGGCTATCTGCAACTCACTCACGGCGGCACCACGGTGACCACCCGCGAGTCACTGTCCGAGCTGACCAACGCGGTCGCCATGAGCCGCTGCGATGACAAGCGCATTGCGCGCAAAGGGCGAGCGAATCGGAATCGTTGTGCCCCAAGGTGTCAACGCGACGTTCGGCGAGGAGGACCACCGGTTCCTGGCCAAGGTCGGCTCGGTGGTCGTCAAGCCCGCCCGCGGCGAGCAGGGCGCCGGTATCACGGTCGGCGTGACCCGCCACGACGAACTGG
>CAVPUD010000072.1:0-41333 GCA_963708545.1 uncultured beta proteobacterium | reverse complement strand
TGTCGCCGCCCGCCGCATAGTTGGCGGCGAAGGTCAGCACCTGCCCCTGCCCGGTCGAGCGGGGATCGAGGTAGACAATGGCGTTCTTGTATTCGGGCTTCAGCAGATCGGCCCACGACTGTGGCACGTTCTTGACCAGCTTGGTGTTGACCAGGAAGGCGACGGTCAACTGATGGATAATGAACCACTCGCCTTCGGGCGCCCGGTAGACGTCGGGCAGCTTGTCGAAGTTCACCGGCTTGAAGGGCGCCAGCACGCCTTTCTTGACGGCGTCGATGGCCGAACCGCCGAAGTAGTAGGCGGTGTCGGCCTGCGGCCGATTGCGGGCCTTGTCCAGCGCCACCACGGTAGCCCCGGAGCCGAGGTCGTTGTAGGCCATCTCGACTTCCGCATAGCGGGTTTTGAAGCGCTTGAACATGGTGCCCCAGTTGGCCCAGGTCGGCCCCGTATCGAATGAGACGACCATGCCTTCCTTGGCTGCCGCCTCATAGAGGGTCTTTTCCCCCGGATAGAGCTCCGGCCCTTCAAGAGCCATCGCCAGGGTCGGCAGAACGGCGAGGGCCGCGCCGAAGGCGGCGGCGCCTAGATGCTTCATCATGTCATGGCCTCGCTAGATCTCGGCATGAGAGGGAGTGGACGGAAGCAGCCGGATGGCCTCCGGCGGGATGGCGATGGTGGAGAAGGCGGAGCGCAGCCGCGTCTCCACATGGATGAAGCCGCCCGCCACGTCGAGGTCGACGCGGCGGGTGGGACCCAGGAACCGGTCGGCGGCGAGCCGTCCGGCGAAGACGTTGGGGCGCAGGTCTCCCGCCGGCACGTCCGGCACGATGGCCTCCGGCCGCACCAGGAGGGTGACGCGGGCGCCCTGCGCCCGCCCGCCCGTGTCGCAGGCGAGCGGGCCGATGGCGGGCGCGGTGCCAGCCCGTCGCGGATCACCGTGCCGGGCCACAGGTTGGCACGGCCGACAAAACTGGCGACGAATTCGTCGGCAGGCGTGTCGTAGAGCGTCGGCGGGGGAGGCGACCTGCACGAGACGCCCGTCGCGATGACCACGACGCGGTCGGCGAGCGAGAGGGCCTCGTCCTGGTCGTGGGTGATGAGCAGGGTCGCGATGTCGTGCTCTCGCTGGATGCGTCGGACCTCGTCGCGCATCTCGACGCGCAGCCGGGCGTCGAGCGCCGACAGTGGCTCGTCGAGCAGCAGCGCGTGCGGATTGAACACCAGCGCGCGAGCCAGTGCCACCCGCTGCTGCTGGCCGCCGGAGAGTTGCGCCGGCAGGCGTTCGGCGAACCCGGCGAGTCCCACCTGGTCGAGAGCCGTCGACCGCTTCCCGCCGCTCGCCGACCGCCACCCCGCGCACGCGCAGCGGATAGGCGACGTTTTCCCAGGCGCGCATGTGCGGAAACAGCGCATAGCTCTGGAACACGACCCCCAGCTCCCGCTGCTCCGGCGGCACGGCCGAGACGTCCTCGCCGCCGATCAGGATGCGCCCGCTCTGGGGCGTCAGGAAGCCGGCGAGCAGGTTGAGCAGGGTGGACTTGCCCGAGCCGACGCGGCGCCGATCACCGCGACCAGGCCCGCCGGCGGCGATCTCCATGGAGACCCCCGCGACCCCCGCGGCGCCGCCCGGATAGCGGAAAGTGACATCCTCGAAGCGCAGCATCACACCGCTCCCGCCGTGCGGGCGAGCCGCGCGGTCAGCGAGCTCGCCACGGAGGCGAGGGTGGCGAGGGCGAGCAGGATCACCGTGGCGGCGCAGGCGAAGCCGGTGGCCCCGTAGAAGGCCTGCAGCAGCACTACCGGATAGGTGCGCGACAGGAAGCCGGAGATGAGGTTCGACATCTGGAACTCGCCGATGGAGAGCGCGGCCACGGTGAGCATGGCGGAGGTGAGGCTGGTGGCGAGCAGCGGCGCCACGATGTCCCGCTGGCGCGTCAGGAAGCCCGAGCCCAGGAGGCGGCGATGCGCTCGAAGTCGGCGAGGCGCAGCTGGTCCATGTCGGCCACCAGCGTGGGCACAGTGTAGGGCAGGGTGACCACGGGTGGCCCGCCACCAGCAGCCAGAAGCAGCCGAGCCAGGGCAGCGTGTCGGACGAGAATACCAGGATGAAGCCGAAGGCCAGCACCAGCTCCCGGCACGGCGACCGGCAGCAGGGTGACGATGCGCGCCGCGAGCCGGACGCCGCCGCGCGCGCCGGCCTGGATGGCATAGGCCAGCGGCAGACCCATCAGAACGTTCAGAACGCAGGTGGTCGTCGCCATCTCCAGGCGGTGACGAAGGCGCGCCGGAAGCTCGGATCGGCGGCGAGTTCCTGCATACCAGCGCCACGTGAAGCCGGTCGGCAACAGGGTGTTGCTCCAGCTTCTCGCCGAACGAGCCCAGCAGCAGCAGCCCCATGGGCGCGGCGAGGAAGACGAGATAGGCGAGCGTCACGAAGAGCATGGTGGCGTTCCACACGGCGATGCAGTTTCTACCGTGTCAGGAAATTTACATAGCGTCATCCGATGATGGTCTTGATGACACCGGGCTCCGCACTCCGCCCAGAACGTGGCGGGCGAGCCGCTGCCGCTCGCGCCTATCGGGTGACCGAGCGCGCAGGCGCCGCCGTTGACGTTGAGGATGTCGTGCGCCACGCCGAGCTCCTTCATGAGCGCCATGGGCACGACGGCGAACGCCTCGTTGACCTCCCACAAGTCCACGTCCTGCACGCTCCAGCCGGCCTTGGCGAGCGCCTTGCGCGAGGCATCGACGGGCGCGGTGGTGAACCACTCGGGCGCTTGCGCGTGCGTGGCGTGGCTCACGATGCGCGCGAGCGGCTTGCAGCCGAGCTTTTGCGCCGTCGATTGGCGCATCAGCACGAGCGCGGCCGCGCCGTCGTTGATGCTGGAGCTCGAAGCGGCGGTGATGGTGCCGTCTTTCTTGAACGCGGGCTTGAGCGTGGGGATTTTGTCGAGCTTGATCTTGCCCGGACCCTCGTCGATGCTGACCACGCGCTCGCCGCTGCGGTCTTTCACGGTGACGGGCACGATCTCGGCGGCAAAGGCGCCCGACGCGGTCGCGGCCTTGGCGCGCTGCACGCTCTCGGTGGCGTAGGCGTCTTGCTGCGCGCGCGTGAACTGGTATTTGGCGGCGCAGTCTTCACCGAAGGTGCCCATGGCGCGGCCGGGCTCGTAGGCGTCTTCGAGGCCGTCGAGCATCATGTGGTCGAAGATGCGGTCGTGGCCGATGCGGTAGCCGCTGCGCGCCTTTTGCAGCAGGTAGGGCGCGCCGGTCATGCTCTCCATGCCGCCGGCGACCATGACCTCGTGCGTGCCGGCGAGCAGCATGTCGTGCGCGAACATCGCGGCCTTCATGCCCGAGCCGCACATCTTGGACAGCGTGACGGCGCCTGCCTCCCTGGGCAGGCCGCCCTTGAACGCGGCCTGGCGCGCCGGGGCCTGGCCCTGGCCGGCCATGAGGCAGTTGCCGAACAGCACTTCGCCGACGGCGCTCGGCGCCACGCCCGCGCGCTCGACGGCGGCGCGGATCGCGGCGCCGCCCAGGTCGTGCGCGGCGAGGCTGGCAAAGTCGCCCTGCAGCGCGCCCATGGGCGTGCGTGCGGCGCCGACGATGACGACGGGGTCTTGAAGGGATGCGGTCATAGAAAGCTCCTGTGGATGAAAAAGCGGTTGCGCCGGGCGGCGCTGCAGGCCCGTGCTGCGGATTGGAAAAGCTCAGGCCGCGTGCTGGCGGCAAAAGCGCCGCTCGGGGTCGTAGGGGAAAACATCATAGACGTGGCCGGCCTGGATGCGCTCCTTGTGCGACTGCCAGAACGCCACGTCGAGCAAATCGGCATGGTGGCGCAGAAAGACCTCGCGCACCGCGTCGTTGCCGAGCAAGAAAGGCCCGAAGGTCTCGGGGAACACGTCGTGCGGGCCGACGCTGTACCAGACTTCGCCACTCATTTCCTCCTCTTCGTTGCGCGGCGTGGGCACGCGGCGGAAGTTGCAGTCGGTGAGGTATTCGATTTCGTCGTAATCGTAGAACACGACTTTGCCGTTGCGTGTGACACCAAAATTCTTCCACAGCATGTCGCCGGGGAAGATGTTCGCGGCCACGAGGTCTTTGATGGCGTTGCCATAGTCGATCACGGCGTGCTCCATCTTGGCGCGCGTGCGCTCGTCCTGCAAGCCCGTATCGAAGGCTTCCTGCAGGTAGATGTTGAGCGGGATCATGCGCCGCTCGATATAGAGGTGCTTGATGATGACCTCCTGGTGGCCGTCGCCGTCGCGGTCGCTGATCTCGAGCTGGCTCGGGGCGAAGCGCTCGATCTCGGCAATGAGCTCGTCGGTGAAGCGCTCGCGCGGGAACGCGACCTCGCTGTATTCGAGCGTGTCGGCCATGCGGCCCACGCGGTCGTGCTGCTTGACGAGCTGGTACTTGGCCTTGATCTGCTCGCGCGTGGTGTCTTTCTGCGGTGGGTAGTAGTCTTTGATGACCTTGAACACGTAAGGAAAGCTCGGCAGGTCGAACACCAGCATGACCATGCCCTTGATGCCTGGCGCGATGCGGAACTTGTCGCTCGAATGCTTGAGGTGGTAGAGAAAGTCGCGGTAAAAAAGCGTCTTGCCCTGCTTGGCCAGACCCAGCGCGTTGTAAATCTCGGCGCGCGGCTTGCGCGGCATGAGGCTGCGCAAAAACTGCACGTAGGCGCTGGGCACTTCCATATCGACCATGAAGTAGGCGCGCGCAAAGCTGAACAGCATTTGCAAGTCCTCTTCGCCGAACAGCACCGTGTCGATCACGAGCCGCCCGGCGGCGTCGTGCTCGTCGTGTAGCAGCGGCAAGGCAAACGGAATTTCGAGGTAGCCGTTGATGATCTTGCCGACCACGTAGGCGCCCTTGTTGCGGTAAAAAAGGCCCGCGAGCACCTGCAGCTGGAAGTTGGCGCGCAGCGTGACCTGCGCCAGGCGCTGCTGCATGGCCGCGAGCACGTAGCCCGTGTCGCGGCGCAGATCGACGAAGGGGCGCTGCAGGCCGAAGTCCTCGATGATGCGCAGCAAGGTCTCGTGCAGCTGGCCCGGCGCGGGGTAGTAGGCGCGGTAGGTCGGCAGCGCCTCGGGCTCGTCGTTTTCGATGTATTCGGTGCTGACGGCCGGGCGCACGAAGATGAAGTCGTTATGGAAATGCGTGCGGTGCAGGATCTTGCAGGTGACCGAATTGAAAAAGGTCTCGGCCAGCTCGGGCTGGTGGTGGTTCACGAGCAGGCCGATGTAGTGCAGCTTGACCTGCTGCCACACGTCCATGGGCTGGCGGCTCGCGTGGAACTCTTTTTCGAGCCGGTGCACGCATTCGCGCACACGCAGGTCGTAAAACTCGATGCGCTCGCGCTGCGCGCGCTGCTGCGCGTGCCAGTCGGCCGTCTCGAAGCGGTGCTTGGCACGCGCCGATTCGGCGCGAAAGAGGCGGTAGTGGCGGTTGAAGCCGTCCATCATGGCCTTGGCGATGCCATAGGCCTGCGGGGAATCGAGACGCTGCGGAAACATGGCGGGTGTGCGTGGCGGAAGGTGTTCGTGTGCTGCCCCACAAGCATAGCGGCTCGCTCGGCAAGGCTTGCTGCGCCCTCCGACCGCGCGGCGCTGCTGCTCAACGCATGTTCACGCGCGCCTCTTGGCGGCCACGCGCGCGACCGCGGCGCGGTAGCTCACGTCCAGCCCTTGCGGGCCATCGACGGTCATGTGCAGGTTGTGGATCAGGCCGTCTTTGAGGCCGTAGCACCAGCCGTGCAGCGTGACCTTCTGCCCGCGCGCCCAGGCGTCGAGCAGCACCGTGGTCTGCGCGAGGTGCAGCACCTGCGTGATCGCGTTGAGCTCGCACAGCGCGTCGTAGCGCCACTCGGCAGGGAGCATTTCGAGCACGTCGCGGTGGCGGTCGCGCACGTCTTGCACGTGGCGCAGCCAGTTGTCGGCCAGGCCCACGCGCGTGCTGTCGAGCGCCGCGCGCACGCCGCCGCAGCCGTAGTGCCCGACCACCATGAGGTGCTCCACGCGCAGCTGATCGACCGCGTACTGCACGGTCGAGAGGCAATTGAGGTCGGTGTGCACCACCACGTTGGCGACGTTGCGGTGCACGAACACCTCGCCCGGCTCCAGCCCCGCGATCTGGTTCGCGGGCACGCGGCTGTCGGAGCAGCCTATCCACATGAACCTGGGCTGCTGCTGCGCCAGTAGACGCGTGAAAAAGCCGGGCCGCTCTTGCTCCATGCGCTCGGCCCAGGCGCGGTTGTTGGCGAAAAGCTCTGCGATCGAGGCAGTGGTCATGAATGCGTCCGTCGTAGTGGCGAAGTGCGCGAACTTAGCAGGTTTCGGCAAACAGCTCGCGCCCGATCAGCATGCGGCGAATTTCGCTCGTGCCTGCGCCGATCTCGTAGAGCTTGGCGTCGCGCCACAGCCTGCCGAGCGGGTAGTCGTTGATGTAGCCGTTGCCGCCGAAGATCTGCACGCCCTCGCCGGCCATCCAGGTGGCTTTTTCGGCGCACCAGAGGATCACGCTCGCGCAGTCCTTGCGCACCTGGCGCACGTGGTCCGTGCCCAGCAGGTCGAGGTTCTTGGCCACGGTGTAGGCGAACGAGCGCGCGGCCTGCAGCACGGTGTACATGTCGGCCACCTTGCCCTGGATGAGCTGGAATTCGCCGATGCTCTGGCCGAACTGCTTGCGCTCGTGGATGTACGGAACCACGTTGTCCATCACCGCCTGCATGATCCCGAGCGGCCCGCCCGTGAGCACGGCGCGCTCGTAGTCCAGGCCGCTCATGAGCACCTTGGCGCCGTTGTTCACGCCGCCGAGCACGTTGGCCGCGGGCACTTCGACGTTCTCGAACACGAGCTCGCCCGTGGAGCTACCGCGCATGCCGAGCTTGTCGAGCTTTTGCGCGACGGAAAAGCCTTGCATGCCCTTTTCGATCAGAAACGCCGTGACGCCGCGCGCGCCGAGTTCGGGCGCGGTCTTGGCATAGACCACGAGCGTGTCGGCGTCGGGGCCGTTGGTGATCCACATCTTGCTGCCGTTGAGCAGGTAGTAGCCGCCCCCAGGGCCGTCTTTATGTTCGGCGCGCAGCTTCATGCCCATGACGTCCGAGCCCGCGCCGGGCTCGCTCATGGCGAGCGCGCCCACGTGCTCGCCCGAGACCAGCTTGGGCAGGTATTTTTGCTTTTGTTCCTCGGTGCCGTTGCGGTGGATCTGGTTCACGCACAGGTTGCTGTGCGCGCCGTAGCTCAGGCCCACCGAGGCGCTCGCGCGCGAGATTTCTTCCATGGCCACCATGTGCGCGAGGTAGCCCATCTGCGTGCCGCCGTATTCCTCGGCCACGGTGACGCCGAGCACGCCCAGCGCGCCGAGCTTGGGCCACAAGTCCATGGGGAACTGGTCGCTGCGGTCGATCTGCGCGGCGCGCGGCGCGATCTCGGCCTGCGCGAAGCTGCGCACGGCGTGGCGCAGCGCGTCGATGTCTGCGCCAAGCTGAAAGTCGAGGCCGGGGAGGTGGGTGCTGCTCATGGCAAAAGTCCTTGCAAAAGTCAAAATTGCGTAAGTCCAGAAGGGAAATCAGTCGCGCACGCCCTCGCGCCCGATCAGCGCCATCAGCGTGCAGCTCATGGTGGCGAAGAGCTTTTCGTGCCCGTTCGCGCTCGCATACGCGCGGCCTTCGCAGACGGTGATGGTGCGCCCGGGCTTGAGCACGCGCCCCTGCATGCGAAAGCGCTCGCCGCGCGCGGGCGCGAGCAGGTTGATCTTGAATTCGACGGTGAGCACGGCGGCTTCTTCGGGCATCAGCGTGTAGCCTGCGTAGCCGCAGGCCGAGTCGAGCGCCGCCGACACCATGCCCGCGTGGATGAAGCCGTGCTGCTGCGTGAGCCCCTCGGCCCAGTCGAACTCCATGTCCACCGCGCCGGGCGCGATGTGCGTGAGGCGCGCACCCAGCGTGCGCATGGCGCCCTGGCGCGCGAAGTTGCTGCGCACGCGCTCGGCGAAGTGGGGGATTTGCGGTTGAAACTCGGGATGGCTCATGAATGCCTCCTCAGCGTGCATGAAATGCTATTATTTTGATACTGAAATTCATATAGTCAAATTGGCCTCTAGTGCTTTACCAGTAAGCGCTAGCAGCTACTGTTTCGATTGCAAAAATCGTAAATTTTTGCGGACTCTCAGGCGCCGAGCTTGAGCAGCTCGTCGCCCTCGGCCACCTGGTCGCCGGGGGCGTAGAGGAGCTCCTGCACCACGCCGTCCATGGGCGCGGCGATGGTGTGCTCCATCTTCATGGCCTCCAGCACCGCGAGCGGCTGGCCCTTGCGCACGCGCTCGCCAGGCTGCACCGCAAACGACACCACCTTGCCCGGCATGGGCGCGCTCAGGCGCCCGCCTTCGCCCGCGTCCTCGCCGGCGTGCGCGAGCACATCGAGCGCGGTGATCTGCGTCGCGCCGCGTGCGCTGAAGATGCTCGCGACTTCGCCGCGCACGTACACGCTCAAGCGCAGGCGCTCGCCCGCGAACTGCAGCTCCAGCGTGTCGGGCGCGTCCTCGAAGGGCGCGAATTCGAGCATGCCGGCTGCGACTTCGGGCAGATCGGCGGCGGCGGCATTGCCCAGCGCGCCTGCAGCCGCCGCGTCCGCGTCGCCCCCCGCCGGCGCACCCTGCACGCGCAGGTGCAGCGCGCCGTCGTGCAGATAGCGCAGCTGCGCGCGCGCGGCTCTGGCCGTTGAAGTCGAACGCAAAGCGGCGCTCGTACAGGCCGTGCGTGCACCAGCCGTCGCGGCGGCTGAAGGGGTCGGCGTCCTCAGCCGCGTGCTCGCGCTGCAAGGTGCTCGCCACGGCCGCGGCCACGGCCAGCGGCAGGCCCAGCGGCTCCTGCCCGAACAGCGCGGCGCGCTCGCGCTCGATCAGCGCGGTGTCGAGCTGCGCCTTGGCAAACGCCGTGCTGCGCGCCACACGGCGCAGAAACTGCACGTTCGTCGTGAGGCCCACGATGTGCGTCTGCGCGAGCGCCACGTCCAGCCGCGCGAGCGCCTGTTCGCGCGTTGCGCCATGCACGATGAGCTTGGCGACCATGGAGTCGTAAAACGGGCTGATCGCGTCGCCCTCGCGCACGCCCGCGTCCACGCGCACGCCGGCTGCGGCGCCGCGCTCAGGCGCCGGCTCGAACTGCGTGCACGCGGGCAGGCGCAGCACCTGCAGCGCGCCCGTGGCGGGCAGGAAGTCGTTGTCGGGGTTTTCGGCGCAGATGCGCGCCTCGATCGCGTGGCCGTGGATGCGCAGGTCTTCCTGGCGGCAGGGCAGCGGCTCGCCCGCGGCCACGCGCAGCTGCCACTCAACCAAGTCCTGCCCCGTGATGGCCTCGGTCACCGGGTGCTCGACCTGCAGGCGCGTGTTCATCTCCATGAAGTAAAACTGCATCTGCTCGGGGTGCGCGTAGCCGCCGGGCTGCTCGACGATGAACTCCACCGTGCCCGCACCCACGTACTGCACGGCGCGCGCCGCGGCCACGGCGGCCAGGCCCATGCGCGCGCGCAGCTCGGGCGTCATGCCGGGCGCGGGCGCTTCTTCGAGCACCTTCTGGTGGCGGCGCTGCACCGAGCAGTCGCGCTCGAACAAATAGACGTAGTTGCCCAGCGTGTCGCCGAACACCTGGATTTCGATGTGGCGCGGGCGCTGCACGTATTTTTCGATCAGCACCGCGTCGTCGCCGAAGCTGCTGAGCGCCTCGCGCTGGCACGAGGCCAGCGCCGCGGCAAAGTCCTCGGCCTTGTGCACCACGCGCATGCCCTTGCCGCCGCCGCCCGCGCTCGCCTTGATGAGCACGGGGTAGCCGATGCGCTCGGCCTCGGCGCGCAGCAGCGCCGGGTCTTGATCGGCGCCGTGGTAGCCGGGCACGAGCGGCACGCCGGCCTTTTCCATGAGCTGCTTGGAGCCGGCCTTGAGCCCCATGGCCTTGATCGCCGCGGGCGCAGGGCCTATGAACACCAGCCCCGCGTCGGCGCAGGCCTGCGCGAAGGCCTCGTTCTCGCTCAAAAAGCCGTAGCCCGGGTGGATGGCCTGCGCGCCCGTGGCCTGGGCCGCCTCGATGATGCGCTCCCAGCGCAGGTAGCTGTCCTTGGGCGCGCTGGCGCCGATGTGCACGGCCTCGTCGCACATGGCCACATGCCGCGCCCGCGCGTCGGCGTCGGAATACACGGCGACGGTTTTCACGCCCATGCGGCGCGCGGTGGCGGCGACGCGGCAGGTGATCTCCCCGCGGTTGGCGATCAGGATTTTTTTGAACATGGTGTCGGTTCCCAAGGGGTTCTCAGAGATACGAGGTTCAGTGCCGCCACACGCGCAGCCCGCGCAGGGTTTCGAGCACGTCGAAGTCGCCATCGCGGTGCAGCAGCAGGTGGCCGTGCGTGATGCAGTAGCTTGCGAGCAGCACGTCGATGGGGCTGCGGATGGTGTGGCCCAGGGCGCGCAAGGCGCGGTAGTGCGTCGCAGCCTCGAGCGCGTTGTCCAGGCCGCCGAGACTCACCTGCGGCAAGGCCGTCAGCAGCGACTGGGCTTCGCGCATGGGCTTGCCCGGGCGAAATCCACGCATCACCTCGTAAATCACCAGGTCGGCACTGCCCAGCGTAAAAGCGCTGTCCGAAAGCAGGCGCACGAGCTGGCGCGTGGCCGGATTCTGGGCGCCCATGAAAAAGTCGATCCAGACGCTCGAATCGACCAAGATCACGTGGCGCCGCCTTGCTGCTGCTCGTCTTTTTTCACATCCGACTTGCTGTCGGCAGAGGTCGGGCTCCAAGGCCCTGGCGGCTCCTGCACGCTGTGGCTTTGCACGCCTTCGAGCGGTCCGAGCGCCCCAGCGGCCTCGAGTTCTTTGCGGTATTGCGCCCAGCCCTCATCGGAGTCGTCCCAATGCAGCTGCCCGCGCAAAGCCAGCAAACCCTCGTACACCTTGCGCCGCGCGAGCAGGCGCAGCCCCTCTTCGACGGCCTCGCGCTTGGTCTTGAAGCCGCCCGCCTCCATGGCACGCGCCATGAGTTCGTCGTCGATGTCGATATTGGTGCGCATGGTCATCGCTCCTTTGTGCATAAATTCGTTAAATCATACACATCACATGCGGAACACGCCAAACTTGGTTTCGGCGATCGGCGCGTTGCGCGTCGCGGCGAGCCCCAAGGCGAGCACGCGGCGCGTGTCGGCGGGGTCGATGATGCCGTCGTCCCACAGGCGCGCAGTGGCGTAGTAGGGGTGGCCCTGCACCTCGTACTGCTGGCGGATCGGGGCTTTGAAGGCTTCTTCTTCCTCTTTGCTCCAACTGCCGCCCTTGGCTTCGATGCCGTCGCGCTTGACGGTGGCCAGCACGCTCGCAGCCTGCTCGCCGCCCATCACGCTGATGCGCGCGTTCGGCCACATCCAGAGAAAGCGCGGCGAATACGCACGCCCGCACATGCCGTAGTTGCCGGCGCCGAAAGAGCCGCCGATGATGATGGTGAACTTGGGCACGGCCGCCGTGGCGACGGCCGTGACGAGCTTGGCGCCGTGGCGCGCGATGCCTTCGTTTTCGTACTTGCGCCCGACCATGAAGCCCGTGATGTTCTGCAAAAAGACGAGCGGTATCTTGCGCTGGCAGCACAGCTCGATGAAGTGCGCGCCCTTCACGGCGGACTCGGAAAACAAAATGCCGTTGTTCGCGACGATGCCCACGGCCATGCCCTCGATGTGCGCAAAGCCGCACACCAGCGTGGTGCCGTAGCGCGCCTTGAATTCGTCGAACACGCTGCCATCGACGATGCGCGCGATGATCTCGCGCACGTCGAAGGGCTTGCGCGTGTCGGTGGGGATCACGCCGTAGAGCTCTTGCGCATCGAATTTAGGAGCTTGCGGCGCAATGTCGGCGGGCCATGGGGCCTTTTTTTGGTTCAGATTGCGCACCGCGTTGCGCGCCAGCTGCAGCGCGTGCAGGTCGTTTTGCGCGAGGTGGTCGGCCACGCCCGACAGGCGCGTGTGCACGTCGCCGCCGCCCAGGTCTTCGGCGCTCACCACCTCGCCCGTGGCCGCTTTCACGAGCGGCGGGCCGCCGAGAAAGATGGTGCCCTGGTTCTTCACGATGATGGACTCGTCGCTCATCGCGGGCATGTAGGCGCCGCCCGCGGTGCACGAGCCCATGACCACGGCAATCTGCGCGATGCCCTGCGCGCTCATGTTCGCCTGGTTGTAGAAGATGCGGCCGAAGTGCTCGCGGTCGGGGAAGACCTCGTCCTGGTTGGGCAGGTTCGCGCCGCCCGAATCGACCAGGTAGATGCAGGGCAGGCGGTTTTGCTGCGCAATCTCTTGCGCGCGCAGGTGCTTTTTCACCGTGAGCGGGTAGTAGGTGCCGCCTTTGACGGTGGCGTCGTTGCACACGATCATGCAGTCGGTGCCGCTCACGCGCCCTATGCCCGCGATCAGGCCGGCGCCGGGGGCCTCGTTGCCGTACACATTGAGCGCCGCGAGCGGCGAGAGCTCCAGGAACGGCGTGCCCGGGTCGAGCAGCATCTGCACGCGCGCTCGCGGCAGCAGCTTGCCGCGCGCCACGTGCTTGGCACGCGCGGCCGCGCCGCCGCCCTCGGCGACCTTGGCGACTTGCGCCTGCAAGTCCTGCACCAGCTGGCGCATGGCCGCGGCGTTGGCCTGGAATTCGGCCGAACGGGGGTTGAGTTGGGTGGCTAGGATGCTCATGGCTGCTTTCTCATCAGGCGGTGCGGGCCTCTTGCAGCCCGAGCTGCTGCTGCTGCATGGCCTCGCGGATCTTGAACTTCTGGACCTTGCCCGTCACCGTCATCGGAAACTCGGGCACGAAGCGAATGTAGCGCGGCACCTTGTAATGCGCGATCTGCCCCTTGCAGAACGCGCGCACCTCGTCTTCGCTGAGCGTCTGGCCGGGCTTCAGCACGATCCAGGCGCACAGCTCTTCGCCGTATTTGGGGTCGGGCACGCCCACCACCTGCACGTCCTGCACCTGCGGCATGCGGTAGAGGAATTCCTCGATCTCGCGCGGGTAAACGTTCTCGCCGCCGCGGATCACCATGTCCTTGATGCGCCCGACGATGTTCACGTAGCCCTCGGCGTCCATGGTGGCCAGGTCGCCCGTGTGCATCCAGCCTTCGGTGTCTATGGCCTCGCGGGTTTTCTCGGCGTCGTCCCAGTAGCCGTGCATGACCGAATAGCCGCGCGTGCACAGCTCGCCCGACTGGCCCGGCGGCACGATGGCGCCGGTGTCGGGGTCGATGATCTTCACCTCCAGGTGCGGCTGCACCTGGCCCACGGTAGCAACGCGCTTGTCCAGCGGCGTATCGACGCTGCTCTGGCAGCTCACGGGGCTGGTTTCGGTCATGCCGTAGGCGATGGTGACCTGCTCCATGTGCATGTCGCGCACCACGCGCTCCATCACCGCCGTGGGGCAGGGCGAGCCGGCCATGATGCCGGTGCGCAGCGTGGACAGGTCGAACTCGGCAAAGCGCGGGTGGTCGAGCTCGGCGATGAACATGGTGGGCACGCCGTGCAACACGGTGCATTTTTCGTCCTGCACGGTCTGCAGCACCGTGAGCGGCTCGAAGGCGTCGTTCGGATAGATCACCGTCGCGCCGTGCGTGAACGCGGCCAGATTGCCCATCACCATGCCGAAGCAGTGGTACAGCGGCACGGGCACGCACAGCCGATCGGCGGGCGTGAGGCGTATGCACTCGCCCACGAAAAAGCCGTTGTTCAGAATGTTGCGGTGCGTCAGCGTCGCACCTTTCGGAAAGCCCGTGGTGCCGCTCGTGAACTGGATGTTGATGGGCTCCGTCGCGCGCAGCTGCGCCCCAATGGCCGAAACGCGCGCATCGGCAGCATCACCGCGCGCGAGCAGCTCTGAAAAGCGCAGCATGCCGGGCTCGTGCACGGCTTTTTGGTGCGGCGCGTCTATCCACACCACCGTGTGCAAATGCGGCAGCTGCTGCGCTTCGAGGCGGCCAGGCTCGCCGTGCGCCCACTCGGGCGCGAGCTCGCGCAGCATGCCCAGGTAGTCGCTCGTCTTGAAGCGCGCCATGGTCACAAGGGCCTTACAACCCACCTTGTTGAGCGCGTATTCGACCTCGGCGGTGCGGTAGGCCGGGTTGATGTTCACGAGGATCATGCCCACCATCGCCGTGGCCAGTTGCGTCAGCGTCCACTCGACGTTGTTGTGCGACCGAGATGCCCACGCGGTCGCCCGGCTGCAGGCCCAGCCCGAGCAAGGCGCTCGCGAGGCGCCGCGCCTCGGTCTGCAGCTGGCGGTAGGTATAGCGGCGGCGCTGGTGCACGCTGACCAGCGCTTCATGGTCGGGCTGGCGCGCGGTCACGGCGTCGAACAGCGCGCCTATGGTTTGCTCGATCAAGGGCACCTCGGTCGCGCCGCGCGCGATACTGGCCGTCAGGGGAGTAAGGGTGGCAGAACTTGCAGGCATGGAGCGTCTCCTCAAAAAGCGCTCGGGCCGCAAACACTGAAAGCAAACAAACGACCAACCGGCCCGGTCAGTAAGCATAGAGCGGCTGCGCGCATCCCATGTGCCACAATGGTTGCAAATCGTGCCATGCCCGCACCGCCATGCGCCCGCTCCACTCCGGCCTGACCAACGCTCCCACCGCTGACTCGGTTTCCACCGCCGCCGAGCCACCCCCGCGCGCCCGCAGCCCAGGAGCCTGTCGGACTTTGGGCGTCGATAGCGAGAATGCGCCCCAGCGAGGCCAGTTTTTGCCGGATTCGCAGCCCCATAGTGGTGCTATGGGGCAAGAAGACGGTAAAAAATGGACCGCTGCGGCGCATTCGCAGCCGACGATTCCAAAGTCCGACAGGCTCCCAGCCAAAACCCCCGTCGCCGCCACGCCCATCGCCTTCGTGCGTGCGATCGCGCTGGCCTATGCGCAGCGCGGCATGAGCCCGGCCAAAGCGCTCGCGCAGGCACAGATCGCGCCCGAACTGTTGGCGTGCGACGGCGCGCGCATCACCGCCTGGCAGATGGAGCGCATCTCCGAGGCCGCGATGCGCGAGCTCGACGACGAGGCACTGGGCTGGTTCGGCCGCCGCCTGCCCTGGGGCAGCTACGGCATGCTCGCACGCGCGAGCAACGGCGCCGCGAGCCTGGGCGTGGCGCTGCGCCGCTGGTGCCGCCACCACGGCCTGTTGACCGACGACATCACGCTCGCGCTGCACACGGACGGCGCCGTGGCCATGCTCGGCATCACCGAAACCGGCCGCGGCATCACGCCCGCGCTGCGCGAGTTCTGCCTCGTCTCGGTGCTGCGCAACGTCCACGGGCTCGCCAGCTGGTACATCGATTCGCGCATTCCGCTGCTGGGCGCGCAGTTTGCCTTTGCCGCGCCGCCGCACGCCGACGCCTACAGCGTGCTCTTTCCGGCCCCGGTGGCTTTCGACGCCGAGCGCACCGCGCTGCACTTCGACGCGCGCTACCTCGCCTTGCCACTGCGCCGCGACGAGGCCGCGCTGTGCCAGATGCTGCAGCACGCGCTGCCGCTCACCGTGCGGCAATACCGGCGCGACCGCCTGCTGGTGCAGCGCGTGCGCCAGCTGCTCGGCGCACCTGCCTCTTTGTCCCATCCCTCGCTCTCGCCCTCTCCCCTGTCGGGCCCGGTCGGCGCCGTGCCAGCGGGCCAGCCATCGGCACCCATGCCAGCGCCGCTGCCCGCGCACAGCGCCGAGTCGCTCGCCGAGCTGCTGCACCTCTCGCCGCGCACGCTGCACCGCCAGCTCAAGGAAGAAGGCGCGACGCTGCAAGGCCTCAAAGACGAAGTGCGCCGCGCCCGCGCGCTCGAACTGCTGCACCGCAGCCGCCGCCCCATCAAACAAGTCGCCGCCGCCGCGGGCTTTGCCAACGAAAAAAGCTTCATCCGCGCCTTCCGCGCCTGGACGGGGCAGTCACCCGCGGAGTTTCGGCGGCGGGGGGCGCAGGCCAATGGGTGAACGCCGGGTTCATCGTGCGTTTTTGCCGACGAACAAGGTCAATGATGAGGGCGCTTATTGGGTTCAGGGGGAGTGCCGGGATATGCACTCGGCAGGGCGCGCAAGTGATCCTAAATCCGGCAGTTGACCGCTGCATTTTGTATGCAACGCTTTGATTCTTCGAATGATTTTTCACTCTGCGAGACTCACCCATCGGGTCAGAGCGCTGCGCACCCGATCGCGCCGCCCTCGGGCACGCTGGCCGCGTTGCAAATCCTCGCCATGGCACCCGCCATGGCTGCGGTTTGCGCCTTGCCAGTGCACCCGATGACGACACGCTCGGGCGCGCTCAACTGCCAGATTTAGGATGATTGGAATCTGACTCCAACCTCCTGCTGGCGCTTCATACTCAAGCTATAGTGCTTGACACGCGCCTTGCTGCGCAGCTGATCCAGTTGCTTGGGCGGAGGGTGTGGTATTTGCGGGCATATACTGGCCGAAGAGGTGTGCTACAAGCGGACTTCTCTTTGGAATGAGCGTTATATACACCGAAATTTTTGAATGAATATACGCCGCTTGCGGCGTATATTGAGCGTAGGGCTCGCTCCCATACGCGCATACTTGAAAGAAAGCCGAGGCCCACCAAATGCTGCTATGGATAATCGGCTTCGGTCTTTTGGGCAGCGTGGGTGCTGTCGCTGGCGCTGCATTGTTTCTGTTATTTCCAGCAGGCATCCGCAAGATTCTTATTCCCTGTCTCGTCAGCTATGCCACCGGCACGCTACTTGGCGCCGCGTTTCTCGGCATGATCCCCGCCGGTCTGAAACTCGCCCCGGCAGTCGCGGTCACGGCAACGGTGCTGGCGGGCATGGTGCTTTTTTTCGTGCTGGAAAAACTGGTGCTCTGGCGTCATTGCCACGATGGCGAGTGCGAGGTGCATGGCCATGCCGGCCCGCTGATCCTGATCGGCGATGCCTTCCACAACTTCGTGGACGGGGTGGTGATTTCCGCCGCCTTCCTCACCTCGATCCCGCTGGGGGTCGCCGCATCGCTGGCCGTGATCGCGCACGAGATTCCGCAGGAAGTCGGCGATTTCGCCATCCTGCTCGACAATGGGTATGGACGCACCAAGGCGCTGGTTCTGAACACCCTTTCGGCCACCACCACGCTGCCCGGTGCCGTGCTGGCCTATTTTTGGCTGGGCGAAACGCGCGGGGCAGTGCCGTATATCCTCGCGATTTCTGCGGCGAGCTTCATCTACGTCGCTGCTGCCGATCTCATCCCAGGACTGCACCGGCAGGTGACCGCTGCCACCTCCCTGCGCCAGCTCGTGCTGCTGCTGGCGGGGATCGGCACGATCGCTATTTTTCACCACGGAGGATGAATCATGAATCCACTGACCGAAGCAGAAATCCATGCGCTCAACGAGGCGCTCGACGACGAGTATTTTGCCTGGGCAACTTACGACCAGGTGATTGCCGACTTCGGCGAGATGCCGCCGTTCAGCAATATCCGTGAAGCCGAGGCGCGCCACATCGAGGCGCTTTGCACTCTGTTTGCACGCTACGGGCTACCCGTTCCCGAGAATCCCTGGAGGGGAAAGGTTGCGCGCTATGCCAGTCTGCAAGCAGCCTGTGAAGCGGGTGTCGCTGCCGAGATTGCCAATGGCGAAATGTATGAGCGGCTAGTTGGGGCAACCCAGCGCCCGGACATTCTCACAGTGCTGCGCAATCTGCAGGAGGCGTCGCAGCAGCGACATCTGGCTGCGTTTCAGCGTTGTGCCCAACGTTCCGCTGGTGGCGGTGGCGGGCGCCATATGCGCGGCAGGAGCCGATCATGAGCGCCATTGCGGAGAAAGGCGGCGGTACATTTCAAAATATCAAGTTTGCAGTTATTGTCAACCCCAACAATCCGAACGGTGGCATCTTCGACATGAAGCCATTGCCTGAGTTGTTGGGCCGCTACCCGGAGACGCGCTTCCTGGGCGACGAGGTATTCATCGGCCTAGCCGGGCAGTCTGTCGCTCACCTGGTGCCTGACCATCCCAACCTGCTGGTGACGCGCACTCTGTCCAAGGCTCACAGTTTGGCGGGCTTCCGCATTGGCTACGCCATATTGCCGTCGGCCATCGCCGACGACCTGAACAGCCACAATGACGCCTACCCGCTCGCCCGTCCCAGCCAGGCGGCGGCCATCGCCACGCTGCAGCATGAAGACCAGATTCACGCCCGTGCCGCGCAATTGCGCGCCTGGACCGAGGAGCTTGCGGCGCAGTTGCGTGCCCTGAGCGTGCGTACCTATCCGACCGAAACCTACTTCTTCCTCGCAGATTTCGCGCCGCATAAAGCCGCCGAACTTGCGGACCAGCTCCGTAGCCGCGACATCCTGATCAAACCACTCAACGACCCGGCTCTGGGGTCTGGCTATATGCGCATCACTACGGCATTGCCCGAAGAGAACCGCCGGTTTGTCGATGTGTTGCGGGAGTTACTATCCCATGCCTAGAGTGGCCCCATTCGAAGCCCACCATCAGCGCTATGAGACGTGGTTCGAAAAGCATGAGGCCGCCTACATCTCCGAGCTGCTCGCCCTTCGACCGTTCGTGCCTTGGGAGGGGAGGGGAATCGAGATCGGCGTAGGCAGCGGTCGCTTCGCCGCGCCGCTGGGGGTGCAGGTGGGTGTGGATCCTTCCCCGGCAATGCTCGTCTATGCCGCTGCGCGAGGCATCGAGGTGGTGGAAGGCACAGCCGAAAATCTGCCTTTCGCAGAAGGCAGTTTCGACCACGCCCTGGTGGTAACCACCATCTGTTTTGTGGACTCGCCTGCGGGGATGCTTGCCGAGGCACGCAGGGTGCTCAGGCCGGGCGGGCGCCTGGTGATCGGCTTCATCGACCGGGAAAGCGCATTAGGACAAGATTATTTGGCGCATCAGGCCGCGAGTGAATTTTACCGCGAGGCCACTTTTTATTCCGCTGATGAGGTGGCGCAGCTTCTGCGGGAAACCGGCTTCTCGATCGACACTTGGTGCCAGACATTGACGCGCCCTCTGCCGGAGACGCGGGAAATCGAACCCTTACGGGCAGGACGAGGCCAATGTGCATTCGTGGTCGTGGCGGCAACGCGGGACTGATCGATGCAAACGACCGCCAAGGCCATTGTGCTTGGGAAAGCCGAGAAATGAAGATGCACGCGAGCCCTAACAACGCCATCAACGCGGACGTGCAACAGCGCCGCTCTGCTTTGCACGCCGGTTATGGCGGACGTTATGCGCTTTCCTTAGCCATGGTAGCGAAGGGCATATAGAGGAATCTTCCATGGCCAACTCAACGCCAGCGATCATAGCGGACAAACTGACCTGTACTTTTGGTTCTACGATTGCCGTAAATGCGGTGCAGTTCGATGTTCCTCCCGGCGAAGTGTTTGGATTTCTCGGGCCTAATGGAGCAGGCAAAAGCACTACCGCCCGAATGTTGACCGGGGTCATCGGCCCAAGATCGGGAAGGGCGCTCATTGCGGGCATTGATATTTCGAAGCAACCTTCTGCGGCTCGGCGCCATATTGGCGTAGTCCCGGAAGAGGCAAATGTGTACGCAGACCTGTCGGTCTGGGACAATATAATGCTCATGGGCGAATTGCACGCTGTTCCAAAAAGCGTACGAATCGAGCGCGGCAATAAGTTGCTTGAGCGGTTCGAGATGACGAATCGCATAAGCCAAAAGGGGGCAGAGCTGTCAAAGGGACTGCGTCAGCGACTTATGCTCTGCATGGCTCTCATTAGCGAACCAGAAATACTTTTCCTAGATGAGCCAACATCCGGCCTTGATGTTGCCAGTACGCATCTAATCCGAGAAATCATTGCTGAACAAAATCGTAGTCGTGGAATGACTGTTTTTCTTACCACCCACAACATGGAAGAGGCAGACCAGTTGTGTCATCGCGTAGCAATTATCAATAAGGGCGTGCTCGCTGCTATAAATACCCCTGCCGTACTACGCCATCACATGGAATCAAGGCGGTCAATGGAAGTAAGGTTCAAAGAGTTCGGTGTTACGCTGTCAGAATTGCTGCCAGAACTTGCGTTTGCGGAGGTCATTCTCTTCCCGAACGGATTTCGCGCATATACCCCGGAGCCCGGACGAATAGCACAAGCCGTCGCCACGCGGGCATCAGAACTCGGACTGACTGTAGAAAGCATCGCAACAATTTTACCTACGCTTGAAGATGTATTCTTGGCCGTAACCAAGCGGGATGCGGCAGGGAGTACCGTATGACTTGGAGTGCGAATGAACTGCGCTGGCAGGCCCGCGCGGCGCTGGTTGTAGCAAAGAAAAACGCAAAGGTTTACTACCTAAAGCCACCCGTGTTTACGTTCGGGATTATTTTCCCGCTGTTCTTCTATATGGCATTCGCTGCCGGCCATAAAGGATCACCGGAGGCGATGGTGCCTGGAATTGTGGCTATGGCGCTTTTCTTTACTGCTTCCGCAGTTGGGCCACTCATCACACCATGGGAGCGTCAAGCAAAGACATACGAGCGCCTCATTACGTCTCCAGCTTCACTGGTAGCTATTCTCGCGGGTGATGTAATCGCAGGAACTGTATTTGGTGCGCTACTGGCGTTGCTGCCGCTTGCCATCGCAACATCATTTACATCGGCGGTCGTTGTATCTCCATTTTCGTTGCTTCTTGGAATTATGCTGGGCTCTTTGGCATTTTCTACGCTGGGTGTTCTTATGGCAGCTCCGGCTACTAATGGACCATCACAGGTCATGATGCTATCTAACCTAGTCCGCCTGCCCATGATTTTCGTTAGTGGCATATTCGTTTCGCTTTCCCAAATGCCGTCTTGGGGGCAATGGCTCTCTCCGATGTCGCCGCTTTCATACTGCTCTGATCTCATTCGCGTCGGGTTTGGTGAGCAGCATCATTGGAGCGCTATAACTGATGTCGCCGCACTGATCGCATTCATCGTGTGCTTTCTAATCCTTGCAGTTCATCTGCATCACAAAACACAGGCCAAGACTCATTAGTGGTCTGTGAAGAATCCGTGAAGAGATTTCATCGGGCTGGATCAATAGGGCGACGTCTGTCAGGATTTCGCCAAAAGGCGAGCACGAGGCCCCCGAAACGCCCTGCCGAGGGGGAAAATCGGTCCGGTCGGAGGCCCGCCGCCAGAAAACCGGCAAACATCCACTCCATCGGCAACGGATGGTTCGCTTTCATTATGCGTTTTTCAACGGCCTGCTAATATATGGCAGTCATTTCGGCACACAACCTTCAACTGAAGAGATCATCATGCAAGACACCAACTCCACGCCCAGCGCCTTCCCCCGCCTCAATGAGCCTGCCCCAGACTTCAAGGCCAAGACCACCCACGGCGAGCGCAGCCTGGCGGACTACAAGGGCAAGTGGCTGATCCTGTTCTCGCACCCGGCCGACTTCACGCCGGTCTGCACCACCGAGTTCATCGGCTTCCAGAAGGCTGCGGACACGTTCCGCGGCATGAACTGCGAGCTGATCGGACTGTCCATCGACAGCCTGTACTCGCACCTGGCCTGGACGCAGAACATCCAGGAGAAGTTCGGCGTCGAGATCAGCTTCCCGATCATCGAGGACATCAAGATGGACGTGGCGCGTGCCTATGGCATGGTGCACCCCGGCGCAGCCGACACGCAGGCCGTGCGCGCGACATTCTTCATTGATCCGAACGGCACCCTGCGCGCCATGGTGTACTACCCCATGAGCAACGGCCGCTCGATTGACGAGTTCGTGCGCCTGCTCAAGGCCATGCAGACGAGCGACGCCAACCAGGTGGCGACGCCCGAAGGATGGACGCCGGGATGCGATGTGATCGTTCCCCCGCCCAAGAGCCCCGACGCCATCAAGCAGCGCATGGGCGAAGGCTACAAGACTACGGACTGGTACTTCTCGACGAAGAGCTTGTAAGTCCGGCGCGGCGGCTGAAAAAGCCGCAGCCCGCGCCGAAGGAGCACAGGAAGCGAAGCGAATGCGACGCCCCCCCCGCGTAGGTGTAGGGCCGGAGGTTTTGTCGGAGTCTGCGCGCCAGCCCGTGTAGATACTGTTATCCGCGTCAAGCCGTCTGATGCAACACCGGATCGAAAGGCCGTCCGGACCTGAGCACGCCGTAGGCGAAATGGACCAGTTTACGCATCATGGCACCCAGGACAGGAATTGGGGTCAGATTCCAATTATTTCCAGCAATGCGCGACGAAAGGTACCGCGCCCCACGGGAAAAGGGCGCGCGGTTGTTTGCCCTGCTGCTCAGCGCTGCTGGGTTTTGCGCGCCCCCGCTGGATGCGAGTGCCGCAGCTAGCCCTGGGTGCCGCCGGGTGAATATCCCGGTCTCCCGACGTCCTCCCTCATCACCACCGCCGCGAACTTGCCAGTTGAACCCAAATTGTCCATTAGGCGGTGCTGCGCACCTACGCGGGCGCTGGCTTGAAACCGCTTGCTGAAAAGCCGCTCATGCTGCCGGCCACCCTGGCCCGCGCAGCGCGCGCAGGCGGCGGTAGAGCGTGCGCTCACTGATGCTCAGTCGGGCGGCGAGTTCGGCGCGCGGGCCCGTGTGTTCGGCCAGCAGTTGCGCCCATGCCTCGGTGCTGCGGGGCAGGGGGCGGCGGGCGGATGGCGGGGCAGGGGTTGCCGGGGCAGGGGTTGCGGGCGCGGATGCGGATGCGGGCATGGATGCTGGCATGGGCGCGCCGTCGGCTGGCGGCACCAGCCCGCAGGCCAGCGCCTGCTGCACGTGCGCGGCCTCGAGCGCGGCGCCGTCGCACAGCAAGGCGGCGCGCTCGAGCAGGTTGCGCAGCTCGCGCACGTTGCCGGGAAACGGCTGCACCTGCAATAGCGCCAGCGCGTTGGCGCTGAGCTGCAGCTTGCGCTCTGGGGCGACGCGCTCGAGCAGCGCCTGCGCGAGCAAGGGGATGTCCTCGCGCCGCTCGCGCAGCGGCGGCAGGCGGATGGGGAAGCTGCTCAGGCGATAAAACAGGTCTTCGCGAAAGCGCCCTTCGGCCACCATGCGCGGCAGGTCGCGGTGCGTGGCCGAAACGACGCGGATGTCGGCCTGGCGCAGCTCGGTGCTGCCCACGCGGCGGTAGGTGCCCGATTCGAGCAGGCGCAGCAGCTTGACTTGCATGGCGAGCGGGATGTCGCCCACCTCGTCGAGGAACAGCGTGCCGCCAGTGGCCGCATCGACCAGACCGGGGCGCGCATGCGTGGCGCCGGTGAAGGCGCCACGTTCGTGGCCAAAGAGTTCGGACTCGAACAGCGTCTCGGGCAGGCTGGAGCAATCGACCGGCACCCAGGCGCGCTGCGCGCGCGGGCTGGCCTGGTGCAGTGCACGGGCGACGAGCTCCTTGCCCGTGCCCGTTTCGCCCAGCAGCAGCACCGCCGCCGGTGCGGGCGCCACGCGCGCGAGCAGCGCGAGCATCTGCTGAAACGCGGGCGCGCGGCCCACGAGCCCCTGCACGGAGGGCCGCACGTGCGCCACCGGCAGCGCAGCCATTTTCTCGACGAAGAGCTGCGGCTGTGCAGCGCTGCCCGAGACGGGGGCGAGCTCGATCTGCACGTATTCCTCGCCGCCTGGCGTGTGGTGCAGGTGCAGCACACGCGCACGCGCGGCGCTCGTGCGCGCCTGCGCGAGCGGGCAGGATTCGCCGGCCAGGTCGCAGGGCTCGGCAAAGTGGTGCGAAACCTCGTAGCACGGGCGCCCCAGCACGCCATCTGCCGCGCCGAATGTGCGCCGGTACGCCGCATTGGCCGCGAGGATGCGGTAGTGCGCATCGAGCACGATGTGCGGCTCGGGCAGTTCTTCGAGAAAGGCCACGAGTTCGGGCGCGGGGGTGGGTTCCATGGCGGGCTTTCTGGGCGCAAACAGGCGGGCGGTACCGCGGCGGCTGTCAAGACGCTGCCGCAGAGGCCCTTGTTCTGCCAATTTTCTGTCAAATGGCGGCCAATGTCTGCCAATGTGCCGCCAAAGCTCCGAGGGTGGCAGGGCATGGACGGCATGACTTGATGTAAGTCATTGAATTCTCGAGAGATACGCCCTGCCTCGCCACTGGCACGGCAATTGCCATACAGATTACATGACCCGCGCAATACCATCTTCTCGCGCCGCTGACCGCCGGCTGCTGCGCCAGTTGAGCGTGGCGGTGCTGCTCAAGCTGCTGGTGCTCGTCGCACTGTGGTGGTTTTTCGTGCGCGAGCAGCGCGTGGCGGTGGATGCCGCTGCCGTGGCCGCGCAGCAAGTGCTGCCGGGTGCGCCCACCGATGCGGCCGCCAGCACAGCGGGCACAACGCTTTCAAAGCCTGCCAAGGAGTGACTCGTATGGTTTCTGAACAACTCGTGGATTTATCGCGGCTGCAGTTTGCCGCCACCGCCATGTACCACTTTCTTTTCGTGCCGCTGACGCTGGGCATGGTGTGGCTGCTGGTCATCATGGAGAGCGTCTATGTGATGACGGGCAAGGTGGTCTGGAAGGACATGACGCGCTACTGGGGCAAGCTGTTCGGCATCAACTTTGCGCTGGGCGTGACCACGGGCATCACGCTGGAGTTCCAGTTCGGCACCAACTGGGCGTATTACTCGCACTACGTGGGCGACATTTTCGGCGCGCCGCTGGCGATCGAGGGGCTGATGGCGTTCTTCCTCGAATCGACCTTCATCGGCCTGTTCTTCTTCGGCTGGGACCGCCTCTCGCGCACGCAGCATTTGCTCGTGACGGTGCTCATGGCCGTGGGCACCAACCTTTCGGCGCTATGGATTTTGATAGCAAACGGCTGGATGCAGAACCCCGTGGGGGCCGAGTTCAGCTTCCAGACCATGCGCATGGAGATGACGAGCTTCTGGGATGTGGTGTTCAACCCCGACGCGCAGGCCAAGTTCGTGCACACGGTGTCGGCCGGCTACGTCACGGGCGCGATGTTCGTGCTCTCGATCTCGGCGTGGTACCTGCTGCGCGGGCGCGACGTGGAGTTTGCCAAGCGCAGCTTTCGCGTGGCGGCAGCGTTTGGTCTGGCCTCGGTGCTCAGCGTGATCGTGCTCGGCGACGAGTCGGGCTACACCGTGGGCGAGGCGCAGCAGACCAAGATGGCCGCGCTCGAAGCCATGTGGCACACCGAGCCCGCGCCGGCGGGCCTGAAGGTGATCGCAGGCATCAATGAGGCCGCGCAGAAAAACGACTGGGAAGTCGAAATCCCCTGGCTCATGGGCCTGATCGGCACGCGCTCGGTGAGCAAGCAGATCCCTGGCATTGCCGAGATCAAAGAGCGCAACCGCGCGCGCATCACGCAAGGCATCGTCGCCGTGAATGCGCTCGAGGCGCTGCGCAAAAATGCGCACGACACCGTGGCGCTGAAGGTGTTCGAGGCGCACAAGGCCGACCTGGGCTTCGGCCTGCTGCTGCGCAAATACGTCAGCGACGTGAACCAGGCCACGCCCGAGATCGTCGAGCGCGCGGTGAATGACACCATTCCGCGCGTCACGCCCATGTTCTGGACGCTTCCGCATCATGGTCGGGCTGGGCTTTTTGATGCTTGCGCTGTTTGCCGCGGCCTTCTGGAGCACGCTCAAAGGCGAATGCATGCGCAAGCGCTGGCTGCTGAAATGGGCCCTGTTCATGCTGCCTGCGCCCTGGATCGCCTGCGAGCTCGGCTGGTTCGTGGCCGAGTACGGACGCCAGCCGTGGACGATTTACGGCGTGCTGCCCACACACCTGAGCGTGTCCACGCTCAGCGTGCAAAGTCTGTGGGGCTCGCTCGCCGGCTTCGTGGGTTTTTACACCGTGCTGCTCGTGGTCGAGATGTTCCTGATGGTCAAGTACGCGCGCCTGGGGCCTGGCAGCCTGGGCACGGGCCGCTACGCCAACGAGCCCGTCCATGCCTGAGCCGCAGATGGCCCTGACGAACCAAGGAGAAAACGCATGATCGACTATCCAACCCTCAAGATCATCTGGTGGCTGCTCGTGGGCGTGCTGCTGCTGGGCTTTGCCGTCATGGACGGCCACGACATGGGCGTGGGCACGCTGCTGCCCTTCGTCGGCAAAAGCGACCTGGAGCGGCGCGTGGTCATCAACACCATAGGCCCGCACTGGGACGGCAACCAGGTGTGGTTCATCACCGCGGGCGGCGCGATCTTTGCCGCTTGGCCGCTCGTGTATGCCACGGCCTTCAGCGGCTTTTACTGGGCCATGCTCGCCGTGCTGTGGGCGCTGTTTTTTCGCCCCGTGGGCTTTGACTACCGCAGCAAGATCGACAACCCGACCTGGCGCAAGACCTGGGACTGGGGCCTGTTCGTCGGCGGCGCCGTGCCGCCGCTGATCTTCGGCGTGGCCTTTGGCAACCTGTTGCAAGGCGTGCCGTTCCAGTTCGACGCGCAAATGGTGCCAAGCTACAGCGGCAGCTTCTGGCAACTGCTCAACCCGTTCGCGCTGCTCGCGGGCGTGGTCTCGAGCGCCATGATCACCATGCACGGCGGCGCCTACCTCGCGCACCGCACCGAGGGTGCCATCCAGGCGCGCGCCATCCGCGGCGCCACGGGCGCGGCTATCGTCATGGTGCTGGCCTTCCTTGCGGCAGGGTTCTGGCTGCAATCCATCCCGGGCTACAAGATCACCTCGCCCATAGACCCCGGCGCCATGCCCGACCCGCTGACCAAGACCGTGGTGCGCGAGGCCGGCGCCTGGATGGCCAACTACGCGCGCCAGCCGCTCTTGTGGCTGCTGCCCGCGCTGGGCGTGGGCGGCGCACTGCTCACCACCCTGCTGCTGCGTGCGCGGCGCACGCTGTGCGCCTTTGTCACCTCGGCGCTCGCGCTGCTGGGCGTGATCGGCACCGCGGGCGCGAGCATGTTCCCCTTCGTGATGCCTTCGAGCACCATGCCCGCCGCGAGCCTGACCGTGTGGGACAGCGTCTCCAGCCACCTCACGCTGGGAATCATGTTCTGGGCCACCGTGATTTTCATGCCGCTGATCGTGCTCTACACCGGCTGGGCCTACCGCGTCATGCGCGGCAAGGTCACCGCCGCGTACATCCGCGAGAACGAACACGGCGCGTACTGAGAGGCTGAGTCCGGCCATCTCCACCAAGGAAGGAACGAAACATGTGGTACTTTGCCTGGATGCTGGGCGTAGGCTTTGCCGTGCTGCTGGCCATTTTGAACGCCATGTGGGGCGAGAACGAAGAGGCGCGCAAAACCTCGCGCGCTCCTGATTCAGAAGCTTGAAGCGAAGGCCCCACCTGCGTTAGATGCCTAAATGACTGAAAATTCTCTGAAAGCCGACGGCGCACAGACGGATGCACATACGGGTGCGAAGGGGGATGCACAAGAGCGCCCGCTTCAGCCCGAGCCTGCCGGCACGCGCCTGCACTGGCCCTGCCTGCTCGTGGGGCTGACCATCATGCTCGTGGGCAGCGCCTACCCGCTGCTGTTCACCGACGCCGCGGGCCGCGCCGACCATGGCCTGGCGATGCTGCTGCTGTGGGCCATGAGCGCAGGCCTGGTGCGCGGCGTGGGCTTCGTGCCGCGCGCCTGGCCGTGGCGCGTGCTGTTTTCGGGCGCGGCCTGTACGCTGGCCTTGGGGCTGGCGGCGGTGCTGCGTTTTATGCTCTGAATTTGCTACTGCCTCCATACCATGACCCAGCCTCCTTCGATCTGCATTCTCGGCGCGGGCTTTGGCGCGCTTTCCACGGTACGGGCGCTGCGCCGGATGGCGCCGCAGGCCCGCATTACGCTGGTGGCGCCGCGCGCCGAGCTGCATTACCTGCCGGGCAGCATCTGGATTCCGAGCGGGCTGCGCCGGCGCGAGCAGCTGGTGGTGCCGCTGCAGCGCTTTTTTGCGCGCATGGGCGTGCAGCACGTGGCCGCCGAGGTGACGGGGCTGCAGGACGGCGGGCGCGTGGTGCACACGAGCGCCGGCGACGTGGCCAACGATGCACTCGTGATCGCGACGGGCGGGCGCTTCATCAAAAAGCTGCCGGGCATGGAGCATGTCATCACGCCATGCGAGGGCATGGCAGCGGCCGAGCAGGTGCGCGAGCGCCTGCGTGCGATGCGCGGCGGCACCATCGCCGTCGGCTTTGCCGGCAACCCGAACGAGCCCAGCGCGATGCGCGGCGGGCCGATGTTCGAGTACCTGTTCGGCCTCGACACGCTGCTGCGGCGCGAGGGCCGGCGCGGGCAGTTCGAGCTCGTGTTCTTCAACCCTTCGACCGAGCCGGGCGCCCGCCTGGGTGGCAAGGCCGTACCGCGCCTGCTCGCGCTGATGGCGGCGCGCGGCATACGCACGCACCTGGGCCACAAGCTGCGCGGCTTCGAGCCGCAGCAGGTGCTGACCGAGGGCGGGGCGATCGCTGCCGATCTGATCCTGTTCATGCCCGGCATGACGGGCAACGCCTGGTTCGACCAGACCACGCTGCCGCGCTCGCCCGGCGGGCTGATCCAGGCCGACGCGCAATGCCGCATACCCGGCTGGGAGCATTGCTACGTGGTGGGCGACTCGGGCAGCTTTCCGGGCCCCGACTGGATGCCCAAGCAGGCGCACATGGCCGACCTGCAAGCCGAGGCCGCCGCGCAAAACCTGCTCGCGGGCCTGCGCGGCGCACCGCAGACCGCCACCTTCAAGGTCGAGCTCGCGTGCATCATCGACTCGCTGAGCCACGGCACGCTGATCTGGCGCACGCCCGAGCGCAACATCGCGCTGCCGCCGCTGCGCCTCATGCACTGGGCCAAGCGCGCGTTCGAGTGGAAGTATTTGCGGCAGTATCGATGAGGGCGGGCTCTGCTTGTGGGCTGCGGGCCTGGTGGCACTCGCTTGGGGTATTTGTGTGACGGTTCGGATACCGCAGCGGCGAGCGACGATCGATGCCAGTAAGTGAGAATGCACTTTTGCGCCAGGAGCCTGTCGGGCTTTGGGCGTCGAAAGCGAGAATGTGCCCCAGCGAGGCCAGTTTTTGCTGGGCGCATTCGTAGCCGACGATTCCAAAGTCCGACAGGCTCCTAGGAGAAACCCATGGAACTCACAGCAATCCTGACCCCCGCCGAAGAAGGTGGCTACGTCGCCTTGAACCCAGAGACTGGCACGACCACGCAAGGTGAGACGGTGGAAGAAGCCATTAGAAGCCATTGCCAACTTGCGCGAGGCCACGACGCTGCTGGCCGAGTTCCTCCGTGATCAGCCCATATAGCCATGAGCACATCACCTGCCTTTGCCAATACACCCGAGCCGCCGTATTACGCCGTGATCTTTTCTTCCCGGCGCGCCAATGGTGACGACGGGTATGACGCAATGGCCGCGCGGATGGTCGAGCTTGCGGCCCGGCAGTCGGGCTTTATCGGCGTGGAAAGTGTGCGGGGCAGCGACGGCTTCGGCATCACCGTTTCATACTGGAAGTCTGCCGAGTCCATTGCCGCGTGGAAGGCAAACGTCGATCACCACGCTGTCCAAGAACGAGGCAAAAGCGCCTGGTACGAGCACTACGAAGTCAAAGTGGCAAAGGTCGAGCGCGCCTACGGCAAGCCACGGGTCTGAGATTGGCAGGTGCGGTGGATGCCTCGTCTGCCAATGTTTTTTGAAGCATTTTTGCCCTTGAAGCCCTACGCAGAAAGCGTAATGCGCTCCCATTTCAGGAGTTATCGGGGGCTTGCTTGGTGTCTGCCCCGGCCTCTTCAGAGCGCAGCGGCAAGCGGTAAATCCACAGACTGCGCCCACCCACGGTGCGCAAGCGCGCGCTGGGCTGAACCGCAGGGATGGCGAAGTCCAGGCTCACGAGCCAGCTGCCGGGCGCCATCTCGGCCTGCGCCTTGGCGGCGGCGCGGGCCATGGATTCGGGGCGCTGGAACAGATAGACGAGCTGGTACGCGCCCCAATGCGTTTGCCACATGTCGCCGCGCTGCACGCTTGCCCAGGGGTAGCGGCGCGCGCACAGGGCGTGCAGCAGGCGGCTGCGCTCTATGCCGTGGATGCGCGCCAAGGGGTAGGCTTGCGCGAGCGCCCACAGGCCGTGGCCTAGGCCGCAGCCGGCGTCGAGTACCGCGGCGCCGGGCGCGAGCGGTGCGTGCGTGGGCAGGTGCAGCAGCGCACCTTCCGGCGTGGGAAACAGCGGTGCGTCACGCCAGGCGTGCAGCGGATAGACGAGCAGCAAGGCACCCAGCGGCAGCAGCCAGATCCATGGGGCAAAGGTGAGCGCGCCGCCCAGCGCACCACTCAGCGCGAGTGCGAGCGGAAAGCCCACGGCGATGAGCGCGCGCCGCCACCAGTTGCTGCCGAGCACGCTGGCCAGCACGCCAAGCGCGCACGCAGCGAGCAGCGCGGGCGTGGGCGGCAGCCAGCGCTGCAGTTGGGTGAACAGCAGCCATGCGGCGAGCCAGCCGAGGAGCGCCGGCAGGGGCCAGGGGAGCAGGCGCAGCAGCATGGTGGGGGTTGCGGTGGCGAAACGCGGATGCGCGGCGGCGGCAGCGGCAGCGGCAACGAGCAGCGGAAGGTCGGGGCGCGGGGCGGAACGCCTGGGGCTCGCGTTGCTCCGCCTCTCAGCCCTGCCCGCCGCGCAGGCGCGCTATCAAACCGTCGAGCGCGTCGAGCGAGCCGAACGAAATCGCGAGTTCGCCCGCGGCGCGTTTTTTGAGGCGTATCGTCACCGTGGCCATGAGCAGGTCGGACAGCTCTTGCTCCAAGTGCAACCAGTCACCCGATTTTTGCGGCGCGCGCGTTGCGGCCTGGGTGGCGTCGGCGGCAGTCGCCAGCTTTTTCACGAGCGCCTCAGCTTCGCGCACCGAGAGTTTTTTTGCGGCGATTTCGTGGCCTGCGGTGATTTGCGTGGCGCGGTCGAGCGCGAGCAGCGCGCGCGCGTGGCCCATGTCGATGTCGCCGGCCATGAGCAGGGTTTGCACGGGCTCGGCGAGGTTGAGCAGGCGCAGCAGGTTGCTCGCGGCGCTGCGCGAGCGCCCCACGGCCTGCGCGGCCTGCTCGTGCGTGAGGCCGAATTCGCTCACCAGGCGCGCGAGGCCCTGCGCTTCTTCGAGCGGGTTCAGGTCTTCGCGCTGGATGTTTTCGATCAGCGCCATCACCGCCGCGGCTTCGTCGGGCACGTCGCGCACGAGCACGGGCACGGCGTCCAGGCCCGCGATGCGCGCGGCGCGCACGCGCCGCTCGCCCGCGATGATTTCGTACCAGGGGCCGCTGTATGCGCTGGGCGCGGCTGCCCCCGCGAGTGCTGGCGCATCGCCCGGCCCTGCGACGGCAGGCGAGCCTGCGTTGGTAGCCTCTGCTGCACCGGCGGCGCTGCGCTGCGCGGCAAGGCGCTCGTGTGCGCGCGCATCGGTCAGCGGGCGCACGAGCACGGGCTGCATCACGCCCTGCGCGCGTATGCTCTCGGCCAGTTCGTAGAGTGCGCCTTCGTCCATGCGCGTGCGCGGCTGATAGACGCCGGGCAGCAGTGCATCGAGCGGCAGGCTCGCGGGCTGGCCGGCGGCCTCTTGGGGCGCTTCGCCGAGCGCGGGACCGAGTAGCGCCTCGAGGCCGCGGCCCAGTCCTTTGGGTTTTTTCGTGACCATGGTGGGGATCGTTGTTCAGATTGCCAGTAAAGAATCGAGCAAGGCCTTGCCCGCGGGCCAGTCGCCCAGCCCGGATTCGGCGTTGATGTGGCCGCTGGCGCCGTGGTCTATCAGGCGCGCGCCCCAGTCCGCCGCGAGCGCCTGCGCGCGTGCAAAGCTGCAATACGGGTCGTTGCGGCTGGCCACGAGCCAGGTGCTGAAAGGCAAAGGCTTGCGCGCAATCGGCGCCCAGCCGGGCAGCTGCGCGGCAAGCTCGGGCTGCTCCACGTCGCCCGGTGCGACGAGCAGCGCCGCCTGCACGCGCGCCGTGTGGCGCGAATGCGCGGCCCACCAGGCCGTGAGGATGCAGCCCAGGCTGTGCGCCACGAGCACCACCGGCGTGGGCGCGTCGAGCACGCATTCTTCGAGCCGCGCCGTCCAGTCCCCGCGCAAGGGGCGTTGCCAGTCGTGCTGCTGCACGCGCTGGTAGCCGTAGCGCCGCTCCCAGTGGCTTTGCCAGTGATCGCCCCCCGAGCCTTGCCAACCTGGCAGCAGCAGGATATGCGGAGATTGCTTCATTCTTAGTAGCTGCTTGCGCTTGATGGGTAAGGGCTAGAGGCCAATTTCGCTGTAACTTTTGGTGGCCCGGCGGGTCACATGCGCTGCACGCGGGCCACCATTTCATGCGCAAATGCGATGAATGCCTGGCTGCCTTTGGCCGCAGGATCGAACACCACGCCGGGCTGGCCGTAGCTGGGCGCCTCGGCCAGGCGCACGTTGCGCGGGATCATGGTGTCGAACACCTTGTCGCCGAAATGCGCTTTGAGCTGTTCGCTCACCTGCTGCTGCAAGGTGATGCGCGGGTCGAACATCACGCGCAGCAGGCCGATGATCTGCAGGTCGGGGTTGAGCTTGGCGTGCACCTGTTTGATGGTGTTGACCAGGTCGCTGAGCCCTTCGAGCGCGAAGTATTCGCACTGCATGGGCACGATCACGCCGTGCGCGGCGCACAGGCCATTGAGCGTGAGCAGGCCCAGCGACGGAGGGCAGTCGATGAGCACGAAGTCGTAATCTTGCGCCACCTGCGCAAGCGCGGCCTTGAGGCGGCGTTCGCGCTGCACGAGCGCGACGAGCTCCACCTCGGCGCCGGCAAGCTCGCGGTTCGCGCCGAGCACGTCGTAGCCGCCCGCAGGGGCGCGCTGCAGCGCTTCGCGCACGTCGGCGGATTCGAGCAGCACGTCATAGACCGACAGCTTGAGGCCACGCTTGTCCACGCCCGAGCCCATGGTGGCGTTGCCCTGCGGGTCCAGATCGACCATGAGCACGCGCTGGCCGATCTGGGCCAGGCCGGCGGCCAGGTTCACGGTGGTGGTGGTCTTGCCCACCCCGCCTTTCTGGTTCGCGATGCAAAAAATTTTGGCCATGGAGTCGGTGGTTTTTGTGGCTGCGGTGGGGCTGAAGTCTAGCAAGCCGGGCCTGGGGCGCCTGCTTGCGCCGCCTGCCCGCGCTCGCGCAGCCAGACGATGCAGCGTTCGGCATGCAGCCCCGGCACCTGCAGCGGTTCCACGTGAAACACCTCGGCCCAGAGCGGCAGCGCGGCGATTTCGTCGGCCGGGTATTTGCCCTTCATGGCCAGCCACACACCGCCCGGCCGCAGCGCCGCGCGCGACCACTGTACGAAGTCGGCCAGGCTCGCAAAGGCGCGCGCGCACACCACGTCGTAGCCGCCGCCCTGCTCTGCGCGCAAGGTTTCCACGCGCGCGTGCAGGCCGTGCAGGTTCGCAAGCTGCAAGCTCACCGCCACCTGCTGGACGAACGCGGCTTTTTTC
Source organism: uncultured beta proteobacterium (assembly GCA_963708545.1). GTDB lineage: Bacteria > Pseudomonadota > Gammaproteobacteria > Burkholderiales > Burkholderiaceae_C > Extensimonas. Next base: position 7,997 of record CAVPUD010000072.1, on the reverse strand, counting down.
GCCACGGTATCGACGCAAGTCACGTCTATTTCGGGACAGCAGATGGCAACGACCACGCCAGGCAGTCCGCCGCCCGAGCCCACGTCGAGCAAGCGCACGGCGCGGCCTTGCGTGTGCTGGCGCAGCGGCGCGATCACGGCCAGGCTGTCGAGCAGGTGGTGCGTGAGCATTTCTGCGGGCTCGCGCACCGCCGTGAGGTTATAGACCTTGTTCCACTTTTGCAGCAGTTCGAGATAGTCCAGCAGCTGATCGACTTGCGCCGCCCCAAGTTCCAGCTGCAGGGCTGTAGCGCCAGCCTGGAGCGCTTCGCGCAGGTCCACGCGCGCCGGGGCGCTCATGCGGCCTGCCCGTTCGGTGCGGTTTCTGCTACTTCCCCTGCCGCACGCGCCTCGGCACCAATGCCTTTGAACCCGCCTTTTTTGAGATGCACGAGCAGCAGCGAAATCGCCGCGGGCGTGATGCCCGTGATGCGCGAGGCCATGCCCAGGGTCTCTGGCCGGTGGCGCATCAGCGCCTGGCGCGCCTCGAAGCTCAGCGCGGTGACCTGCATGTAATCGATGTCGGCGGGCAGGCGCAGCTTCTCGAAGTACGCGGCGCGCTCGACCTCGGTTTTTTGCCGGTCTATGTAGCCCGCATACTTGGCGGCGATTTCGACCTGCTCGATCACCGGCGCGCTCAATTCGCCCAGCGTTTCACGTGAAACCTCGCTGCTCGCGTACTTGCCGCCATCGAGCGACATCAGGGCCTCGTAGCTCACGTTCGGACGGCGCAGCAGCTCGAACAGGTTGTATTCGCGCTCTATCGCCTTGCCGAGCACGCGCTCGGATTCTTCGGCGGGCAGCACGCGCGGATTCACCCAGGTGGACTTCAGACGCTCGGTTTCACGTGCCACAGCGTCGCGCTTGCGGCAAAACGCGTCCCAGCGCGCGTCATCGACCAGGCCCATGCGCCGCCCCGCTTCGGTCAGGCGCATGTCGGCGTTGTCTTCGCGCAGCTGCAGGCGGAACTCCGCGCGGCTCGTGAACATGCGGTACGGCTCGGTCACGCCCTTGGTGATGAGGTCATCGACGAGCACGCCAAGGTAAGCCTCGTCGCGCCCCGGCAGCCAAGGCGCCTCGCCCCTGACCTGCAAGGCCGCGTTGATGCCGGCAAACAGCCCTTGCGCGGCCGCCTCTTCGTAGCCTGTGGTGCCGTTGATCTGCCCCGCGAAGAACAGGCCGCGGATCTGGCGCGTCTCGAAGTTGCTTTGCAGCGCGCGCGGGTCGAAGTAGTCGTACTCGATCGCGTAGCCGGGGCGCAGGATGTGCGCGTTTTCCAGCCCCGGCATGCTGCGCACCAGCGCGAGCTGGATGTCGAACGGCAGACTGGTGCTGATGCCGTTGGGGTAAAACTCGTGCGTGCTCAGGCCCTCGGGCTCGAGGAAGATCTGGTGGCTTTCCTTGTCGGCAAAGCGGTTGATTTTGTCCTCCACGCTCGGGCAGTAGCGCGGGCCCACGCCCTCGATCTTGCCCGTGAACATGGGGCTGCGGTCAAACCCGCTGCGGATGATCTCGTGCGTGCGCGCCGTGGTGCGCGTGATCCAGCACGGCAGCTGGCGCGGGTGCATCTCGGGCCGCCCCATGAAGCTGAACACCGGCACGGGCTTGCCCTCCCCGACGCCGCCCGGCATGCCGTCGCCGGGCTGCTCCTCGCACTGCGAAAAGTCTATCGTGCGCCCGTCGATGCGCGGCGGCGTGCCGGTTTTGAGGCGCCCTTGCGGCAGCTGCAGCTCCTTGAGCCGCGCCGACAGCCGCACCGCAGGTGGATCGCCTGCACGGCCTGCGGGGTAGTTGTCCAGCCCCACGTGAATGCGCCCGTCGAGAAACGTGCCCGCCGTGAGCACCACGGTGCGCCCACGAAAGCGTATGCCCACCTGCGTCACCGCGCCGACCACGCGGTCGCCTTCGAGCATCAGGTCATCCACAGCCTGCTGGAACAGCCACAGGTTTGGCTGGTTCTCGAGCCGGCGGCGGATGGCCGCCTTGTAGAGCACGCGGTCGGCCTGCGCGCGCGTAGCACGCACGGCCGGGCCCTTGCTCGCATTGAGGATGCGAAACTGTATGCCCGCCTCGTCGGTGGCCAAGGCCATCGCGCCGCCGAGCGCATCGACCTCTTTCACGAGGTGGCCCTTGCCTATGCCGCCTATGCTGGGGTTGCAGCTCATCTGCCCTAGCGTCTCGATGTTGTGCGTGAGCAGCAGCGTCTGACAGCCCATGCGCGCCGCGGCCAGCGCGGCCTCGGTGCCCGCGTGGCCACCGCCGACGACGATCACATCAAATTCCTGGGGGTACAACATGCAAACAACTCCGGGGCCCAAAGCAGAAAGAAAAAAAGCGGCCCGTCAATTCCGGGGAAGCCGTGTGTCAATGCGTGCAAATGCCGCTTTCGCGACCGGGCCGCGATTTTCCCACCTTTGTCCAGGAGCCTGTCGGACTTTGGAATCGTCGGCTGCGAATGCGCCGCAGCGGCCCATTTTTTACCGTCTTCTTGCCCCATAGCACCACTATGGGGCGGCGAATCCGGCAAAAACTGACCTCGCTGGGGCGCATTCTCGCTTTCGACGCCCAAGCCCGACAGGCTCCTAGCGTGCGTAGTAGGGAGGTTGGCCTTGGTTTCACGTGAAACGCGGGCGCCTGCCTTGTCAAAAGCGTATCCAACGCACACTGCGTCACTGGTGTAATCTGCGCGTTTGCAGTCAACCCCCCAAAAAAGGAGACATGCCATGAACGCCCCGAACTCTATCGCCCACCTCCTGCCCGAAGTGCACCAGCGCCCCATTCCCGCGGCCTTTCTCGAGGCATTGGCCGCGCGCTTCGGCCCCGAGCAGCTCTCCACCGCGCTCGCCGTGCGCGAGCAGCATGGGCGCGACGAATCCGCCTTCGACGTGCCCCCGCCCGCCGCCGTGGTGTTTGCGCAAAGCACGCAGGACGTGGCCGACACCGTGCGCCTCGCGAGCGAATACGAGGTCCCAGTGATCCCCTACGGCGCCGGCTCCTCGCTCGAAGGGCACCTGCTTGCCGTGCAAGGCGGCATCAGCCTGGACGTGAGCCGCATGAACCAGGTGCTGTCGATCGACGCCGACGACCTCACCGTCACGGTACAGCCGGGCATCTCGCGCAAGACGCTCAACGAGGCCGTCAGGCACACGGGCCTGTTCTTTCCCATAGACCCGGGCGCCGATGCAAGCATAGGCGGCATGTGCTCCACGCGCGCGAGCGGCACCAACGCCGTGCGCTACGGCACCATGCGCGAAAACGTGCTCGCGCTGCAGGTCGTCACCCCGAGCGGCGAAGTCATACGCACCGGCACGCGCGCCAAAAAGAGCAGCGCAGGCTATGACCTCACGCGCCTGTATGTGGGCAGCGAAGGCACGCTGGGCGTGATCACCGAGGTCACGCTGCGCCTGTACCCGCTGCCCGAGGCCATTTCGGCTGCGATCTGCTCGTTTCCCAGCGTGGAGGCCGCCGTGCGCACGGTGATCCAGACCATTCAGCTGGGCGTGCCGATCGCGCGCGTGGAATTGATAGACGCCCAATCCGTCGCCTGCCTGAACCGCTACAGCAAGCTCACTTTGCGCGAAGAGCCCTTGTTGCTGATGGAGTTCCACGGCACGCCCGCGGGCGTCGAAGAGCAGGCGCAGACCGTGCAGGGCATCGCGCGCGAATTCGGCGGGCAGGACTTCGAATGGGCCGTCACGCCCGAGGAGCGCACACGCCTGTGGTCCGCGCGGCACAACGCCTTGTTTGCGGCCTTGCAGTCGCGCCCCGGCGCGCGCCCCATCAACACCGACACCTGCGTGCCCATCAGCCGGCTCGCAGACTGCATCCTGGAGACGATTGCCGAGGTCGAGGCCAGCGGCATCCCCTACTTTTTGGTCGGCCACGTGGGCGACGGCAACTTCCACGTCGGCTTTCTGATCGACCCCAAGGTACCGCAGGAGCGCGTGATCGCCGAAGACCTGAACCACAAGCTCGTCGCGCGCACGCTGCGCATGGGCGGCACCTGCTCGGGCGAGCATGGCGTGGGCCTGCACAAAATGGGCTTTTTGCTCGACGAGACCGGCACCGGCGCCGTCGAGGTCATGCGCAGCATCAAGCGCGCGCTCGACCCCAAGAACATCATGAACCCCGGCAAAATTTTCAGCATGTGAGGCTGGCGCCTGAAATACTATTGAAATGATAGCTGCTAGCGCTTGCTACATAAGCGCTAAAGCCCAATTTCTCATTAGACTGCGCAGCGCGCCTACACAGGCCCCAGCGTGCGCCCCATGCCAGCAAAGTTACACACAAACCCATAACATCGCAGTCCTTTATCTACACAACCAAGGAGTCCCCCCATGAAGCTTTACTACAGCCCCGGCGCCTGCTCGCTATGCCCGCACATCGCCCTGCAAGAGGCCGGCCTGCCCTTCACGCCCGTGCTCGTCAGCCTGCAAAGCCACAAACTGCAGGACGGCACCGACTTCTGCACCATCAACCCGCTGGGCTACGTGCCCGTGCTCGAGCTCGACAACGGCGAGCGCCTGCGTGAAGTCGGCGTCATCGTGCAATACATCGCCGACCAGGTGCCGGACAAGAAGCTCGCCCCGCCCAATGGCAGTATGGAACGTTACCGCCTGCAGGAGTGGCTGACCTTCATCTCGAGCGAGCTGCACAAGAGCTTCGGCCCGCTGTTCAAGCCCGGCGTGCCCGACGAATACCGCGCGCAAGTGCGTGAGCAACTGCAAAAGCGCCTCACCTGGGTCAACGGCGAGCTCGCGGGCAAGGACTACCTGCTCGGCGCACAGTTCAGCGTGGCCGACTGCTACCTCTTCACCGCGCTGAGCTGGACGGGCTTCGTCCAGCTCGACATTTCGGGCCTTGCCAACCTGCAGGCCTACCAGGCCCGCGTGGGCGCACGCCCCGCCGTGCAGGCCGCGCTCAAGGCCGAAGGGCTGCTGAAGTAAGCCGCTTCAGGCAAACACTTGCCCCAATGGCTTTTGGCGCGCCGCGAGCAGCGCGCCGAGCCACAGCGCGCAGGCCGAAAACACCAGGCCGCGCGCCAGCCCGCCGGGCCCGTCGGCAATCCAGCCGACCACCGTGGGCCCGACGATCTGCCCCACCGCAAACACGATCGTAAAAGCGCTGATGCCCAGCGCCCAGCGCGCTGGCGGCAGGTTGTGCCGCACCAGCGCCGTGGTCGAAGCGACCACCGACAGAAACACCCCGCCAAACAGCAGGCCCGAGGCCAGCACCGCAGGCCACCACGCCGTGAGCGCCGGCAGCACCGTGGCCACGCCCAGCAGCGCATTGAGCAGCGCGAGCGCCCCGCCGCCCTTGGCGCGGTCGAGCAAGCCCGCCCAGATGCGCGAAGACAGCAGCACCGCGAGCCCGAGCAACGCGTAGAACACCGTCACCGCCGCGCCGCTCGCCCCCTGCTCGCGCAGCAGCGCGACGACGAAGGTCATGTAGCCTATGTAGCCCACGCCGAACAAGGTGTAACCCGCGAGCGCCGGCGCCAGCAGCCGCCAGCGCAGCGGCGCCACGTCCGACGCGGGGCCATCTGCCTTAGCGGACGCCGGTGCTGGCGCGCCTGCAGGCATCTGCTGCGGCTGCGGCGCGCTGGCCCCAGTTGCCGCCGCGGGTGTCGCGTCTAGGAGCCTGTCGGACTTTGGAATCGTCGGCTGCGAATGCGCCGCGGCGGCCCATTTTTTACCGTCTTCTTGCCCCATAGCACCACTATGGGGCTGCGAATCCGGCAAAAACTGGCCTCGCTGGGGCACATTCTCGCTTTCGACGCCCAAAGTCCGACAGGCTCCTAGGCCGCGCAGCATGCGCTGGGGCCAGCGCAGCACCGCCGTCGCGAGCGCGCACACGCCCGCGAGCGCCCACCAGGCCCAAGCCCAGGCATGCGGCCCTGGCGCGCGCGAGAGCACCGCGGGCACAAGCAAGGCCGACGCGCTGATGCCCCAGCCCGCGCCGCCGTAGTAAAGCCCCAGCAGCAAGCCGCTGCGCCGCGCATGCACGCTGCCTAGCCGCGCCGCGAGCAGCCCGCCCGTCACGAACACCAGCGCACTCGCCACCCCTGCGAGCAGCCGCTGCACCAGCAAGGGCGCCGGCGCGACGAAAAAACCGCTGAGCGCCATGAACAGCGTAGCCAGCACGCTGCCCGCAAGCAACAGCGCACCCGGCTCCAGGCGCCGCAGCAAAAGCGGCGTGGCAAGCGCGCCCAGCAGGTAGCCAAGCGCATTCGCGGTGTTCATGGCCCCGGCGAGCGTGTAAGACCAGCCGAGGTCGGCGCGCATGGGCGGCAGCATCAACGCATAGGCAAAGCGCGTGATGCCCAGCGACACCGCCGCGCCCAGCGACAAGGCCACGGCCAGCCACAGCGCGGTGCGAAACGAAAGGCGATCCGCCAAAGAATTTTCGGCTTGCATGGGCGCCATCATGCGCAAAATCGCGCGCTCTTGCCGCCGTGCCTGCCACTACCGCCCGGCCAGAAAAGCCCGGCCATGCAGCCCAGCCACACCATCCCTTGACCCTGCCCGGTGCGTGGCCTGGCCCCCCGCGACCATCACAAGGCGGCAAGCCATTGCTGGACTTCGGCCTTGGTGGGAATCCGCCCACTTGCAACCAGCTTTTCATTGATGACAAGGCCAGGGGTGGACAGCAGGTCGTAGCTCAGGATTTCCTTCATGTCGGTGACTTTGACGAACTCGGCGGCAATGCCCGCCGCTGCGGCGGCCTCGCGGGCGACGGCCTCCAGCTTTTTGCAGTTGGCACACCCAGAGCCAAGAATCTTGATGGTCAGCATGGCATTCTCCAAGGAGCGAAAAATCTAAACAGCGGCATTGTGCTGCCTGCGCTGCACGTGGTACAAAAGCACGGCAAGCAACGCAAACAGGCCCGCAATACCCAGCACGAAGTGCCACCAGGCCAGGCCATCCACCCAGGCGCCATACATCAACCCGGCCGCCGCGCTGAACAAAGCCACGAGGCCCACGTACGCCAGCACCTTTGCGCGGCCCACCACGGCAGCCACCATCAGAATACTTTGCAAGCTCAGCTCGGGGTCGGCCATCAGGTAGGCCAGCAAGGGCCCCCGGTGCATGCCCAGGTCCAGAAACATCCTGGCCACAGGCACCTCGACCAACGTGGGGAAATACATGAACACCCCGAAAACCACGGCCACCAGATTGGCCGAGACGCTGTTGCTGCCCGCAAGCGACTCGATCCACTCGGGCCGAATCACCTGCCGAACCATACCGACGATGAACACACCCAGCACCAGAAGGCCAAAAATCTGTTTCACGAAACGCCACGACTCCCACAGCCACGCCTGCCGTGCCTCCGCTGGCAACGCACGTGCGTAATGCAGGACAGCCCCCAGGCAAGCCGCTACGGCAAAAACCCGGCCGGTCAGGCCGATCTCGAGCGTATCCCCCCGCGGCACCAGCCGCAGGGCCGCCACGAGCAGGGTCAGCGTCGCCAGCGCCAAGGCCACCCAGGTCCAGCGGTTGGCGCCCTCGACGATGTCCTCCAGCCCCCTCCAGGCCGTGGCGGCGATGAGCAGCAGCAAAACAATCAGCACCGAACCCTGCAGGCTGACTCCCTCTTCGCCCTTCGCCGCGTCGTAAGGAACCAGCGTGAACAGCGCCTTCTGCCAAGCCTCGGCCCCAGGCAGCGGCACGTCGAACGCCACGACGCTAACCGTCAAAGGCCACAGCTTGAGCGTACCCGCAATCAGCAATGCCGCCAGTGCCAGCAGCAGGCCCGTTGCAGCTTTGCCCACGCGGGCCTGCTCAGCGAACAGCGTGTCGGTTTGGGCGTCATGCCGTACGTCGTCGCGCCAGAACAGCAAGGCCATCAACAAACCGATGCCCACTCCGAACAACAGACTCAAGACGATCCTGGCCACGGCGAACTCGGCACCGAGAATGCTGCCCGTGTACGCCAGCGCCATGATGTTCCCCGCCGGGG
>CAVPUD010000071.1:0-30891 GCA_963708545.1 uncultured beta proteobacterium | reverse complement strand
CCTGGCATCCGCAACGCCGGTAAGCCTTACGGCCGCCACGGGGACCGGGACCTTTGCCGGCTGGTCCGGTGGCGGTTGCACCGGCACGGGCACTTGCGCCTTCAGCATAAGCGCCAACACCACGGTCACCGCCGTCTTCGGTCCGCTCAACCTGACGGTGACCAAGGCGGGTACCGGTGCGGGGACCGTGACCAATGGTACGATTATCAACTGCGATGCGGCACTCACCGATTGCAGCGAGTCGTTCAACACCGTCAGCTCCGTGGTCCTTACCGCGGCTCCGGCAGGCGGCTCGACCTTTGCCGGCTGGTCCGGCGGCGGCTGCAGCGGCACCGCGCCCACCTGCACGGTGAACATGAATGACAACAAGACGGTTACCGCGACCTTCAATGTGGCCAGTGCCTGCGGCACCCAGCCTGCGGATGTGACCGTGGTCGACACCGGCAATCTGAACGTGGAGTGGCGGCAGCAGACGTTTTTCCCGCTCCCGCAGACGATTACGGCCTTCAAGGTGACGGCACCGGCGGGTTTTGCCGGACACGATACCTTCTCCGCCATCAAGACCAGTGCGGCAAGCCGCTCCAAGCGGTTGGTGGTCTCCACCTGTCCGGGTGTGCTGACCCCGGTGAACGGTCAGTCTGCCTGTAACAGTGTCGCGCTCGAGAACACGTCGATTTCGGTGAGTCTGAACTCCGCCGACCCCAGCTATTACTGCAAGTTGACGCCCGGCGCCACCTATTATGTGAACGCGGTTTCGAAGGTGAACCTCACCGATACGACTTACACCTGTACCAACACCACCAACTGTTCCTTCTCCGCCAGTCGCTCGGCGCCCTTCTGACCGATCGGCGTCGCTCCGCCGCTCATTGCGCCCTCATCCGGCCCCCAGTTGCAGCCGGTAGCCCAGGCCGCGCAACGTCTGGATGCGCTCGCGCCCGATCTTGCGGCGCAGGTTGCTGATGAACACTTCGAGCGTGTTGCTGCTCGCGTCGCCGTCCAGGCCGTAGAGCGCGCCTTGCAGGCTCTCGCGCGTGTGGATGCGCTCGGGGCGCTGCGCGAGCACGCGCAGCAGCGCCCATTCCTTGGCCGTGAGTTCCACCGGCTGTCCATCGCGCAGCACCTGGTGGCGGGCTAGGTCGATCTCCAGCCCCGGCATGCGCAGCACCGCACTGTGCGCACCGCTGATGCGCCGCTCCACGGCGCGCAGGCGCGCGAGCAGCTCTTGCGGGTCGAAGGGTTTGACGAGGTAGTCGTCAGCCCCGGCGTCCAGGCCGCGGATGCGGTCGGTGATCTGGTCGCGCGCCGTGAGCATGAGCACGGGGCTGTCGCGGCAGCTGGCGACGCAGCAGCGGCAGCAGCGTGAGCCCTTCGCCGTCGGGCAGTTGCCAGTCGAGCAGCACTGCGTCCCAGTGCGCAAGCGGCAGCAACGCGCGCGCCTGCGCCAGGCTGGGTGCGCATTGGCCCACGAACCCCTGGCCCGCAAGGAAATCGAGCAGGGCGCGCGCCAGCGGTGCGTCGTCTTCGATCAGCAGGATGTGCATGGCGCGATACGTTCAGCGTCCGCGCAAAAACAGCGCATCGAGCTCGCGCAACGTGAGCTGGCGCCAGGTCGGGCGGCCGTGGTTGCACTGGTCGGAACGCTCGGTCACTTCCATCTGGCGCAGCAGCGCGTTCATCTCGGGGATGCCCAGGCGCCGGTTCGCGCGCACGGCGCCGTGGCAGGCCATGGTGGCCAGCAGCTCGTCGTGTGCACGCTGCACCACGCGGCTGACGCCGTGTGCCGCAATCTCGGCGAGCACGCTGCGCGCGAGCGCCACGGGCTCGGCCTGCGCGAGCACCGCGGGCACCGCGCGCACCGCGAGCGTCTTGGGCGAAAACGGCGTCACTTCGAGCCCCAGCGTGGCGAGCAGTTCAAAGGCCTCTTCGGCGGTGGCGACTTCCTCGGGCGCGGCCGCGAACGTGGCCGGGATCAACAGCGGCTGGCTCGCGATGCGCGCGCCCTGCGTGGCCTGCGCCTTCAGGCGTTCATAGACGATGCGCTCGTGTGCCGCGTGCATATCGACGAGCACCAGCCCTTGCGCGTTTTCGGCCAGGATGTAGATGCCGTGCAGTTGCGCGATGGCCTGGCCCAGCGGCATGGACATGTCGGCTTGCTGCGCCGGATCGTTTGGGGTGGCGGTGGATTGCGTCGATGGCGGCGCTGGCGCCATGCCGAGCGTGCCGGCGCGCTCTTGCACGCCTAAAGGCCATGGGGCCGAAGCGTGTGCGGCGTCGCTCGCGTAGGCACCGGCGGCGGCAGCCAGCGCCGGCTCGGCGCCAGGCATTTCCGGCGCCGGGGCAGGGGAGGGCGGCGGCCCCCACAGCGCCGCGAGCTCGTGCACACGGTGGCCCGCTCTTTCATCAAATTGCATAGCTGCTTGCGCTTGCCACACCTTGGTTTGCGGCCATTTTTGCTCTGAATCGCCACCGCCCGATGGGCGCAGTTGCTGCGCGCTCGGCGCGAGGTTTGCGCTCTGCTTGGCGAGCAGGGCGGCGCGCGGTGCGGCGAGTGCATCTTCGATCGCGTGGCGCACGGCCTGGTGCACTTCGCGGCTGTCGCGAAAGCGCACCTCGACCTTGGTCGGGTGCACGTTGACATCGACGCGCGCCGGGTCTATCTCGATGTAGAGCACGTAAATCGGCTGCTTTTGCCCGTGCAGCACGTCTTCATAGGCGCTGCGCGCCGCGTGCGTGAGCACCTTGTCGCGCACGAAGCGGCCGTTGACGTAGCCGTATTGCTGGTCGCCGCGCGCACGCGCCGCGTCGGGCAGGCCCGCGCGCCCCGTCACCGTGACGCGGCCCGCCTGGTGGTGCACGGCCACGGACTGCGTCACGAAGTCGCTACCGAGCACGTCGGCCAGGCGCCGCTCCAGCGCGTCGGGGGAGGGCGGCGCACCCGGCGTCCAGGTGGCGCGCCACTGCTCGACGAGCTTGCCCTCGTGCCAGATGGCAAAGCCCACGTCGGGCCGCGCGAGCGCATGGCGGCGCACGGCCTCTATGCAGTGCGCGAGCTCGGTCGCGTCGGACTTGAGAAACTTGCGCCGCGCGGGCGTGGAGAAAAACAGCTCCTTGACTTCCACCGTGGTGCCCACGCCGCGCGCTGCCGGCCGCAATTCGCCGCTGCGTGCATCGAGCAAAAAGGCGCTCGCCTGCTCGGGCGGGCGCGACAGCAGCGCCAGCTCCGACACCGAAGCGATGGCTGCGAGCGCCTCGCCGCGAAAACCCATGGTCGCCACGGTTTCGAGGTCGTGCAGGCTCGTGATCTTGCTCGTCGCGTGGCGGCGCAGGGCAATGGCCAGTTCATCGCGCGCGACGCCGCTGCCGTCGTCCTCCACGGCGATCAGGCGCACGCCGCCCGCAAGCAGGCGCACGGTGACTTGCGTGGCGCCGGCGTCGAGCGCGTTGTCCACAAGCTCGCGCACCACGGAAGCCGGGCGCTCCACCACCTCGCCCGCGGCAATCTGGCTGATGAGCTCGTCGGGCAATTCACGGATGGGGCGGCGGATCACAGAATCAGGCATGGAACCAAACAGCAGCCCGCGGCACAGGCGGGGCAGGGCGAAGAGGAAGACGAGGGAACGAGGGGTGGGCCAGGGGGATTTTGCAGCGCGGGGATAATACCGTTCCCGCCTTCTTCCCGCCGAAAGCACCATGGAGCTTGTGACCTTCCTGATCGACTTCGTCCTGCACGTGGACAAATACCTCGAAATGTTCGTGCAGAACTACGGCCTGTGGGTCTATGCGCTGCTCTTTTTGATAGTTTTCGTCGAGACGGGCCTGGTCGTCATGCCGTTTTTGCCCGGCGACTCGCTGCTCTTCATGGTCGGCGCGCTGAGCGGCGCGGGCCTCATGGACTTTGCGCCGGCCTGCGCGGTGTTGCTGCTTGCCGCGGTGCTCGGCGACCAGTGCAACTATTCGATTGGACGCTACATCGGCCCCAAGGTGTTCCAGTGGGAGGATTCGCGCTGGTTCAACCGCCGCGCCTTTTTACAGGCGCACGAGTTTTACGAGCGCTACGGCGGCATCACCATCGTGCTCGCGCGCTTCATGCCCTTCATCCGCACCTTTGCGCCTTTCGTCGCGGGCGTGGCGCAGATGGGACGCGGCAAATTCAGCGCCTACAACGTAGGCGGCGCCGTTTTGTGGGTGTTGGGCATTTGCACGGCGGGTTACTTCTTCGGCAACCTGCCCTGGGTGCGCCTGCACCTCGAAAAAATCATCTGGGCCTTGATTCTGGTGCCGGGGCTGCTCGCCCTCTTCGGCACCTGGCGCGCGGGGCGCGGGGCCAAGGCGTAAAGCCCCACTGGGTCTACGACCGCGTTCGTGCAGGGGAGTCCGTCATGCTGGGCTCCCAGGGGTTCAAGATAGCTACCCCGGTCGGCTGAAAATCAGTCACGTTGCGGGTGGCAACGATCATGCCGTGCACCAAAGCCGTGGCGGCAATCAGCGCGTCACGCTCGTTGCGCCTGTCAGGCACGTGCAGTCGGGCGCTGCGCAGTGCCACGGCCGTATCGACGGGCAGTGTTCGCGCGGAAAACTCTGGCAGCACATACCGCTCCAGCCAAGTGCGCAACAGTGCCCCTTGGGCGGCGTCCTTGCGCTCCATCGCCAAGACACCAAGCTCCAACTCCATGATGGTGATGGCGGATACGAACAAATCCGCAGCGTCCACGCTTTGTGCCCAGGCCGCAACATTCGAGTCCGCCTTGCCGGCGCGTACCTTTCGCAGCTTGGAGACCACATTCGTGTCGAGAACGTACATCATCAAAACCCAGCCGACTGTGCCTTGATGGTCACCTGCTGCGGTTCGAAATCGATGTCCGCCACATCCGGCATGGCCAGTGCATCGGCAATGTTGCGGCGTTGATGCGTGAGACGCTGGTATTCCTCGATGCTCAGCAGCACATGCGCAGGCTTGCCGCGATCCGTGATGAAAACAGGGCCGTTCTGAGCCGCTTTTTTACACGCGTCACGTCTTGGTTCAGCTCTCGGCTGGATAAAGTCGTGATGGTCATGGTGATTCCCTCATCGAAGAAATGTAGTAGTGTTACTACATTGAAGCGCATGACGCACCATAGAGAGGCTCTCAGCGCAAACCCTGGCCGCTCCTGCGGTCGTCGGGGCGCTCTATGAGCTCGATCTTGTAGCCGTCAGGGTCGGTAACGAAGGCGATCACCGTGGTGCCGCCCTTGACTGGCCCGGGCTCGCGCGTGACTTGCCCGCCGGCCGCGCGAATGCGCTCGCACGCCGCATGGACGTCGGGCACGCCGATGGCGATGTGCCCGTAGGCATTGCCATGGTCGTAGCTCTCGACGCCCCAGTTGTACGTGAGCTCGATCTCCGCCTGTGCCGGGTTGCCGCCTTCGTAGCCCAGAAACGCGAGGGAATATTTGTATTCGGGGTTCTCCGAGGTGCGCAGCAGTTGCATGCCCAGGACTTTGGTGTAGAACTCGATGGCGCGCTCAAGATTACCGACGCGCAGCATGGTGTGAAGGATTCGCATGGTGTGTTGGTGGTTGTGTGATTGAAATCTGGGTTGAAAACTGTGCTCACATGACGCCGGTAGTACGCCATCGCCCGAATGGTAGGCCAAACTCAACGGGGATTGGCGTCTCTTTGAGGATGGCACATTGCCGGCAGGATCATGGGCAAGAGGATCATCATAGTAAATACGATTTGTATTATGTTAAATAACTGGCGCAAAAACGGGAATACGTACGAACTCTGTGCTCGGTCGCGGCTTCATGCCCCTCTCGTTCCCGTAAACATCGCATGCCGCTGCGCCGAGCGTTCTAACTGCTGGGCGATGTTGCCGCAGACGAGGTCGCACAGCGCATAGACCGATTCGTCCGCGATGCGGTAGTAAACGCTGGTGCCGCGGCCCTCGCGCGTGACGAGGCCGTGCTTGGCCAGCGTCGCGAGGTGGCGCGAGACGTTGGCGGCGGTGCAGTTGCACAGCTGCGCCAGCTCGCCCACGCTGCGCTCGCCGTCATGGAGCATGTTCAAGATACGCAGCCGCGTCGGCTCGGACAGCGCCTGGAAGTACGCTGCCACCTGGTCCAGGGCTTCGGGGGGGAGGTCTTTCATGGGCATGACGAGCTCTCGCAAATTTCGTGCAGGCGCTATGATAAACTTGTTGCGTATTTAGCTGATTAGCTAAATAATGCAAACTCTGTCGGGAATGTGTTGGAATGGATGCTTGCTGGGCATGGAGGGTCGAATGCTGAAAACTCGTGATCTCGTCGCCGCGTGCATGGTGCTCGGCGGGGCTGTCAACGGTGCCGTGGCCGCGCAGCCGGCTGCCTTGGCGACGTACCAAGTCCAGGCCCCGGCCCGGCACGGCCAGCGCGTCAGCGCCGAGGCGGTGGTCGAGGCGGTGCGCGACACGCAGGTGGCCGCGCAGGTGCAGGGCGCGGTGGTGGCGCTGCACGTCAAGGTCGGCGACAAGGTGCAGGCCGGGCAGGAATTGCTGCGCATAGACGCACGCGCGGCCAACCAGAATGCCGCGGCGAGCGTGGCCCAGGTGCAAGCCGCACGCGCCCAGCTCGACGTGGCCGCCAAGGAGTACGCGCGGCAAAAGCAGCTCGCGCAAAAGCACTACATCAGCCAGGCCGCGCTCGACCGCGCCAAGGCCCAATGGGAGGCGGCGCAGGCGCAGGTGCAGGCTTTGCAGGCGCAGGCTGGCGCCGCGCAGACGCAGTCGGGGTTTTATGTGCTCAAGGCGCCCTACGCCGGCATCGTGAGCGAGGTGCCCGTGGTGTTGGGCGACATGGCCATGCCGGGGCGGCCGCTCGTGCGCGTGTATGACCCGTCTGCGCTGCGCGTGACGGCCACGGTGGCGCAGTCTGCCGCGGCTTCGCTCGCGCAGGCGTCGGCGGTTGAAATAGATATTCCTGGCGCCAAGGTGGCGCGCTTGTCGGTGCCCGCGGCGCAGGTGCAGCGCTTCCCGGCGTTCGATGCGGCCACGCACACGGTGCAGCTGCGCGTGCCGCTGCCTGCGCAGCTGCAAGGCGCGCTGCCGGGCATGTTCGCGCGCGTGGCCTGGCAAGGCGGCGCCGATTCTGCGGCGCAGGCCGCAAAAGAGGCTGGGCAAGCAGCTGAACAAGCCGTGGGCCAGCAATTCCTGGTGCCGGCAAGCGCCATCGTGCGCCGCGCGGAGATGACGGGCGTCTATGTGCTCGACGCGCAAGGGCGGCCGCTGCTGCGCCAGGTGCGGCTGGGCTACAGCGACGGCACGCAGGTGGAGGTGCTGAGCGGCCTGCGCGCCGGCGACAAGGTGGCGACCGATCCGCAAGCAGCGGCCAAGATGCGCTGAAAGGGTACACCGACATGAGCACGGAAACCCCCTCCTCTCTCGGCATTTCTGGCCGCATTGCTGCGCTTTTCCAGAGCGCGCAGATCACGCCATTGCTCGCACTCGTGGCGTTTTTGCTCGGCGTGTTCGCGGTGCTTATCACGCCGCGCGAGGAAGAGCCGCAGATCAACGTCACCATGGCCAATGTGCTGATCCCCTTCCCGGGGGCCGGTGTGGCCGACGTGGAGCAGATGGTGGCGACGCCGGCCGAGCAGGTGCTCGCGCAAATGGTGGGCGTGGAGCATGTGAGCTCGGTCTCGCGCCCGGGTTTGGCGGTGCTCACCGTGCAGTTCA
Source organism: uncultured beta proteobacterium (assembly GCA_963708545.1). Lineage (GTDB taxonomy): Bacteria > Pseudomonadota > Gammaproteobacteria > Burkholderiales > Burkholderiaceae_C > Extensimonas. The sequence goes on along the minus strand of CAVPUD010000071.1, from coordinate 23,204 downwards.
AGGTGGGCGTGGCGCGCATCGATGCGCTGGTGCGCCTGCACGACACCTTGCGCACGCACAGCGACTGGCTGCCGCGCGACCTGGGCGTGCTCGACCCCATCATCAAACCCAAGGGCATAGACGACGTGCCCATCGTCACGCTCACGCTCTACAGCAAAGACCCTGAGCAAGGCGCCTTTGCACTCGAGCGCGTGGCGCACAGCATGGAGGTCGAGCTCAAGCGCGTGCCCGGCACGCGCGAGGTGCAGACCGTGGGCGGCCCGGGGCGCGCGGTGCTCGTGCGGCTCGATCCGGCGCGCATGGCGGGCGCGGGCGTCACGGTGCAGGACCTGCGCGCAGCCCTGCTGTCGGCCAACATGGGCTTGCCGGTGGGCGACCTGCTCAGTGCAAACCAGGCCGTGGCCGTGGAAGCCGGGCCGTTTTTGAGCACGGCGCGCGACGTGGCCGAGCTCGTGGTGGGCGTGCGCAATGGCAAGCCCGTATATCTGCAAGACGTGGCCGAGGTGCGCGACGGCCCCCTGCCCCCGAGCCGCTATGTGTGGTATGGCTTTGCGCAAAAAGCCGGCGGCGGCGAATACCCGGCCGTGACCATCGCCATCACCAAAAAGCCCGGTGAGAACGCCATCGACGTGGCCGACGCCGTGATGCAGCGCGTGGGCCAGCTGCGCAACACCATCATCCCCGACGGCGTGCAGGTCGCCGAAACGCGCAACTACGGCGCCACGGCCAACGACAAGGCGCAGAAGCTGATCCAGAAGCTGCTTTTCGCCACCGTGTCGGTGGTGGTGCTGGTGTTCCTCGCGCTCGGGCGGCGCGAGGCCGCGATCGTCGGCGCCGCCGTGGTGCTGACCTTGACCGTGACGCTGTTCGCCTCCTGGGCCTGGGGCTTCACGCTCAACCGGGTGTCGCTGTTCGCGCTGATTTTCTCGATCGGCATCCTGGTCGATGATGCGATCGTGGTGGTGGAAAACATCCACCGCCACCAGCAGCTGCACCCCGAAAAGACGCTCGTGCAACTCATCCCCGGCGCCGTCGATGAAGTCGGCGGGCCGACCATACTCGCCACGCTCACGGTGATCGCCGCGCTGCTGCCCATGGCCTTCGTCTCGGGCCTCATGGGGCCGTACATGAGCCCGATCCCGATCAACGCGAGCATGGGCATGCTGCTGTCGCTCTCGATCGCCTTCGCCGTCACGCCCTGGCTTTCGCGCCTGTGGATGAAGGCGCACCATGGCACGGGGCATGGGGCTGCGAACGCAGCAAAAACCGTAGCGCAATCCCGCCTAACAGCAATGCTTGCGCCGGTGTTCGAGCATATTTTCACGCCACTGCTCGACGCGCGCAGCGGCAAGCGCAACCGGCGCCTGCTAGGCCTGGGCATAGCGTTGCTGATCGCCGTCTCGGTGGCGCTGCCCATCACCGGGTTCGTGCTGCTCAAGATGCTGCCGCTCGACAACAAGTCCGAGTTCCAGGTGGTGGTCGATATGCCTGCGGGCACGCCGGTGGAGCAGACCGCAGCGGTGCTGCACGAGCTCGGCGCTTACCTGGCCACCGTGCCCGAGGTCACCGACTACCAGGCGTATGCGGGCACGGCGGCGCCGATCAACTTCAACGGCCTGGTGCGCCAGTATTACCTGCGCGCTGGCGGCGAGGTGGGCGACATCCAGGTGAACCTGGTGGACAAACACGAGCGCAGCGACCAGAGCCACGTGATCGCGACGCGCGTGCGGCCCGCGCTGCAGCAGATTGGCAAGCGCTTTGGCGCGAACGTCAAGGTCGTCGAAGTGCCGCCCGGCCCGCCCGTGCTCTCGCCCATCGTGGCCGAAATCTACGGCCCCGAGGCGCAGGGCCGGCGCGACATGGCGCGCGCCGTGCGCGCGGTGTTCGAGAAGACGCCCGACATCGTCGATGTGGACGACAGCAACATCGTGAGCGCGCCGCGCAAGCTCCTGCTCGTCGATCGGCGCAAGGCGGCCTTGCTGGGCATCCCGCAGCAAGCCATCGTGGCCACCTTGCGCGCCGGCCTTGCAGGCGCGGACATCACTTATTTGCACGACGCGAGCAAATACCCGGCGCCGATCACGCTGCAATTGCCCGAAGAAAGCCAGGGCGACTTGAACGCGCTGCTGCAGCTCACGGTGCGCAACGCCAGCGGGCAGCTCGTGCCGCTGCGCGAGCTCGTCACCGTGAGCGACACGCTGCGCGAGCAGCCCGTCTATCACAAAGACCTGCTGCCCATGAGCTACGTCGTGGGCGACATGGCGGGCAAGGTGGACAGTCCGCTCTACGGCATGTTCAAGATGCGCGCCGACATCGCGCGCCTGCCCACACCCAGCGGCAGCCCGATGGTCGAATACTTCATCCGCCAGCCCGACGACGCACTGCGCGACTACGCGCTCAAGTGGGATGGCGAGTGGCAGATCACCTACGAAACCTTCCGCGACATGGGCCTGGCCTACGCCGTGGGCCTGGTGCTGATCTACTTGCTCGTGGTGGCGCAGTTCGGCTCGTATCTGATGCCGCTGATCATCATGGCGCCGATTCCGCTGACCATCATCGGCGTGATGCCGGGGCACGCGCTGCTCGGCGCGCAATTCACGGCCACGAGCATGATAGGCATGATCGCGCTCGCGGGCATCATCGTGCGCAATTCGATCTTGCTCGTGGACTTCATCCACCTGCAAGAGCGCGCGGGCGTGCCGCTCAAAGAAGCCATCGTGCAAGCGGCCATCATCCGCGCGCAGCCCATCTTGCTGACCGCGCTCGCCGCGATGATCGGGGGGTTTTTCATCCTCGACGACCCGATCTTCAACGGGCTCGCGATCTCGCTGATCTTCGGCATCTTCGTTTCCACCCTGCTGACGCTGGTGGTGATACCGACCTTGTATTACATGGCATATCACCGTAAAGCCAAGGCAGAATCAGCGTCAACCACTCACTTTGAAGGAGCATCGTCATGACCAGCTGGCAACTCGTGCGCGTAATCGCAGGCACATTCATTCTGCTTTCGCTCGCGCTCGGCATTCCGGGCAGTCCGATTTTCGTGAGCCAGTGGTGGCTCGCGTTCACGGCTTTCGTCGGGCTCAACCTGCTGCAAAGCGGGCTCACCAAGTGGTGCCTGATGGAATCCATCCTGCGCAAGCTCGGCGTGCCGGGCGGCTGCTGAGCGGGAGACGCGTATGCGCATGAAGGCACTGCCCGCCGCCCTGCTGGCGTTGTGCGTCGCGGGCGCGCAGGCGGCCGATTTGCTGCAAGTCTGGCAGGCCGCGCGCGCACACGATCCGCAAATGGCCGTGGCCGAAGCGGCGCGCGCCGCAGGCGCCACGCAGCGCGAGCAGGCGCGCGCGCTCTGGCGCCCGAACCTTGGCTTCAGCGGCGGCGTCGGGCAGCGTACCGCAGACACGGACATCCGCGGCGCGCAGTTTTCGGCGCCGGGCATGGGCACTTCCAACGGCGTGTCGTTCGGTACGTCGGTGCACAGCGGCACGGCCACGCAATGGGCCGTGAACGCGCGCCAGCCCTTGATCCACGGTGAGCGCAGCGCGCAGAGCGCGCAGCTCGACATCGCCGCCTCCGCGGCCGAGATCGGCTGGCAGGCTGCGCAGCAGGACTTGATGCTGCGCACCGTGCAGCGCTATTTCGACCTGGTATTGGCCGAGCGCAAGCTCGCCCTGCTGCGCCAGCAGCAAACCGCCGTCGAGCACGCGCTGGCCGAAGCCAAGGAGCGCTACGCGCTCGGCGACACCCCCATCACCGACACGCACGAAGCCACGGCGCGCGCGCGCAGCCTGCAGGCGCAGGTGCTGGCCGCTGAAAGCGAATGGCAGCTCGCTCGCAATGCGCTCGCCGACGCCACGGGCCTAGGGCCGGACGCGCTGCAAGTGCTGGCGCCCGCAGCCGACGTCGCCCCCCCTGCCCTGCAGCCGCTGGACGAATGGATCGCGCTCGCGCTCGCCAACAACCCGCAGCTGCGCCAGCAGCAGGCGCAGGCGCAGGCGGCGCAGCAAGAGGTCAAAAAGTTCAGCGCCGCCTCCTCGCCCACGCTCGACCTGGTGGCGCAGGCGGGGCGCGACCGCTTGCAGGGCGACGGCAACTTCGGCTCGGGCAGCACCACGCAAAAGCAGCACATGATAGGGCTGCAGCTCAACGTGCCGCTCTACACGGGCGGCATGCGCAGCGCCAAGCTCGAACAAGCCTTGCGCCTGGAAGACAAGGCGCGCGCCGAGGTCGAGCTCACGCGCCAGCAGGTCAGCCAGCAGACGCGCGCGGCCTGGCTGGCCCTGCAGACCGCGCAGGCGCGCGTGACCGCGCTGGCCGACGCCGTCACCGCGAGCGAGGCGCGCCTTGCGGCCACCCGGCTTGGGCGCGAAGTGGGCGACCGCACCACGCTGGACTTGCTCAACGCCGAAAACGACGCCGACGCCGCGCGCCTGGCATTGCTGCAGGCGCGCACGGAAACGCTGCAAAATCGGCTGCGCCTGCAGGCCCTGGCAGGCCAGCTCGACGAAGCCCAGTTACAGAGCGTGAACGCGCTGCTGCAGCATTGATCCCTCCCCGATTTTTTGCCCCAAGGAGACTCAAAATGGCCCATATCGTCGTTCTCGGCGCCGGCACCGGCGGCATGCCTGCAGCCTACGAGCTGCGCGAGCGCCTGGACAAGGCGCACAAAATCACCGTGGTCAACGCGGTGGATTACTTCCAGTTCGTGCCCTCCAACCCCTGGGTGGCCGTGGGCTGGCGCAAGCGCGACGGCATCACCTTCCCGATTCGCCCGCATCTCGAGAAAAAAGGCATAGGCTTCGTGGCCCAGCTGGTGGCGCGCATAGACGCCGAAGGCAATGCGCTCGAATTTGCCAATGGCGAGCGGCTGAGTTACGACTACCTGGTGATCACCACCGGCCCCAAACTCGCCTTCGACGAAGTGCCAGGCTCAGGCCCCGGCGGCCATACCCACTCGATCTGCACGGTCGATCATGCCGAGCAGACCTGGGCCGACTACCAGGAATTCCTCAAAGACCCGGGGCCGGCCATCATAGGCGCCATGCCGGGCGCCTCGTGCTTCGGCCCGGCGTACGAGTTCTCGTTCATCTTCAACAAAGACTTGCAGCGCCGCAAGCTGCGCAACAAGGTGCCCATCACCTACGTCACGAGCGAGCCCTACATTGGCCACCTGGGGCTGGGCGGCGTGGGCGACTCCAAGCTGCTCATGGAAAGCGCTTTGCGCAGCAACGACATCAAGTGGATCACCAACGCCAAGGTCACGCGCGTGGAGCCGGGCAAGATGTTCGTCACCGAACTCGACGACAGCGGCCAGGTGAAGAAGGAGCACGAGCTGCCCTTCAAGTTCAGCATGATGCTACCGGCCTTTCGCGGTGTGGACGCCGTCGCGGCCGTCGAGGGCCTGTGCAACCCGCGCGGCTTCGTCATCATCGATGAATACCAGCGCAGCAAAAAGTACCGCAACATCTTCTCTGCCGGCGTCTGCGTGGCGATCCCGCCCGTCGAGGTCACGCCCGTGGCCACGGGTGCACCCAAGACGGGCTACATGATCGAAACCATGGTCACCGCCATCGTGCACAACATCGCCGCCGACCTCGAAGGCAAAACAGGCACTGCCAAGGGCAGCTGGAACGCGATCTGCCTTGCCGACATGGGCGACACCGGCGCTGCCTTCGTCGCCCTGCCTCAAATCCCGCCGCGCAACACCAACTGGTTCAAAGTGGGCAAATGGGTGCACTGGGCCAAGATCGCATTCGAGAAATACTTCCTCTACAAGATGAAAACCGGCAGTTCCGAGCCGATCTACGAAAAATACGTGCTCAAATTGATGGGCATCCACAGACTCGAAAACTGACCGCGCACTCTCCGGAAAATCCAGGAACAAGCCCCATGAGCCCTAGCCCTTCCGCGCCCCCCGACGAAGACCGCCCCGAAGCCCCGGGGCTCGAGCGCTTGGTGCTACTCGACGTGCGCTCGAGCGGCGAATACGCGGCCGGCCATGTGCGTGGCGCCATCAACCTGCCGCTCGAACGCTTCATGCAGGACATCGCCCACGTCGCGCCCGACAAGGACGCGCCCATCGTGCTGTATTGCGTCTCGGGTGCGCGCTCGGGCATGGCCTGCGACGCCATGCGCCAGCTTGGCTACCGCCAGGCCATCAACGGCGGCTCGGCAGCCAATGTGGCGCTGCAATTGCAAAGGCCCATCGAACGGGGTTGAGCCGCAGCCGCGTAAAACGCTTCTTTGCCAACGAACAAACAACGAAACAGGAGAGCCCCATGAGCGAAAAAACCGTCACCGTCGAACTCAAGCAGCGGCAAGATTACCGCTTCGACGTCGATTTCGGCCCCGGCATTGCCGGCCTCACCACCGACGAGCCGCCGCCGCTGGGCACGGGCCTGGGGCCCACGCCGGTGCAGCTGCTGTGCTCGGCCGTGGGCAATTGCCTGACGGATTCGCTGCTGTTTGCGCTGCGCAAGTTCAAGCAAAACCCCGAGCCCCTGCACGCCAGCGTGACGGCAGAGGTAGGGCGCAATGCCGAGGGCCGTGTGCGCGTGCTCAAGATCACGGCCGTCTTGCACCTGGGCGTGCCTGCGGGCCAGCTCGAACACCTCGACCGTGTGCTCGGTCAGTTCGAGACTTTTTGCACCGTGACGCAGAGCGTTGGCCAGAGCATCCCGATCGAACTGCAAGTGCTTGACTCGACGGGGCAGCGCCTCAAATAGTGCACACGGCAGCAGAGCGTGTCCCGAGATGCTGCGCCCTGCTGCCCTCCCCTGCCTTGCCGTCCCAGGCGAGGCGGCCTTCCAAGCATCCAAACACCCAGGAGGAAAGCATGAAAGTCAATGTTGGGGGAATCGATCGCATCCTGCGCATCGTCGTTGGTCTCGTACTGATCCTATTGGCCGCCACCGACACGGTAGGCTGGTGGGGCTGGATCGGCGTGGTGCCGCTACTCACGGGCCTGTTCAAGTTCTGCCCGCTCTACACCTTGCTGGGCATGAATACCTGCCCGATGGAAAAGAAGTCCTGAAGTCCGCTTTTTGCAGATAAAAACAGCTGCCAACGCTTGATGGTAAAGCGCTGGCAGCTATAAATTTAGGAATTCTGAAATTCAACCCAGCGCCGCAATCACCTCGGGCGGCGCCTGCACGAGTTCGATCAGCACGCCTTCGCCCGCAATGGGGAATTCCTCGTTGCCCTTGGGGTGCAAAAAGCAAATGTCGTAACCGGCGGCGCCCTTGCGGATGCCGCCGGGTGCGAAGCGCACGCCCTGCGCCGTGAGCCATTCGACAGCCTTGGGCAGGTCGTCTATCCAGATGCCGATGTGGTTGAGCGGCGTGGTGTGTACGGCAGGCTTTTTGTCGATGTCGAGCGGCTGCATGATGTCCACCTCGACCTTGTAGGCACCGCTGCCCATCGCGAGGATGTCTTCATCGACGTTTTCGCGCTCGCTCTGGAAGGTGCCGGTCTGCGTGAGGCCGAGCATGTCCACCCACAGCCGCTTCATGCGCTGCTTGTCGGTGCCGCCGATCGCAATCTGCTGTATGCCCAGCACCTTGAAGGGGCGCCGCTGCGCTGCCGCGCCTGTCTTGGTTTCGCTCATGCGCATGCTCCTTCGCCGTGATGGTGGTGGTGCAGGTCGTGCGCTTCGGTGCTCGTGGTGCGGTGGCCGCGCAGGCCCAGCTTGGCGAGCAGCTGCTCGTCGGCCTCGGTGTCGGGGTTGCCCGTGACGAGTAGCTTTTCACCATAAAAGATCGAATTCGCCCCGGCCATGAAGCACAGTGCCTGTACCGCGTCGCCGAGCTGCTGGCGCCCGGCCGAGAGGCGCACGCGCGCCTTGGGCATGGTGATGCGCGCCACGGCGATCACGCGCACGAAATCGAGCGGGTCGATCGGGTCGCTGTCGGCCAGCGGCGTGCCGGGCACACGCACCAGGCTGTTGATGGGCACCGATTCGGGGTACGGGGCCAGGTTGGCAAGCTGCGCGATCAGGCCCGCGCGGTGCACGGGCGCTTCGCCCATACCCACGATGCCGCCGCAGCACACGCTGATGCCGGCCGCGCGCACGTTGCGCAGCGTGTCGAGCCGGTCCTGGTAGGCACGTGTGCTCACCACGTCGGTGTAATACTCGGGCGCGGTGTCGAGGTTGTGGTTGTAGTAGTCCAGCCCCGCATCGCGCAGCGCCTGCGCCTGGTGCGCCTCGAGCATGCCCAGCGTGGCGCAGGTTTGCAGACCCAAACCCTTGACGGCGCTGATGAGTTCGCTCACTTTTTCGATGTCGCGGTCTTTGGGCGCGCGCCAGGCCGCGCCCATGCAAAAGCGCGTGGCGCCGGCGTCCTTGGCGGCCTGCGCGGCGTGCACGACCTCATCGACCTCCATGAGCTTTTGCGCCTTGACGCCGGTGTCGAATTCCGCCGACTGCGGGCAGTAGCCGCAGTTTTCCGGGCAGCCGCCAGTTTTCACCGACAGCAGCGTGGCAAGCTCGATGTCGCCCGCGGGCCAGTGCTGGCGGTGCACGGTCTGCGCCTCATAGACCAGATCGAGCAAGGGCTTGTCGAGCAGCGCCTGGATGGCTTCGACCGTCCAAGGGCCGTTGGACGGGGCGGGCTGTGCAGCGGGGACGGAAGTGCGGTGCACGGTGATGGTTTGTTCGGTAGCGGTGTTCATCAAGCAAACTCCAGAATGATTTGGTCCACGGCGAGGGATTCGCCTTTTTGTGCGTGGATTTTGCCCACGACGCCGTCGCGCGCCGCGAACAGGATGTTTTCCATTTTCATGGCCTCGATCGCGGCGAGCTTTTCACCTGCCTCGACTTTCTGCCCCTGCTCCACGGCCACATCCACCAGCAGCCCCGGCATGGGCGAGAGCAGGTATTTGGACATGTCCGGCGGCGCCTTGTAAGGCATGAGCTGGTACAGGCGCGCCCCCAGCGGCGACAGCACCAGCGCGTCAATCTGCGTGCCATCGTGCGCGACGCGCAGCGCCAGCGGGTTCTTGGGCGTGCCGCGCTCGACCTGCGCGGTGAATGGTTTGCCGTTGCACTGGCCTTGCACGCGAATCTGGCCCAGCGTCGCATTGCTACTTATCTGGTAGCTGCTTGCGCCCACTGTAACTAGGCTGGAGCCCGATTTGTCTTCAAAGTCGGTGACCGAGACATCGTGGTACTGGTGCGCGCCCTGCGCGCCGAGCACGACCACCACGAACTGTTCACCCACCTTGACCTCGTGCCCTTCGAGCTGCCCGCTGATGCCCGAAGCGCGCGCACGGTAGCGCCGGTTCATGTAGGCCGCGAGCGCGACGAGGAACAGCGGGTCTTCGTGCGGCACGTCCTCGGCGCGGAAACCCTGCGCATAGTGCTCCGCGATGAAGCCGGTATTGAAGTCGCCGCTGATGAACTTGGGGTGCGCGAGCAGCGCCGCCTGGAACGGGATGTTGCTGTGGATGCCGCGGATCACGAAGCCGTTGAGCGCTTCGCGCATCTTGGCGATGGCGTCCTGCCGGTCGGTGCCGTGCACGATGAGCTTGGCGATCATCGAGTCGTAATACATAGGGATTTCGCCGCCTTCATAGACGCCGGTATCGACGCGCACGCCGTAGCGCTTGCTGGTGTCGGCCTGGAACATGGTCTGCTCGGGCGGCTGAAAGCGCACCAGCCGCCCCGTGCTCGGCAGGAAGTTGCGAAACGGGTCTTCGGCATTGATGCGGCACTCGATCGCCCAGCCTTCGCGCTTGACCTCGGCCTGCGTGAAGGAGAGCTTTTCACCCGCGGCGATGCGGATCATCTGCTCGACCAGGTCCAGCCCCGTGATGCACTCGGTCACCGGGTGCTCAACCTGCAAGCGCGTGTTCATCTCGAGGAAGTAAAAGTCCTGGTTCTTGCCGACCACGAACTCCACCGTGCCCGCGCTCTGGTAGCCCACGGCCTTGGCCAGCGCGACGGCCTGCTCGCCCATGGCTTTGCGCGTGGCCTCGCTGATGAAGGGCGACGGCGCCTCTTCGATGACTTTTTGGTGGCGGCGCTGGATCGAGCATTCGCGTTCATTCAGATAAACCACGTTGCCGAAGGCGTCGCCAAGCACCTGGATTTCGATGTGGCGCGGCTGCTCGACGAATTTTTCGATGAAGATGCGGTCGTCGCCAAAGCTGTTGCGCGCCTCGTTTTGGCAGCTTGCAAAGCCTTCGAAGGCCTCCTTGTCGTTGAACGCGACGCGCAAGCCCTTGCCGCCGCCGCCCGCGCTCGCCTTGATCATCACGGGGTAGCCGATCTGCCGCGCAATCTCCACCGCCTTCTCGGGGCCGGCGATGGGCTCGTTGTAGCCGGGGATGGTGTTGACCTTGGCCTCCTGGGCGAGCTTCTTGGACGCAATCTTGTCGCCCATCGCGGCGATGGCCGCGTGCTTGGGGCCGATGAAGACGATGCCCTCTTCTTCGACCTGCCTGGAGAAAGCCTCGTTTTCGCTCAAAAAGCCGTAGCCCGGATGGATGGCCTGCGCACCGGTCTGCTTGGCTGCCGCAATGATCTTGTCGGCGCGCAGATAGCTCTCGCGGCTGGGCGGCGGGCCGATGTGCACGGCCTCGTCGGCGAGCTTGACATGGCGCGCATCCTTGTCGGCGTCGGAATACACCGCGACGGTGGCGATGCCCATTTTGCGCGCGGTGGCGATGACTCTGCACGCAATCTCACCCCGGTTCGCGATCAGAATTTTGGTGAACATTCTTGTTTCTCCATGGATGTCTTGTCCGAAAGGGCGAAGCCCTCATTGAGACATATTGATATCATCGAATCATGCCTTGATATCATCGAATCATGCACACATCGATATCCGCTCCACGCCAGGTGCTGTTGCGCCTGCCCGAAGACTTGGCAGCCAAGCTAGCCCGCGCGGTGCCGCCGCGCCAGCGCAACCGTTTTCTGGTCGAACTGCTGCGCAAGAAATTCGAAGAAGAAGACGCCGCATTGGCTGCCGCCTGCGAATACATGAACGAGATCGAAGCGCAGGCCCCTGAACTGTTGGCTGAAGCGAAGGAATGGGACGAGGCCGCGCTGACCGCGCCCGCACAGCACTGGGATGCCGGCTTCGACCACGACGCTTTCGAGCGCGAATTCGCCCGCGCGCAGGCGCAAATGCAGGCGCAATCCACGCCGAAGGCGCAGCCGTGACGGCGCAGGCGGTGGCGCGCGGCGATGTGTTCTGGGTCGAGCTCGACCCCGTGCGCGGCTCGGAAATCGCCAAAACCCGCCCCTGCGTGATCCTGTCGAGCGACGAGGTCAACCGCCGGCGCCGCACGGTGATCGTCGTGCCGCTGACCAACACGCCGCAGAGCGCATGTTTCCCGCTGCTGGTGGCCGTGCCCTCTGCCGGCAGCCACTCCAAAGCCCGCACGGAGCAGTTGCGCAACGTGGACAAAAGCCGCCTGCAGCGCCGCATCGGGCAGGTCAGCGCCGGCGATCTGCTGGCCATCTCGCAAGGCGTGGTGCGCGTCTTGGGTTTGGCTTGAGGGCGCAGCCCCGGCGTCATGCATGGTGCGCATCACAGCGGAATGTTCCCGTGCTTCTTCCACGGGTTCTCGAGTTTTTTGTTGCGCAGCATCGCGAGGCTGCGGCAGATGCGCTTGCGCGTTTCGTGCGGCAGGATCACGTCGTCGATGAAGCCGCGCGCGCCCGCGACGAAGGGGTTGGCGAAGCGCGCCTTGTATTCGGCCTCGCGCGCAGCGAGTTTTGCAGGGTCGTTCTTGTCTTCGCGGAAGATGATCTCCACCGCGCCCTTGGCGCCCATTACGGCGATTTCGGCGTTGGGCCAGGCCAGGTTGACGTCGCCGCGCAGGTGCTTGGAGCTCATCACGTCGTAGGCGCCGCCGTAGGCCTTGCGCGTGATCACGGTGATCTTGGGCACGGTGCACTCGGCAAAGGCGTAGAGCAGCTTGGCGCCGTGCTTGATGATGCCGCCGTATTCCTGCGCCGTGCCAGGCATGAAGCCGGGCACATCGACGAAGGTGATCACGGGGATATTGAAGGCATCGCAAAAGCGCACGAAGCGCGCGGCTTTGGTGCTGCTTTTGATGTCCAGGCAGCCTGCGAGCACGAGCGGCTGGTTCGCCACGATGCCCACGGTCTGCCCTTCCATGCGGCCAAAGCCGATCACGATGTTCTTTGCATATTCTGGCTGGAGCTCGAAAAAGTCGCCGTCGTCCACCGTCTTGAGGATCAGCTCCTTCATGTCGTAGGGCTTGTTCGGGTTGTCGGGCACGAGCGTGTCCAGGCTCAGGTCCATGCGCTCGGCCGGGTCCTGGCTTTTGCGCACGGGCGGTTTTTCGCGGTTGTTGAGTGGCAGGTAGTTGTAGAGGCGGCGTAGCATGAGCAGGGCTTCGACGTCATTCTCGAACGCCATGTCGGCCACGCCGCTCTTGGTGGTGTGCGTGCTCGCACCGCCGAGCTCCTCGGCCGTGACCTCCTCGTGCGTCACGGTCTTGACCACTTCCGGGCCGGTCACGAACATGTAGCTGCTGTCCTTGACCATGAAGATGAAGTCGGTCATGGCAGGCGAATACACCGCACCGCCCGCGCACGGGCCCATGATCAGGCTGATTTGCGGAATCACGCCGCTGGCCATGACGTTGCGCTGGAACACGTCGGCATAACCGCCGAGCGAGGCTACGCCCTCCTGGATGCGCGCGCCGCCCGAGTCGTTGATGCCGATCACGGGTGCGCCGACCTTCATGGCCTGGTCCATGATCTTGCAGATTTTTTCTGCGTGCGCCTCCGACAGTGCGCCGCCAAACACGGTGAAATCCTGGCTGAAGACGAACACCAGGCGGCCGTTGATCATGCCGTAGCCCGTGACCACGCCGTCACCCGGCGTCTTGTTGTTTTCCATGCCGAAGTCGGTGCAGCGGTGTTCGACGAACATGTCCCATTCTTCGAAGGTGCCGTCGTCGAGCAGCAGCTCGATGCGCTCGCGCGCCGTGAGCTTGCCTTTGGCGTGCTGCATGTCTATGCGCTTTTGCCCGCCGCCCAGGCGCGCGAGGGCGCGCTTTTTTTCCAGTTGATCCAGGATTTCTTGCATGGTTCGTCCTTTGGGTGAATTGGCTGTTCTGTGGTCGCTGATGCTATTTATTCGATAGCTTCCGGCGCTTTGCCGAATTGAGCTGCGAGCAAAATTCTTGCCGCCGCGGAGGCGGGCACGCGGCCTTGCGCCACGTCGGCTTCCATGGCGGGCAGCAGGCGGCGCACCTGTGGGTGCTCGCGAAACGCCTGCTTGAGCCCTGCGTCGATGCGCTCCCACATCCACGCGAGCGCCTGCTGTTGGCGGCGTGCGGCCAGCCGGCCATTGGCGGTCTGTAGGCGGCGAAATTCGTTGACTTCGGCCCAGAAGGCATCGACGCCCTGCCCGAGCAAGGCGCTGATTTGGATGACCTTGGGGTGCCACAGCGTGTCGTCGTGGTGCGCGTGCTCGGGGTTGCCGTGCAGGCCCAGCAGGCGCAGGCTGGAAGTGATCTGCGCCTGCGCGCGCGTGGCCGCCTTGGGGTCGAGGTCGGCCTTGTTGATGACCACGAGGTCGGCCAGTTCCATCACGCCCTTCTTGATCGCCTGCAGATCGTCGCCCGCGTTGGGCAGCTGCAGCAGCACGAACATGTCGGTCATGCCGGCCACGGCGGTCTCGCTCTGGCCCACGCCCACGGTTTCGACGATGACCACGTCGTAGCCCGCGGCCTCGCACACCAGCATGGCCTCGCGGGTTTTCTCGGCCACGCCGCCCAGCGTGCCGCTGCTGGGGCTGGGGCGGATGTAGGCCATCTCGTGCACCGAGAGCTTTTCCATGCGCGTCTTGTCGCCCAGGATAGAACCACCCGAAACGCTCGACGAAGGGTCGATTGCAAGCACCGCCACGCGGTGGCCCTGGCCGATCAAATACAGGCCCAGCGCCTCGATGAAAGTCGATTTGCCCACGCCCGGCACGCCGCTGATGCCCAGCCGGAATGCCTTGCCCGTGTGCGGCAGCAAGGCCGTGAGCAGCGCATCGGCCTGCGCGCGATGGTCGGCGCGCGTAGATTCGAGCAAGGTGATGGCCTTGGCCATGGCGCGGCGCTTTTGCTGAGGCGTGCCGTGCAGGATCGCAGCTTGCAGCTCAAGCATATCCATGCACGGACTCCAGCACGGTCGATGGTTGGGTTGTCGTGGTCTGCATCCCTTGGGCTCTCACAAAATCTCGAAGGCCCGGCCGTCGGGCAGGCGGTAGCGCGAAAAATCGCGCACGTCCAGGGTCATGATGCGCGTGACGCCGGTATCTGCGGCCAGCAGAAAGAGCGAGGCATCGGCCAAATCCATTTCGGTGCGGGGGTAAGCGGTGTAGCGCTGCATCCAGTCTGCCATTTCGAGCAAGTCGGTTTCGTCGAACGGGTACAGGGCTGCGCCGCCCACGCCCACCCAGCGCAGCATTTGCTGGCGCTTGGCATCCGCCAGCAAGTGGCTTGCTTCAGCGATGCAAGGCCAAGTGGTGTGCAAGTGGTACGTGCGCGCACTGTCGGCCAACATGGCGTTGTAGCGCGCATGATGGGGATCCGTGCGATCGAACAAGCTGATCAGCGAACTGGCGTCTATCAGCGCCGGCAGCACTGTGGATTCCGTCTGGCTCACCGCGTCTCCGCTTCGGGCGCTGGCGGGTTGGCGCGCGCTTGATTCCAGGCCTCCCAATCAGCCAGTTCACGCGCGTGCTTGGCGCGCAAGTGTTCGCGCAGGGCACGTTTGTGCGGCGACAAGTTGGCCAAGGCCTGCTCCTCGCTTTGCGCGTCGGCAGTGTCGGTATCGGGAAATTCCTTGCGCACCTGCAGCAGCAGTTGGTAGGGATCTTTGCGCCCCAGCGCGCGCTCCACCGCCTCGATGATGAATTGCGACTTGTTCATGCCGCGGCGCTTTGCGGCCAGCTCCAACTCTTTTTCCAGCAAAGGGTCCATGCGAACAGAAATGGCCATGGCGAACTCCGGCGAAAATGAATACAGTATTACTGTATCACTTGCAATGGATTGCGAGCGTGTCGGTGAAGTGACCGCGCTCAGCGTTGTGCCTTCTTGATCTGCTCCAGCACGTCCTTCGCGCTGACCGGGATCGGCGTGCCGGGGCCGTAGATGCCCTTGACGCCGGCCTGGTACAGAAAGTCGTAATCCTGCTGCGGAATCACGCCGCCCACGAACACGACGATGTCGTCCGCCCCTTGTTTTTTGAGCTCTTCGATGATCGCTGGCACCAGGGTTTTGTGGCCCGCGGCAAGGGTGCTCACGCCCACCGCGTGCACGTCGTTTTCGATGGCCTGGCGCGCGCATTCTTCGGGCGTCTGGAACAGCGGCCCGATGTCCACGTCGAAGCCCAGGTCGGCGAAGGCCGTGGCCACCACCTTGGCGCCGCGATCGTGGCCGTCCTGGCCGAGCTTGGCGATCATCACGCGCGGGCGGCGGCCGTGCTCGGCGGCGAATTGGCTGATCTCGGCCTTGAGCTTTTCCCAGCCCTCGGCGGAATCGTAGGCGGCTGCGTACACCCCGGTCACCTTTTGTGTGTCGGCGCGGTGGCGCCCAAAGACTTTTTCGAGCGCATCGCTGACCTCGCCCACCGTGGCGCGCAGGCGGATCGCGTCCACAGTGAGCGCAAGCAGGTTGCCTGTGCCGCTTTCTGCTGCTTTTGTGAGAGCATCCAGTGCTTGCTGTACCTTGGCTTGGTCGCGATTTTGCTTGATTTTTTGCAGGCGGGCGATCTGGCCTTCGCGCACCTTGAGGTTGTCGATCTCGAGGATGTCCACGGGCTCTTCCTTGGCCAGCTTGTATTTGTTCACGCCCACGATCACGTCTTTGCCCGAGTCTATGCGCGCCTGCTTCTCGGCGGCGGCGGCCTCGATCTTGAGCTTGGCCCAGCCGCTGTCCACGGCCTGTGTCATGCCGCCCATGGCCTCGACCTCTTCGATGATCTTCCAGGCCGCGTCGGCCATGTCCTGCGTGAGCTTTTCCATCAGGTAGCTGCCGGCCCAGGGGTCGATCACGTTGGGGATGTGCGTCTCTTCCTGCAAGATGAGCTGGGTGTTGCGCGCAATGCGGGCGGAAAACTCGGTGGGCAGCGCGATGGCCTCGTCGAAGCTGTTGGTGTGCAGGCTTTGCGTGCCGCCGAACACCGCGGCCATGGCTTCGATCGTGGTGCGCACGATGTTGTTGTATGGGTCTTGCGCGGTGAGACTCCAGCCGCTGGTCTGGCAGTGCGTGCGCAGCATCAGGCTCT
Organism: uncultured beta proteobacterium; assembly: GCA_963708545.1. Taxonomy (GTDB): domain Bacteria; phylum Pseudomonadota; class Gammaproteobacteria; order Burkholderiales; family Burkholderiaceae_C; genus Extensimonas. The sequence goes on along the minus strand of CAVPUD010000071.1, from coordinate 6,943 downwards.
TGGGCTTTTTGGCACCAAAGCCCTTCATGATGCGGCACCACAGCAGGCGCGCGGCGCGCATCTTGGCGATCTCAAGGTAAAAATTCATGCCGATCGCCCAGAAGAACGACAGGCGCCCGGCAAAATCGTCCACATCCATGCCCTTGGCCGTGGCGGTCTTGACGTATTCCTTGCCGTCGGCCAGCGTGAAGGCGAGCTCTAGCGCCTGCGTGGCGCCGGCCTCTTGCATGTGGTAGCCGCTGATGCTGATCGAGTTGAACTTCGGCATGTTTTTGGCCGTGTACTCGATGATGTCGCCGATGATGCGCATGCTCGGCTTCGGCGGGTAGATGTAGGTGTTGCGCACCATGAACTCTTTGAGGATGTCGTTCTGTATGGTGCCGCTGAGCTGCTCCTGCTTCACGCCCTGCTCTTCGGCCGCGACGATGTAGCCCGCGAGCACGGGCAGCACGGCGCCGTTCATGGTCATGGAGACGCTGACTTTGTCGAGCGGGATCTGGTCGAAGAGGATTTTCATGTCCTCCACCGAGTCGATCGCCACGCCGGCCTTGCCCACGTCGCCCGTGACGCGCGGGTGGTCACTGTCGTAGCCGCGGTGCGTGGCCAAATCGAACGCCACCGAAACGCCCTGCCCGCCCGCGGCGAGCGCCTTGCGGTAGAACGCATTGGACTCTTCGGCCGTGGAAAAGCCCGCGTACTGGCGGATCGTCCAGGGGCGCACCGCGTACATGGTGGCCTGCGGGCCGCGGATGAAGGGCTCGAAGCCCGGCAGCGTATCGGTGTAGGGCAGGCCTTGCAGGTCTTGCGCGGTGTAGAGCGGCTTCACGGTGAGGCCGTCGGGCGTGATCCAGTTGAGCGCGTTCAAGTCTCCGCCCGGGGCGGATTTGGCCGCGGCTTTGGCCCAGTCTTCCAGGCTGGCTTGGGCAAATTCGGGGGATGCGTTGTGGGGCTCACTCATGGCGCGGCTTTCTGTGTTCAGGCAATGCGGGGGAATGGAAGCGAATCTGGCGGTGCAAGAAGGCGAAAAGCGTGAGGCGGCTCACGCGCAACAGGCGACGAACATTGTGGCAAACGTCCGTTTGGTCCGTATGGCAGGAGCGGAGTTTATATCATTCATAATTATGAATTCAAAAACACCGCGGTCCGTGCCTTGAGCCGCTATTTTGCCTTGTACCCGGATTGCCCATGCCCTCCCCTGCCCTCACACAGCGCGCACTTTATGAAGAAGTGGCGGAGCAATTGCGCCAGCGCATTTTCCGCCGCGAGCTCGAACCCGGCAGCTGGATCGACGAGCTCAAGATCGCCGAAGAATTCGGCATCAGCCGCACGCCGCTGCGCGAGGCGCTCAAGGTGCTGGCCACCGAGGGGCTGATCACGATGAAGCTGCGCCGCGGCGCCTACGTGACCGAGATGTCGGAAAAAGACCTGCGCGACGTCTATCACCTGCTCGCACTGCTGGAGAGTGACGCCGCGGGCATCGTGGCCGCGCACGCCACGCCGCAGCAACTGCAGGAGCTGCAAGCGCTGCACGCCGAACTCGAAGCCGCCGTGGACGAGCGCGAGCGCTTTTTTGCCATCAACGAGCGCTTTCACATGCGGCTGCTGGAGCTCGCCGACAACCGCTGGCGCAGCCAGGTCGTGGCCGACTTGCGCAAGGTCATGAAGCTCAACCGGCACAACTCCCTGCTCAAGCAGGGGCGCATCGAAGATTCGCTGCGCGAACACCGCGCCATCCTCGCAGCACTGCAGGCGCACGACGCGGCCGCGAGCGTGCAGGCCATGCAGGCGCATTTCGCGCAGGGGCTGGAGGCGGCGCAGTGAACGTCACGAGCCCTTCAGGGAGCACACCGCATCCACGAAAATGCCCCTCTTTCCCTGCTCCTGTCTGTCCAGCCTGCAAAACCTCCGATGCCCCTGACCCTGCCCCAACTGGAGCGCCACCTCTTCAAAGCCGCCGACATCCTGCGCGGCAAGATGGATGCGTCCGAATTCAAGGAATACATCTTTGGCATGTTGTTCCTCAAGCGCTGCTCCGACGTATTCGAGCAGCGCCGTGAAGAAGTGATCCGCCTCGAAATGGAAGGCGGCAAGACCGAGGCCGAGGCCATTGCCTCAGCCTGCAATCCCCGCTGGTACAAGAAAGACGGCTCCTTTTGGGTGCCGCCCAGTTCGCAATACACCTTTTTGCTCAATGAAGCGCACCACAACGTGGGCGACTACCTGAACAAGGCGCTCACGGGCATAGAAACGGCCAACACCAGCCTGTACGACGTGCTGGAGCATATTGACTTCACGCGCAAGGTAGGCCAGACCAAAATCCCCGACATCAAGCTGCGCCAGCTGATCACACACTTCGGCACCTACCGCCTGCGTAACGAAGACTTCGAGTTTCCCGACCTGCTCGGCGCCGCCTACGAATACCTGATCGGCGAGTTCGCCGACTCCGCCGGCAAGAAGGGCGGCGAGTTCTACACCCCGCGCTCGGTGGTGCGGATGATGGTGCGGCTCATCAAGCCCGAGCTCAAGCACGACATCTACGACCCCTGCTGTGGCTCCGGCGGCATGCTGATCGCCGCCAAGGAATACATCGACGAGCACGGCGAAGACGGCCGCAAGGCCAACCTGTTCGGACAGGAGTTCAACGGCACGGTGTGGTCGATCGCCAAGATGAACATGCTGCTGCATGGCATCAGCACCGCCAACCTGCAAAACGAGGACACCCTCGCCGAGCCGCAGCACGTCGAAGGCGGCGAGTTGATGCACTTCGACCGCGTGCTCACCAACCCGCCGTTCTCCATTCACTGGGGCAACACCGAGAAGAACGCCGACGGCACGCCCGCCTCGTCGCCCAAGTTCCCCGAGCGCTTCCGCTTCGGCCAGGTGCCGCTCGGCGCCAAGAAGGCCGACCTGATGTTCCTGCAGCACATGCTGGCCGTCACCCGCGACGGCGGCATGGTGGCCACCGTCATGCCGCACGGCGTGCTGTTCCGGGGTGGCGAGGAGAAAACTATCCGCGCCGGCATCATTGAGGACGACCTGCTCGAAGCCGTCATTGGCGTCGCGCCCAACCTGTTCTACGGCACTGGCATCCCCGCCTGCATTCTGGTGCTGCGCCAGCGGGTGCAGAACGGTGCCAACCGCGTCAGTGGCAAGCCTGCCGGGCGCCAGGGCAAGGTGCTGTTCATCAATGCCGACCGCGAGTTCTTTGAAGGCCGCGCACAGAACTATCTGCTGCCAGAGCACATCGAGAAGATCGTCACCACCTTCGACGAGTTCCGCGCCATCGATGGCTTCTCGGCCATCGTGGACAACGCCACGCTCAAGGCCAACGACTACAACCTCAACATCCGCCGCTACGCCGACAACGCCCCACCGCCCGAGCCGCACGACGTGCGCGCCCATCTGGTGGGCGGCATCCCCAAGGCCGAAGTGGCCGACAAGGCGGCGCTGTTCAATGCCCACGGCCTGAACCCGATGGACCTGCTGGTGGAGCGCGACGCCAAGTATTTCGACTTCGCACCGGCCCTCGACAAACGGCAGGCTCTCAAGCCTGCCATCGAAGGCAATGCCGGCCTGGTCGCCAAGGAAGCCGCCATCCGCGCCGCCTTCGAGCAATGGTGGCAGGGCCACAGCGCCCGCATCACGGCGCTCTCCGGGCAAATGGACAACGCCGCCAGCCTGGTGGCCCTGCGCAACGATCTGCTGACCAGCTTCAGCCAGAGCCTGGAGGCCGTCGGCCTGCTCGACCCCTTCCAGGTGCGTGGCATCGTCGCCGGTTTTTGGTACCCAGACCAAGTACGACTTCCTCACGCTGATGGCGCGCGGTGCCAAGGGCGTGGCCGACGCCTGGCGCACCAGCATCGTCACCGCGCTGGAAGACAAGGCCAGCAAGGAAAGCCCGCTGGAGCACAAGCTGGTCAAGTTCCTGATGAGCGATTTCGTCGAAGCCATCACCGAACTGGAGGCCAAGAAGGCCGAACTGGACAGCAAAATCAAGGCCGCCAGCCCGAAGGATGCCGAGGGCGAGGATGGTGAAGCCGCCGAGGCAGCGGAGGACGAGGCCGACGAAGAAAGCGCCGTGGACGAAGCCCAGCTCAAAGCCTGGAAAAAGGAACTCAGCACCGTCAAGAAGCAGCTCAAGGCCAAGAACGACAGCTTCAAGCAGCACATCGGCATCGCCGTGGAAGGGCTGACGCCCGAAGCCGCCGCCGAGTTGCTGCTGACCATCCTGCACAACGACATGCAGGCCATTGTGGAGCGCTACATGACCGCGCAGCGCAAGCAGATCGTGGCCGCATTCGAGAACTGGTGGGACAAGTACCGTGTGACGCTGACCGAGATCGAGGGCAAGCGGGACGCCGCGGCGCAGGCGTTGCGGGGGTTTTTGAAGGGGTTGGGGTATGTCTGATCCATTCAATGTCCTACCCCGCCACCAATACGGCGCCTTCCTGAAGCAGTTGCCTGACGACTGGGAGCAGAAGGAGATTGCTCAGATTGGGGCCGTTGTTGGCGGCGGCACACCGTCACGCGAGGTGCCGTCCTTCTGGCGAGGTCCAATCCCATGGGTAACACCGGGCGAAGTCAGTGGCGAAGATGCCAAGCTGCTCCACGATACACACGACCACATCAGCGCATCGGGTCTGGCTGGTAGCGGCGCGAACCTGCTGCCTGCCGGGTCACTGCTAGTAACAACGCGCGCCACGCTGGGCGCCCGCGCCATCAATGCGGTGCCCATGGCAACAAACCAGGGTTTCAAGTCCGTTGTATTCAAAAGACCCGAGGAAGCCAATTACTACTTCCACCTCTTTGAGAAGGTGAAGCCCGAACTGGTACGTCGCGCATCTGGAACTACCTTCTTGGAAATTTCTGGCGCTGAGTTTGGCTCCATCAAAGTGCCCAGTCCATCGCTGAACGAGAAGCTGAAAATCTCCCAGATTCTCGACACCCTCGACACCGCCATCCACGAAACCGAGGCGATCATCGCCAAGCTGAAGGCCGTCAAGCAGGGCCTGCTGCACGACCTGCTGACGCGCGGCATAGCCGCCAACGGCGAACTGCGCCCGCCCCAGGCCGAGGCGCCGCATCTCTACAAGGAATCGCCGCTGGGGTGGATTCCGAAGGAGTGGGATGCCGTCACGCTGGAGTCGGTGTCCAAGACGGTGACCAGCGGTTCGCGCGATTGGTCGCGCTTCTATGCTGACAGCGGTGCGTTGTTCGTTCGCATTGGTAATTTGACGCGCGAGCACATCAACTTCCGCTACGAGTCAACGATGTATGTGCGCCCGCCTCGGAATGCAGACGGACAGCGGACACGGCTAGAGCCTGGCGACATCCTGATTTCCATTACGGCCGATCTGGGTATTGTCGGCGTCGTTCCAGATGGTTTGGGCGAGGCGTACATCAATCAGCACATTGCACTGGTACGCGCAGACCCAAATGCAGTCAATTCGCGATTCGTTGGCCAGTATCTAGCTGGGCCAGTTGCACAAACCTACATCAGCAAATTGAACGATGCGGGCGCAAAAGCCGGCCTGAACCTGCCAACTATCCGGGGTTTGGTGACGGCAAAGCCGCTTCGTGCCGAACAGGATCTTATTGCCGCGCGCTTGGATGAAATCGATAACCGCATGCAGAACGCGATGACCGAATCCGCCAAGCTGCGAGAGCTCAAGGCTGGCCTCATGGACGACCTCCTCACAGGCCGCGTCCGCGTCACGCCGCTGCTGGCCGCCGAGCAAGAAGGGAGCATCTGACCATGCGCCTGCTGCACTACCTGGAAATCGAAAACTTCAAGCGCTTCGCCGACAAGCAGCGCATCGAGCTGGATCATCCTGCCGTATTGATTGGCCCCAACAACTGCGGCAAGACCAGCGCCATCCAGGCGCTGGCATTGTGGTCGCAGGCGGTGCGCACCTGGTATGACGTACGCAAGAGCTCCTCGGCCAAGGAACGCACCGCTACCTCCTTGAACCGGCTGAACATCGTGGCGGTGCCGGTGACGCGCACGCGCTTCTTCTGGCACAACACCCAGGTTCGCAAAGGCAACAAAGACATCCACATGACCCTCACGGTGGGGGTGGAGTATCAGGGGCAGGTGCGCGCGCTACCGATACGCTTTCGCAGCCAGGGCGATGAATTGGTATATTGCGCGCCGGACGAATCGGTGATCGGCGACCTGGATCTGCTCGGCCACGCCGCCAGCATGAAGGTCGAGCTGCTCTACCCGATGTCGGGGCTGGATACCGAGGAGCCTATCCTGCAGCCAGGCCGGGTGGACGTGCTGCTGGGCCAGGGGCGAACGGCGGATGTGTTGCGCAATCTGTGCCTGTCCGTTGTCAAGTCTTCGGCGGACGACTGGAAGCGAGTCACTGATCTGATGCAGCGGTTGTTCAACATTTGCCTGGGGCAGCCCGAGGAAACCGCCCGCGGCAGCATCACTCTAGCCTACCGCCAGCCGGGGGCGAAGGATACGCTGGACATTTCTTCGGCGGGGCGCGGCATGCTGCAGATGTTGCTGGTGTTCGCCTACCTTTATTCGCACAAGCGCAGCGTGCTGCTGGTTGACGAACCTGACGCGCACCTGGAAATCCTGCGGCAAAAGCAGGTGTATGTGCTGCTGCGCGACATCGCCAGCGATAACGGCTCTCAGGTGGTGATGGTCACGCACTCCGAAGTGATCCTCGACGAGGCGTTGGACACCAACCTGACGCTGCTGTTGGAAGGACGGGCGGAGAACCTTGCCAAGAAGCAAGACATTCGCAATAGTCTCAAGCACTTCGGCGCCGATCATTATGTGAAGGCGCGCGAGCGCGGCTACGTGCTCTACGTCGAAGGCGGCACCGACATCGACATGCTGCGCGCATTGGCCGAGCGGCTGCAGCACCCAGTGGCGAAAATTTGGGATGAACGCATCAACAGCTTTTATGTGCAAAACAACTACCCG
>CAVPUD010000070.1:0-12385 GCA_963708545.1 uncultured beta proteobacterium | reverse complement strand
TTGCTGCTGGATGCCTTGGTTCGGTTGGTCTTGCTGTGTCAGCGTCAATCCGCAGATTGGGAGGGGGGCGTCAAGCCGCCGGGGCCGCCGAGCGGCCGAACAGGGCGAGGGCCAGGCCGGCGAAAATGAGCAGGAAGGCGCCGATGTCGGTCCACCTCGGGGTTTCCTTCAGGTACCAGAGGGTGAACCCGAGGAACACGGCGACGGAGATGGCCTCCTGGATGATCTTGAGCTGCGGCGCGGTGTAGACGCCGTGTCCCATCCGGTTGGCGGGGACCTGGAGCGCGTATTCGGGAAGCGCGATGCCCCAGGAGACCAGGATGACCAGCCAGAGCGCGGCGTGCTTGTACTTCAGGTGGCCGTACCACGCGATGGTCATGAACAGGTTCGAGGCGCACAGGAGGAGGATCGGGACGGCTTTCATCGGGAGCTCCCGGGGAAGGGGCCTGGTTGGGAATTCGGAGGCGGATTCTAGTCGCCGGGCCCGAGTCGTGCCGTGTAGTGTTTGCGGCCTGGTCGATTCCATTTCGCACGGCTTCTACGCCACGGAGGCCCCATGGTCACGGCACGCCACGTCAAGGTGAAGGACGGAGATGTTCTCGTTCTCCTGGGCACGAGCAAGGGCGTGTTTCTCCTGCGCTCCAATGCTTCTCGATCTGCAAGTAAGCAAAGGCCGCGACGATGGCCCCGAGGAACAAAAACACCGCCACCAGCGGGGCCAGCAGCGCGAGGCGGTCCTGGCGCAGCGGCGTAAGGTTGCGCCACCAGGCGCGCCACCAGCGCAGCAGCGCGGGGCGGCGCGGCGGCGCGGCAGGCAAAGGGTTCGTGCGCGGTGAAGTCATCACACTGTGAAGTGTAGGTGGAGAAGCGGCGCCGCAATCCAGCGTATTTTTGTGTGCACCTGCGGAAAATTATCACATCGCGGTATATGCGTCCATTATTCGAAATTGCATCCGCGCTTGCCCTTTAGAATGGGTTGCAAAGTCGCTCCCGCATTTTTTCGCGTCCTCGAAGGAGACATCGCATGACCGAACCCACCGCTTTTCAGTCTGCATCCGCTACCGCCGACCCCGACCCGCAGGAAACGCGTGAATGGATGGAGGCGCTATCCGCCGTCATAGAGAAAGAAGGCCCTGTGCGCGCACACGCGCTGCTCGAACAATTGCTAGAGCACGCGCGCCAAAACAGCATAGACCTGCCGTTTTCGGCCACCACGGGTTACGTGAACACCATAGAGCCCGCACAAGAGGCACGCTGCCCCGGCAACGTGGAAGTCGAAGAACGCCTGCGCGCCTACATGCGCTGGAACGCCATGGCCATGGTGGTCAAGGCCAACCGCCTGCATCCCGACGATGGCGGCGACCTGGGTGGACACATAGGCTCCTTTGCTTCGCTCGCCACCTTGTTCGGCGCGGGCTTCAACCATTTCTGGCACGCTGCGAACGCGCAGCACGGCGGCGACTGCATCTATATCCAGGGGCACAGCTCTCCCGGCATCTATGCGCGCGCCTACCTCGAGGGCCGCATCAGCGAAGAGCAATTGCTCAACTTCCGCCAGGAAGTCGGCGGCAGGGGGCTGTCGAGCTACCCGCACCCCAAGCTCATGCCGGAGTTCTGGCAGTTTCCGACCGTCTCGATGGGGCTCGGGCCGATCATGGCCATTTACCAGGCGCGGTTTCTCAAATACCTGCACGCACGCGGTATCGCCGACACGTCCCCGCGCAAGGTCTGGGTGTTCTGCGGCGACGGCGAGATGGACGAGGTCGAGTCGCTGGGCGCGATCAGCCTCGCGGCGCGCGAGAAGCTGGACAACCTGATCTTCGTGATCAACTGCAACCTGCAGCGTCTCGACGGCCCCGTGCGCGGCAACGGCAAGATCATCCAGGAGCTCGAAGGCGAATTCCGCGGCTCCGGCTGGAACGTGATCAAGCTCATCTGGGGTCGCGAGTGGGACGACCTGCTCGCGCGCGACAAGGACGGTGCGCTGCGCAAGATCATGATGGAGTGCAACGACGGCGACTACCAGGCTTTCAAGGCCAATGATGGTGCCTACGTGCGCAAAAACTTCTTCGGGCGCGACCCGCGCACGCTGGCGCTGGTCGAGCACCTGAGCGACGATGAAATATGGAACCTGCGCCGCGGCGGGCACGATCCGCAAAAGGTGTTTGCCGCGTTCCACGCCGCCTACCACCACCAGGGCCAGCCCACGGTGGTGCTCGCCAAGACCGTCAAAGGCTACGGCATGGGCAAGATCGGCGAGGGCAAGAACACCGTGCACCAGACCAAAAAGCTCAGCGACGAAGACGTGCGCGCGTTCCGCGACCGCTTCGACATCCCCATCCCCGACAGCCAGATCTCGAACTTGCCCTTCTACAAGCCTGCCGAGGGCACGCCCGAGATGAAGTACCTGCACGCGCGCCGCGAGGCGCTGGGCGGCTACCTGCCGCAGCGGCGCACGCGCGCCGACGAGCAATTCACCGTGCCCGCGCTCGAAACCTTCAAGGCCATCCTCGAGCCCACGGCCGCGGGGCGCGAGATTTCCACCACGCAGGCTTACGTGCGCTTTCTCACGCAGCTCTTGCGCGACCAGGCGCTGGGCCCGCGCGTGGTGCCCATCCTCGTCGATGAGGCGCGCACCTTCGGCATGGAAGGGCTGTTCCGCCAGATCGGCATCTACAACCCCGCGGGCCAGCAATACACGCCGGTGGACAAAGACCAGGTGATGTATTACCGCGAGGACGCCAAGGGCCAGATCCTGCAAGAGGGCATCAACGAGGCCGGCGGCATGAGCAGCTGGATCGCCGCGGCCACGAGCTACAGCACGAACAACCGGATCATGATCCCGTTTTACGTGTTCTATTCGATGTTCGGCTTTCAGCGCGTGGGTGACCTGGCCTGGGCCGCGGGCGACATGCAGGCGCGCGGCTTTTTGCTCGGCGGCACTTCGGGGCGCACCACGCTCAACGGCGAGGGTCTGCAGCACGAGGATGGCCACAGCCACATCCTCGCGGGCAACATCCCCAACTGCGTGAGCTACGACCCGAGCTTTGCGCACGAGGTCGCGGTGATCATGCAGCACGGCCTGAAGCGCATGGTCGAGCGCCAGGAGAACGTGTTTTATTACCTCACCCTGCTCAACGAAAACTACGCCATGCCTGGCCTGGCGCCCGGCACCGAGGAGCAGATCATCCAGGGCATGTACCTGTTCAAGCCCGCGGCAGTGGCCGATGTGCAGGCGCCGCGCGTGCAGCTGCTGGGCTCGGGCGCCATCCTGCGCGAGAGCCTGGCGGCGCAAGAGCTGCTCGCGCAGGACTGGGGCGTGGCGGCAGACGTCTGGAGCTGCCCGAGCTTCAACGAGCTCGCGCGCGAAGGCCGTGACGCCCAGCGCTGGAACCTGCTGCACCCCGCCGAGGCGCCGCGCGTGCCTTTCGTTTCGCGCCAGCTCGCGGGCCACGCCGGCCCCGTCGTGGCCTCGACCGATTACGTCAAGGCCTACGCCGAGCAGATCCGCCCCTTCATCCCTGCGGGGCGCAGCTACCACGTGCTGGGCACGGACGGCTTTGGCCGCAGCGATTTCCGCTTTCGCCTGCGCGAACACTTCGAGATCGACCGCCACTACATCACGCTCGCCGCGCTCACGGGCCTGGCCGAGCAGGGCCAGCTGGCGCGCGAGCGCCTCGCGCAGGCCATCGCCCAATACGGCATACGCACCGAAAAACCCAACCCGCTCAACGCCTGAAGCGGGCGCCTTGCAGTGCAGCAATCGCTGGAGAACGACATGGCCATCCAAGAAATCAAGGTGCCCGACATCGGCAACTTCGACGCAGTCACGGTGATCGAAATCCTCGTCAAACCGGGCGACACGGTGCAAAAAGAGCAGTCGCTGGTCACCGTGGAGTCCGACAAGGCCTCGATGGAAATCCCCTCGAGCCACGCGGGCGTGGTGCAGGAGCTGCGCGTGGCACTCGGTGACAAGGTGCACGAGGGCTCGGTGCTGCTCACGCTCGACGTGGCGGGTGCGCCTGCCGCCGCGCCCGCATCCTCGCCAAATTCAGAGCAAAATCAGCCGCTAGCGCAGGTGCAGCAAGCGCAAGCAGCTACCAAAATAGAAGCAACTGAACGGGCCGCGAGCGCGCAAGCAGCGGCCCCTGCGGTGGCTGCGCCCGTGGCGCCGTCCGTGCCAACGCCCGCAGCAAGCACTGCGCCCGCATCTGCGCCCGCACCTGCGGCAGCGGCTGGCGCAGCGCCCGCCGCCCCCAGCCAGCCAGCGCAGCCAGCGCCGCACCAGCCCGACCGCAGCGCGCAGCTCGCACGCTTGCCGCACGCCTCGCCCGCGGTGCGCAAGTTCGCGCGCGAGCTCGGTGTGCCGCTCGAAGAAGTGCAGGGCACGGGCCCCAAAGGGCGCATCACGACTACCGACGTGCAAGCCTTCACGCAGGCCGTGATGCGCGGCACGCTGCAAACGCGCGCCGCAGCCGCTGCGACAACAGGCGCCGGCGCACCAGGCGGTGCAGGCCTGAGCCTGCTGCCCTGGCCGCAGGTCGATTTCGCCAAGTTCGGCCCCGTCGAACGCAAGGACTTGTCGCGCATCCAGAAAATCGGCGGCGCCAACCTGCACCGCAACTGGGTCATGATCCCGCACGTCACCAACCATGACGACGCCGACGTCACCGCGCTCGAAGCCTTCCGCCAGCAGCTCAACGAGGAGCACGCCAAGGCCGGCGTCAAGGTCACGCTGCTCGCGTTCATGATCAAAGCCGCCGTCGCGGCGCTGCGCAAATTTCCGCAGTTCAACGCCTCACTCGACGGCGAGCAGCTCGTGCTCAAAAAATACTTCCACATCGGCTTTGCCGCCGACACGCCGGGCGGCCTCGTCGTGCCTGTGGTGCGCGACGCCGACCAAAAAGGCATCCTCGAGATTGCGCAGGAAACCGCGGCGCTGAGCCAGAAGGCGCGCGATGGCAAGCTCACGCCGGCCGACATGACGGGCGGCTGCTTCTCGATCTCGTCGCTCGGCGGCATCGGCGGGCGCTACTTCACGCCCATCATCAACGCGCCCGAGGTGGCCATCCTGGGCGTGTGCAAGAGCCACACCGAGCCGCAGTGGGACGGCCAGCAGTTCGTGCCGCGCCTGATGCTGCCGCTGTCGCTGTCGTGGGACCACCGCGTGATCGACGGCGCCGCGGCGGCGCGCTTTCTCGTCTATTTCACCGGCCTGCTCGCGGACTTCCGCCGCGTGACTTTGTAAACGGCAGCCCGCCATCCTGGAGAAGCAAACCATGGCCCTCATGGACATCAAGGTGCCCGACATCGGCGACTTCCCCGAAGTCACGGTGATCGAAGTGCTGGTCAAACCCGGCGACACCATCCGCGCGGAGCAAAGCCTGGTCACGGTGGAATCGGACAAGGCCTCGATGGAAATCCCCTCGAGCCACGCGGGCGTGGTCAAGGAGCTGCACGTCAAGCTCGGCGACAAGGTGCACCAAGGCAGCGTGCTGCTCACGCTCGAAACGGCGGACGCCGCTGCCGCGCCTGCTGTGCCTGCCGCGCCTGCTGTGCCTGCCGCGCCTGCTGTGCCTGCCGCGCCTGCTGTGCCTGCCGCGCCTGCATCCGCGAACGCGGTCGCTCCTGATTCAGAAGCTGCTCGCGCAGGCAGTTCAATCGATTCAAGCGCAAACGTGCTTGAAATAGAGGACAGACAATCGCAAGCAGCTCCTGAAAGCGTAGCGACCACCAATGCCGCAGTAGAAGTCCCGGCCGACCTCGAATGCGACCTGCTCGTGCTCGGCGGCGGGCCGGGCGGCTACAGCGCAGCCTTTCGCGCGGCCGACCTGGGCCTGCGCGTGGTGCTCGTCGAGCGCTACGCCGAGCTCGGCGGCGTGTGCCTCAACGTGGGCTGCATCCCGTCCAAAGCCTTGCTGCACGTGGCCGCGGTGATCGACGCGGCGCAGCACCTGGCCGGCGCCGGCGTGTCTTTCGGCGCGCCGCAGCTCGACCTCGACCAGCTGCGCGCGCACAAAGCCAAGGTGGTGGGCCGGCTCACGGGCGGCCTGGCCGCCATGGCCAAGATGCGCAAGGTGCAAATCGTGCGCGGCTACGGCAGCTTTGCGAGCGCGCACCGCGTGGTGGTCGAAGAAACCGCCGGCCCCGCGCAAGAAAAAACCGGCAAGCGCAGCACCATCGCCTTTCAATGCGCGCTCATCGCGGCGGGCAGCCAGGCCGTGCGCCTGCCGTTTCTGCCAGACGACGCGCGCATCATCGACAGCACGGGCGCGCTCGCACTGCCGTCCGTGCCGCGGCGCATGCTCATCATCGGCGGCGGCATCATCGGCCTGGAGATGGCCACCGTGTATGCGACGCTGGGCACGCGCATCGACGTGGTCGAGATGACCGGCGAGCTGATGCCCGGCGCCGACCGCGACCTCGTCAAAGTCTGGCAAAAACTCAACGCCAGTCGCTTCGACCGCATCCTGCTGCACACCCGCGTCAGCGGCGCGCGCGCCACGCCCGAGGGCGTGCAGGTGCAGTTCGCCCCGGTGCAGGAAGACGCCGCGGCCGATACGGCAGCGCCCGAGCCGCAAACCTACGACCTCGTGCTGCAAGCCGTGGGCCGCAGCCCCAACGGGCGCAAGATCGGCGCCGAAGCCGCCGGCGTGCATGTCGATGCGCGCGGCTTCATCCCGGTCGATGTGCAGATGCGCAGCAACGTGCCGCACATTTTTGCGATCGGCGACATCGTCGGCCAGCCCATGCTCGCGCACAAAGCCGTGCACGAAGGCCATGTGGCGGCCGAAGTGATCGCGGGCGAGTTGCAGGGCAAGGCCGAGCTCGCGCGCGCCGCGTTCGAGGCGCGCGTGATCCCGAGCGTGGCCTACACCGACCCCGAAATCGCCTGGGTCGGCCTGACCGAAGCGCAGGCCAAGGCGCAAGGCATCGCCGTGCGCAAGGGGTTGTTCCCCTGGAGCGCCTCGGGCCGCGCGATTGCCAACGGCCGCGACGAAGGCTTCACCAAGCTGCTGTTCGACGCCAACGCCGACGCGGGCGCCCCCGGCCACGGCCGCATCCTCGGCGGCGGCATCGTCGGTGCGCATGCGGGCGACCTGATCGGCGAAGTGGCGCTCGCGATCGAAATGGGCGCGGACGCGCTCGACATGGGCCAGACCGTGCACCCGCACCCCACGCTGGGCGAGAGCATAGGCCTGGCCGCCGAAGCTGCGTTGGGCCTTTGCACCGACTTGCCGCCCGCGCGGCGCTGAAGAGGCGGAGTGTGCGCCGGCGCCGCGCAGGAGCCCACATCGCGCTTGCCTTCCTCCGGACGCACAATGGCACACTCGCGGGGTTCGTTACTTTTCTCTACACCTTTTCATGAGCACCACTGAAAACCCCGTCGTCTTCGGCACCGAAGACCTGCTGCTGAGCCTGTGCAATTCGGTCACCAAGGTGCTCACCATGGCCACGCAGAGCACCATCCACTACTCGGCCATGGTGCAGCGCATCAGCAAAACCTGCCTCAAGCCCGACATCGGCTGCTTCGTGCTGTTCGACGGCGGCTTTTCGGGCCTGGTGATCATCAACTTCTCGGCCCAGGCGGCGATGGAGCTCTACCAGAGCTACATGCTCAACATGGGCATGTCGCGCGATGATCTTGCGAGCTCCTATACCTCGGACGACGTGAGCAACGTCATGGGCGAGCTCATGAACCAGGTCGTGGGCGACTTCATCGGCAAGGTGCGGCGCGAACTGCAGACCCACATCACGCAAAACCAGCCCAAGATGCTGGTGCTGAACAAACAGGTGGTGCTGAGCGTGGACGCCAACCTCGACCAGCCCGAGGCGCGGCGCGTGACTTTCTACACCGGCGCAAACCACATCTTCTACCTCGAACTCGCGATCGACCGCACCGAGTTCATCAAGCTCTACGACTTCGAACCCCAGGAAGCCCCCGACCCCGACGCCCTGATCGCGCAGGCGCACCTCGCCTCCGCGGCGCCCGCACCCGCGGCGCCAGATGCCGGCGCGAGCGATACCGAAGAATTGCTCAAGTCGCTCGGGATGTGAGCGGGCCAGGTGCGCGGCGGCTGAGCGGTTTTTTATTTTGGGCCACTCATATCCCCTCCACATCGACTCCATGCTCGGCCAGCCAAGCCTTGCGCTGCAGGTAGTCTGGCATGGCGCGCTCCACGCGCAGCCAGAACGCGGGCGTGTGGTGCGGCTCATGCAGGTGGGCCATCTCGTGTACCACCACATACTCGGCGATGCGCGCTGGCAGCAGGATCGTCTTCCAGTGGAAATACAACCAGTCGCCCTTGCCGCACGACCCCCAGCGGTAGCCCAGGTCCTGCACCTTGACGCCTGCGGGCGAGACCTCCATGCGTGACTGGTAGTTGGCCACGCGGTTTGTCAGCCAGGCCTTGGCACGCTCGCCATACCAGCGGATGAAGTGCTCGCGCGCGTCAGACAGGGCGTTTTGGCGCAAGCAAAAGCGGCCCGCCGCCAGCTTTAGCGGCACGTCTTGCCCATCCACCAGCTTCAACCGGTGGCTGCGGCCGAGGTACAAGAAGCCCTCGCCACCAACGAACTCCTTGCGCGGCACCTGGCGTTGCAGACGTTCCTTCTCGGCCAGCTTGGTGTAGATCCAAAAGCGCTTTTCCTTGACGAAGGCGCACAGCACGGCTTCGTCCACATCGGGCGGTGCCGCCAGCACTAGCTGCCCATCACGCTCCACGGTGATCTGCATCGTCCTGCGACGCACGCTACGCCGCACCGAGAACTGCAGCCCATCCACCACCATCGTCACACCTGCACCAGCTTGTCATGGCTGGCGCGCGCCTGTTCCATCAACTTGTCGGCCAGCACGCCAGCCTGATCGGCATCCACCAACGGCGGGCGCACGCGCATCAAGTGCTCGAACAACTGAGTGTTCAGGTTGTCTTGGTCGGCGCGTTTGCTTGGGCTCCAGATGTTGCGGTTGCCCTGCAGCTCCTGCACCAGCAGCTCCACCAACTCGGCGGTCTCGTCTTTCAAACGCACGATGTCGGCCGGGCTTGGCGTCTGTCCGGCACAAACCACGTCCAGCACCGTGCGCAGAAAGGGCGCGCAATGCGCTGGCAGGTCGTCTGGCGCATCGGCCACGCCGGCCTTGCCCGAGCGCAGTTCATCGATGAGTTGCTGTAGCTGGGAGATGACCTCCTTCCACTGCTCCCCCAGCGCCGTCAGGATGTCGTTCAGACGCTCTGACAGCTTGCGGTACAGCACCGGGTCTTCGTCCGTGTGCTTGCGAATATGCGAGCGGATCGCGTGCTCCATTTCGGAGGCCTTGGCGCGGTCGTTGACCGTGCGGGCGAGGTGCGTGTCGAACTCGGCATCGGTCAGCTGAATCGGCGGGATTTTGGGGTCAATGCCCAGCGAGATCACATGGTCGTCGATCAGCTTGCGCACCTTGGCACCGACATCCTTGCCCAGTACCGGCGTGTCCTTGTAGCGATTGCGGGCGCGGGCGTAGATATAAGCGAGTTTCTTGGCGTCCTTGGTGTACGGCAACCCTTCCGGTCGCGGCAGCACCGTATCCAGTGAGCCCAAGAAAGCCTTGAGCTTGACGGCGAACTCGGCGCGCAACTTCTCGCTGCCCAATGCCTCGACGCAGGCCTCGGTGTCTTCCAGCGAGTCAATGCCCCGCTGGCGGAACAGATCCACCACGCGCAGATGCCGGTCGCGCAGCACTGGCACCTCGTCCTTCAGGCTGGCCAGCGCGCCTTCCACGTCCTCGTCGGCGTAGGCCGCCAGCGCCTCCTTCAGGTGTTGCGCCACTCCGTAATAGTCCACCACGATGCCGCAGCGTTTGCCAAAACCTGTGCGGTTCACGCGGGCGATGGCCTGCAGCAGCTCGGCTTCGCGGATCGGCCGATCCAGGTACATCACGCCCTCGATGGGCGCGTCAAAGCCCGTGAGCAGCATCGACTTCACCACCAGGAAGGCCAGCGGGTCGGTCTTCTCGGGCTTGGCATGGAACAGCGGCTTCTTGAAGCGCTTGATCAACTGCTCGTGCGCCGCTGCATCGGTCCAGGTCTTCCAGGCCGGATCGTCGTTGTTGCTGCCCGAAATGATGGGCGCGAACTCGATGCGCGCCAGCGTGTCGCGGTAGCGCCAGGCTTGCACCATGGCCTGCACTTTGGGCGGGCGCTGGCACAGGGCCTCGTCGTCCAGCGCCTTTTCCTGCGGGCTCAGCGCCTCGGCGTCCGCGAGCAGCTCATCGCGAGCACGCCGCAAAGCCTCGAAGTAGCGGATCGCTGCGAGCCGGCTGTAGGCCACCACCTGCGCCTTGTAACCATTGGGCAGGATGTGGGTGGCGTAGTGGCGCATGATGTCGCGCGCCTTGTCTGCAATCAATGCCGGGGCATCGAAGACGTGACCCTTGGTGGCGTACTTTTGCTTGATCGCCTCCAGTTCCTCTGGCGTGTGCTGGCGGAACAGGTCCTCGAAAAGCTCGTCCAGGCTGGCGCCATC
Source organism: uncultured beta proteobacterium (assembly GCA_963708545.1). Classification (GTDB taxonomy): domain Bacteria; phylum Pseudomonadota; class Gammaproteobacteria; order Burkholderiales; family Burkholderiaceae_C; genus Extensimonas. The sequence continues at coordinate 1,882 of CAVPUD010000070.1, read as the reverse complement.
CTTGACTGCGCCGTTGGCGGTACGCCCTTCGTACAGCACCGGCACCGTGGCGCCGTCGGCCTCGGCTTCCTTGATGGAGTAGCGGTCGATAAACTCGCCGAAGATTTCGTGGGTGCGCTTCTTCCCGCCCATGATGATAGGCGTGCCGGTGAAGCCGATTCGTGCGCAGTTGGGCAAGGCCGCCAGCAGGCTGGCATGCAGGTCGCCGGCTTGAGTGCGGTGCGCCTCGTCCACCAGCACGAGGATGCTGTCGTCTTCATTCAGAATGGTGAAATTCGGCTCCACGCGATAGACCGCTTGCGGCGCTTCGACACGCGGCAGGTCGGCCGCCTGCAACGGCGCTTCGCCCAGCATGTCTGCGTCACGGTATTTTTGGATCGTGGCGAACACCAACCCCGGCCCCTTGCGCCGAGCCAGCCGCCGAACCCCGGCCATGCTGTCCGCCACCTCCACCACCTCGCCGGTGAGCGTGGCGGTCACGGAGAGCTGACTCTGCAAGTCCTTCCGGTCGGTGACGACGATGACCTTGAAGCGTCGCAGCTGCGCGTCCGCGCGCATCTTGCGCACCAAAAACACCATCGTCAGGCTCTTGCCCGAGCCCTGGGTGTGCCAGATGATGCCTCCGCGCTGATCGTGCTCGCCGTGTTGCAGTCGGGTCTTGCCGGTCTTGAGCCGCGCGATGGCCCGGTTCACGGCCCGGTACTGCTGGTAGCGGCAGACGGACTTGATGGTCTGGCCGCCCACCTGCATGAACAGCAGGAAATTCTTCACCACGTCCAGCAGATGCGCGGGCGCCAGCAGGCCAGCGATCAGGCGCTCCTGCTCCGACAGGGCCGACTTGCCGAGCGCCTGCGCAACCTCGATCTCGCTGCCGCTCCCGTCTGGGCCGACCACCGTCTTCCACTGGGCATAGTGCTCAAAGTCCGCGCCCACGCAGCCCACCCGAGCCTCGTCGAAGCTGGTGGCCACCAGCAACTGGTTGGTGGCAAACAAGGGCTCGTTGCCTTCGTTGTCGTCCACCTCAAAGGCGGCCTTGCGCTGGTTGCTGTAGCGCCGCAGTTGGTCCACGGCCTCGGCCAGTGGCTCGGGGACAGACGGGCTCTTGCACTCCACCACCACCAGCGGGATGCCGTTCACCAGCAGCACCAGGTCGGGCACGATGAATTGCTTGGCGCTGTTGAAGCCGGGCGGGCAATCGACACGGTACTGGTTGACGACCGTGAACCGGTTGTTGGCTGGCGTGTCCCAGTCGATGTAGCGTATCGTCTGGCCGCGCCCGCCGTCCCAGCCGGGCAGACCCTCAACGGTCAGGCCGCGGATCAGCAGTTCGGTAGCCTTCTGGTTGGCCTCCATCAGCTTGGGCGTGCCCAGCCGGGTGATGGCGGCGACGGCTTCCGACAGGCGCGCATCGTCCAGCCAGGGCGTGCCGTCCGGCCCAAGATTCAGCGCGCGCAGCTGATCGCGCAGCAGCCCCTCCTGAATCACCTCGGCAAAGCTCGCGCGGCCGGTGACAGCCGGCTCATCCAGGCTGCCTTGCACATGCGTCCAACCCAGCGCCTGCAACTGGGCTACGAAGGGCTTTTCGACGTCTTCGAGTTCCCAGCCCATCAATCCTCCCCACTTGTTTCGTCCGACAACGCGGCTAACTCGCGCTCAATCTGTTCGATGCTGGGCAGGCCGGTCTGCAATTCGACTGGCAGCGATTCCAGCAATTTGTATTCGGCAATACCCATGGGCTGTGTCTTATCGCCCAGGGCGTACTCGGCCACCACTTTGTTTTTGCTTTTGCACAGCAGCAAGCCAATGGTGGGGTTGTCGTGCTCGCTTTTCACCTGGCGATCCACGGCAGTCAGGTAAAAACCCAGTTGCCCCAGATGCTCCG